>NZ_JBFAKV010000031.1:0-87461 GCF_040655895.1 Streptomyces sp. NPDC050264
TAAGCCGCAACCTGTTCAACCTGTGCAGCCCCGCCCGTCACCGGTGCGGGGCTGCACCCTGTGTTCGTTGTTCGTGTCCGCGTCTCCGCCCGCCGCTACCAACTGCTTTACGGCCGTAAGAGGTTGGCACGACATGTGCCGCATGTAGGCGCTGTGTCCGGTCGGCATACAGTGGCACGTTGGGATCTGGGCATGGCGAACCTTCGTGAGGCGCAGAAACTGATGACGCGCCGTCTGCTGCTGGAGTCAGGACTCGAGCTCTTCAAGCGGAAGGGGTACGCCGCCACCACGGTCGACGACATCGCGACCGCGGCAGGCATCACACGTGTGACCTTCTACGCGTACTTTCCGTCCCGCAGCGAACTGGTGAAGGCGCTCATCGACGAGCAGCTCAACGAGGCGCTGCAGCGCGTCGGTTCGCCCGAGCACGGCTCGACGGCGCTTGACCTCGTCACCACGGTCGCGGACGGAACACCGGAGGCGATCATGGCGTGGCTTCGGCGGACCGCCGACAGCCGGCCGGCGATCCGGCCCATCATCCGGGTCGGCCGGGACGCCGCCGTGGTCGACCCGGACCTCACCGATCTGGTCGAGCGTTGGATGGAAGAGGCGATCGGCGACATCGAGGACGGGCTGACGACGGCCGGCCGCCTCGAACCCCATCAACGCCACTTCAGGGGCGTGCTGGCGATGGCCCAGCTCGATTTCGTCGCGCAGAACTGGGACCGCGCCGACTGGAAGCTCACCCGGGACCAGATGCTCGACGAACCCGGCACCAGCTGGGTCCGGCTTCTCAGTGATCCGACCTGAGCCGACCTGACAGGGACGTTGCGGTCGGCGTCATCGGTGTCAGAGATGCGTCGCTACAGAGATGCGTCGCTACGTCGAACAGCAGCCCCCGCAGCCATGCGATGAAGTCCTGGTCGCTCAGCCGGGGGTTCCAGACCATGTCGATCCCGAGGCCGGGCAGCGGGAAGGGGAACTCCTCGACCCGCAGGTCGGAGAGTGCCTGCATGGCGGCGGCGACCTGGTGGCGAAGGAGCGCCAAGCCGCCGGCGCGGGTAACAAGGAAGGGCACCAGCAGAAAGTCGGAGATCAACTGACCGACGCGGTAGGGGACACCCTCTTCCTCCAGCACCGAGTACGGGAAACAGGTCGCTCAACCTGCGTCCGCGCCGCAAGCTCTCCTTCGAGCCCGAGTTCATGGGGGCCGAACACGCCGCCCCCGACGGCTTCTACCAGGCGCCGCTCACCGTCACCGACAGGGGCGAGGTGCTGAACTGGAGCACCGAGCCGTTCGAGAAGCCGACCGGCCTGATCGGGACCGGCGCGGCGCACCTGTTCGCGGAGATCGACCAGGACGACACCAACTTCATCCTGCGCATGTGGGACGAGGCGGCCGGCGGCAGCTGATCACCAGCGGCTACCTCAAGGCCTCCCACCGCGAACTCGACGAACAGCGCACCACCGAGGGAAACCCCTACCATCCGCACACCCGCGCGGTGCCCGTGGAGCCCGGGAAGATCGAGGAGTACGTGCTGCGGCTCTACCCGTTCACCGCCACCTTCCAGCCGGGTCACCGCCTGGTGGTGGAGGTGTCGAACGACGAGCCGATGGCCGACGCGCACAACGCGCTGCTACCGCCGGACGCCTTCCACCTGCCGGTGGGCCGCCCTGTCACCCACAAGATCTACCGCGACGCCGCGCACCCCTCCCGGCTGGTGTCGCCGTTCACGACATCGGTTCACGACCATCGCTCGGAACGTATGTGACGAGTAGCGAACTCCCCGCCTGACGCCGCCCCCTGGTCCGGACCGGTGGGTGGTCGCTACCGTCGTCCTCCGGCCTCTCGACGAGGCGAACCGCGGTCGGCCCGGCCGAACGCCTGCGAGGGGGTGCGGACTTGCTTGCTTTCGTCGGGACACTGTGGGTCGTGGGCGTGGTGCTTGTGGTCGCCGCGGTGGTAGGACAGGCCATCACCCTGGGCGGCACGGAGCTGCCCGCCCTCACCTCGGTCAAAGTGCGGTGGGCCGTCGCCGGGATCGGCGTGTTCGCGCTGCTGCTGGGATCCCTGCTGTTCGCGCAGAACCTTTCGGCGACGTCGGGCGCGGGCAGTGGCGGCGGCAACAGCCAGGCTGCGGGCCCGCCCCCGAGCACCTCGACCGACCCGACGCCGCCGACGTCCTCCGCTGAGCCGCCGCGGACCAAGTCGCCCTCGCCCACGCCCAGTACGGACCCGTCGGCCCCGAAAGATGTGCCGGCGGCCGATCCGCCCGCCTCGACACCGCCCGCGCCGACAGTCGAGCCCGCGAGGCCCGCGGTGAAGGTGCGCTGGAAAGGCACCCTGCTCCTCTACAGCAACGGCGCGCCCACGGGATGGTGGCTCGACAATGTGCCGCCGGCCCAGGCGGTGATCGGCGATCTCGGGCTCGAATGCGACTGTCACGCGGGAGAGGTGGTCGCTAACGCCATCGCGGGCTGGGACAGGTCGCAGGCGCCGACCTACCAGCAATGCTCAATGTCGAGCGGGCAGTTGGCGCGCCGCGCGCTGGCCGTGACGGAGGGGACCAGGGCCTGTCTGCGAACGCGGAACGGCCGCCTCGGCTCCATCACGGTGACCGACGTGGCGGGACCGTACGAACTGACGGTGGAAGCGACGGTCTGGGACCGGGGCTGACACACCCTGCCGCGCTTCGTGGGCGGGCTCCTACTTGCCGGAGCCGGTGTGGTAGCCGACCGGGTCGACGAAGACGTCGGGGGAGTTGCCGCTGTCGGGGGAGACGGTGATGCTCACGCCGTCGAGCTTCACGATCTCCGAGACGGTCTCGTTGGGCGGGGTGACGTCGAGGCGGGTGTAGGTCTTGCCGTTGCCGCTGGTGTCGGGGATGTAGTGCAGCAGGAACTGGGTCTCTTCGCCGGACGCGATGGTGACGGTGGAGCCGGTGGTGTCGGTGCGGGCGGCGTCGGGGCCGGTGTCGCCCAGGCCGTCGGGGCCGACCAGCTGAACACCGGCGAAGCCGCGCATGCTGCAGGTGTTGGCGCCGTTGTTCTTCATGTTGACGACGATCTCGTTCTTGATGCCCGAGGACGCGGCGGTGAAGCCGAGGTTGTCCGTCTTGCACGTGGAGTTCGACCCGGTGGTCTGCGTCTGGGTGGTGGCGCTGAGCTTGCTGCCCGTGCCCGAGCCGTTGGAGGAGTCGGACGAGGAGGAACCAGAGGTCGAACGCTCGTCGCCGGCGGTGCTGTTCGAGCTGGTGGACGCGCTGGTGTCGGAGGCCGCGCTCGTTCCGTCGCTGCCGCCGCAGGCGGTCAGCGAGAGACCGGCGGCGGCGACGACGAGGGCGAGTGCGGAGATCTTCTTGACGCGCATCGGTACTCCTGGGGGGAAGTGGTGTCCTCTCGCCCGCTCGGGCCGAGCGGGCGTTGTCGTTTCATAGGACACCCATGTCCGGGGAGTCGTTGCGACCGGAAGTGGATCAAGACGCCCCTGTGACATACGAGTCGACGGGCCGTGACAGAAGATCGCCGGAAGCGGGATCACCCGGGCGGGCCGTCGAGGCGCGCAGGACCGGGTGGGCGGGCAGCCGCGAGGTGACGGTGCGGCGGTGGCCGGCGAGCAGTTCGTGCAGGCGGGTGACGGCGAGCGCGCCCGCCTCCTGGAGCGGGACGTCGAGCGCTGTCACCGGCGGGGTCGTCGCGCCGAGGGTGCTGAGGTCGTCGGCCGCGGCCAGGCTCACGTCCTCGGGCACCCGGAGCCCGGCCACGGTGAGCCCGTGGAGCAGACCGAGCGTCAGGTAGCTGTTGTACGCGAGGACGGCCGTGGCGCCCCGGGGCAGCGACCGGGAAACCTCGATCCCGGCGTCGAACGTGGGGGGCAGAGGACCGAGGACATGGACACGGGCGCCCGCGTCCGCCGCCTGCGTGGTCAGGGCCGTACGCCGCTGCTCGTCCGCCCAGGAACCTGCCGGGCCGGATACGTACGCGATGTCGCGGTGGCCCTGCGACAGCAGATGGCCCAGGAGTTCGGCCAGTCCCGCCGCGGTGTCGGCCACCACGGCGGGCAGCCGTCCGACCTGGCGGTCGACCAGCACGAGCGGGCGGCGGCGGAAACGCTCCCGCAGCGCCGCGTCCGTGCCGACCGGGGTCACCATGATCAGTCCGTCGGCCTGCTCGGAGAGACGGTCGGCGAGCGCCGCCTCACGCTCGGGGTCGTACTCGGAGACCGCGATGAGCAGGTGGCTGTGCGTCTCCTCCGCCGCCTGCTGGGCGCCCATCACCAGCGGGGCGAAGAACGGGTTGGAGAGCGTCGGCACGATCAGGCCGACCAGGCCCGTGCGGCCGGTGGTCAGCGCACGAGCGGCGGCATTGGGCTGGAAACCGAGCTGCTCGGCCGCGTCCCGCACCCGCAGACGCGTGGGTTCGGCGACCAGTTCGGGGCGCTGCAGCGCCCGGGAGGCCGTGGCCTTGGACACCCCCGCCGCCCGCGCCACATCCATGAGCGTCGCCATCGTCGTCCCCCTGATCGGTGTGGCCGCCCGAGAGCTGCCCAAGCCCGCTGTTCACTTTCTCTTTACGGCATGCCATGATACCTGCAACCGGTCTCTGCAACCGGTTTCAGTACTCGGTTGCAGAGACCGTACCCAAGCCGGGTGCCCCGCACGCCCGCCTCCTCCCGCGCCGACGCCGCCGCAGGCAGCCCCTGCCCGCCCTCATCCCCGCCGAGGTCCCCGAATGTCCCCAACCGCTCCGCCGGCCGGCGAGCAGACCGACGCCGCGAGCCCACCGCCCGGACCGCCCGCCTCGCTCGTCGAGCGGCTGTTCCGCGTCCGAGCCCGAGGCAGCAGCCACCGCACCGAGCTCGTCGCCGGCGCCTCGATGTTCATGGCCGCCGCCTACGCGGTCGTCGTCGTGCCCGGTCAACTCGCGGGTGCAGGTGTGCCGCACGGAGCCGCCACCACCGCCGTCATCATCGCGATCGCCCTCGCCACCCTGGCGATGGGCCTGGTGGCCAACCTGCCCTTCGTCGTCGCTCCCGGCCTGGGCGGAGTGGCGCTCGTCGCGTTCACCATCGTCGGCCAGGACCACGTCCCCTGGGACACGGCGCTCGGCATGGTGTTCTGGTCCGGAGTCGCCTTCCTGGTCCTGACCCTGCTCGGGATCCGCGACCTCGTCACCCGGCTGATGCCGATGAACCTCAAGTACGCCATCAGCGGCGGCCTGGGTCTCTACATCGCCCTCATCGGATTCCGGGACGCCGACCTCGTCGTGGGCAACGCGGACAAGGCGGCCCTCGCCGTCGGCGACCTGTCGAAGGCGCCCGCGCTGCTCGCGCTCGGCGGTCTGCTGCTGCTCACCGCGCTCGCGGCGCGGAAGGTGCCGGGCGCCTTCCTCATCACCATCGCGGCGGTGACGGTCATCGGCGTACCGCTGGGTGTGACGGAGGTGCCGGACAGCCTCTTCACCGCCCCGGACTCGCCCGGACCGCTCCTGTTCCACATCGATGTCCTCGGCGCCCTCAAGCCCGAGTACTTCCCGTACATCTTCGCGTTCTTCGTGTCCGAGTTCTTCTCCATGACCGGGACCCTGCTGGCCGTCTCGGGGCGCGCCGGGCTCCTCGACAAGGACGGCAACATCCCCGGTGCCCGCCGTCCCTTCCTCGTCGACTCGGTGTCCGTGATGGGCGGGGCCGCAGTGGGCGCGCCCTCGATGACCGCCTATCTGGAGTCGTCGGCCGGCGCCGACGCGGGCGGGAAGACCGGACTGGCCTCGGTCTGGGCAGCGTGCGGCTTCGGGCTGCTGCTGCTCGTCACGCCGTTCGCGACGCTGATCCCCTCGGCCGCCACCGCGCCCGTGCTGATGTACATCGGCCTGAACATGCTGGGCGCGCTGAGGAACGTCGACTTCAAGGACCCGACGAACGCGATCCCGGCGGCGCTGACCGTCGCGACGACGCTGTTCTTCGGCAACTTCGGCACCGGTATCGCGACGGGCCTCGCGGCGCACGTGCTGGTCAAGACCGTCAGCGGCCGTGTCCGCGAAGTGGCCTGGCCGCTGTGGATCGTCATGATCCCGCTGGGCTACTACTTCTACACCCTCGTCCCGTGACATCCGTTCGTCCCGTGACGAGCGCTCTTGAAGGAGTACGACCCCATGAGTGAACAGCACGACCTCCGGATCAGCGGCGGGCGCGTGGTGTCCACGTTCACCGGTGAGGAGTTCGCCGCCGATGTCCTGGTCCGGGGGGAGCTGATCAGCGCGGTGCTGCCGCCGGGCACCCCCGCGCAGGCGCGGGAGGAGATCGACGCCACCGGCATGCTGATCGTCCCCGGTTTCGTGGACGCCCACATGCACATCGAGAGCGCGTTCCTGACGCCGCAGGAGTTCGCCGCGGTGACGCTGGCCCGCGGCACGACGACGGTCCTCGCCGATCCGCACGAGATCGTCAACGTCGCGGGACGGGACGCGATGCGCTGGATGATCGACGCCGGACGGGAGACCGCGCAGACCCAGCTCTGGGGCGTGCCGTCGTGCGTGCCCGCGCTGGAGGGGCTGGAGAACGCCGGGGCCGCCCTGTCCGCCGAGGACATCGCGGAGATGCTCCGCTGGCCGGGCGTGATCGCGCTGGGCGAGGTCATGGACTACCGGGCGGTCGTCGCGGGTGACCGCCGCATGCACGAGATCACCGCCGTCGCCCGCGAGCACGGCGCGATCCTCGACGGTCACTGCCCGAACCTGACCGGTGCCGAGCTGAGTGCCTACCTCGCCACGGGCGTCGACTCCGACCACACCAAGAACCGCACCGAGGTGCTGCTGGAGAAGGCCCGCCTGGGCATGACGATGATGCTCCAGGAGAAGTGCCTCACCGAGGACGTGGCGGCGGCTCTGCTGGCGCTGCCCCAGCTTCCGCCGCTGTGCCTCGTCACGGACGACCTCGCCGCCGACCACATCGTCACCAGGGGCCACCTCGACCACATCGCCCGGGTCGCGGTCGCCGCGGGGTTCCCGCCGCACGTCGTCCTGCGGGCCCTGACCTGGACACCGGCCCAGCGGATGCGCCTGTACGACCGCGGTGTCGTCTCGCCGGGCAAGCGCGCCGACCTGGTGCTCCTGCGCGGTGAACTGGCCGCGTTCGACCCCGCGTCGGTGCTGGCCGGGGGCCGGGTGGTGGGCCGGGACGGAGCGCCGGTCGACGAGACCCGGCCCATGGCCGTCCCCGGTCTGGACAGCCGGGTGGACGTGGAGGCACAGCACGCGGACGGCTTCCGCTGGCAGGTGGACCTGCCGGACGGCACGCACCGTTTCCGGGCCATGCGCGTGAACCCGCGCGACACCTACACCGAGGCGGCGGAGATCGAACTGCCCGTCTGCGGTGGCGAGGTGGAGTGGGAGGGCCGGGCCGTCCTGGTCCGCGTCCGCAACCGTTACGGGCGCGACGGCGTCGTCTGCGCCCCGCTCCTCGGCCGGGCTCTGGGCGAGGGCGCGGTCGCGACGACGTACGCCCACGACAGCCACAACCTGCTGACGATCGGTACGTCGCGGGCGGCGATGGCCGCGGCCGCGGCGACCGTGGTCGCCGACGGGGGCGGGGTGGCCGTGGTGCGCGGAGCCGAAGGAGAGACCGTCGCGGCGCGGATGCCGCTGCCTGTCGGGGGTGTCCTGTCGTCCCGCCCGGCCGGTGAGGTCGCCGAGGAGGCGGGCGCGGTACGGGCCGCTCTGGAGGCCTGGGGCTGGGACCACCTCAACCCGTTCATGAGCGTGTCGACCCTGACGCTCGCCGTCTCACCGGCACTGAAGATCACCGACCGGTCGCTGGTGGACGTGGTGCGCCGCGAACCGGTGGGGGCGACGATCACCGGCTGACGCGGACGCACGCGACGGCGCCGCCCCGCCCGAACGGGCGGGGCGGCGCCGTCGCGTGACCGGGACGTGGGCCCGGTGTCACAGCTCCGTGATCGCGGGCACCGCAATTCCGTCGGGAGCCGCCACCGTCAGCGCGCCGCCGTCTGCGTCGCGCGTCACCCGATACACGGCGGCCTGGCGGCCGTGCTGGTCGGGGACCGTGACGGTCACGTCGTGCGCGTCGGGGGCGACGAGCAGGGTGAGGCCGTCGACCCAGTCGCCGTCGGGCCGCTGTTCGTCCGCTCCGAACGGGAGCACCGCACCGGGGCGTACATACAGCGGCAGGCTGTCGTACCCGTGGGTCTCGCGGCGCCAGGCCGGACCCTGCACCCGTTCGCCGGTCAGCAGGTGGGTCCAGGTGCCTTCCGGCAGATAGAACTCGACGTCGCCGTCGGCGGAGAAGACGGGCGCGACCAGCAGGTCGGGGCCGAGCATGTACTGGCGGTCGAGGGCACGGGCGGTCGGATCGCCGGGGAACTCCAGGAGCATCGGCCGCATCAGCGGCACGCCCGCGGCGTGGGCCTCGGCCGCGACCCCGTACAGGTACGGCATGAGGCGGTGCTTGAGCTTGGTGAACGTGCGGGCCACGTCGACCGCCTCGTCACCGAACTCCCACGGCACCCGGTACGAGCTCGATCCGTGCAGGCGGCTGTGGGACGAGAGCAGGCCGAAGGCGAGCCAGCGCTTGAAGACCGCCCGGTCGGGGGTGCCCTCGAAGCCGCCGATGTCGTGCGACCAGAAGCCGAAGCCGGACAGGGAGAGCGAGAGGCCGCCGCGCAGGGACTCGGCCATGGCGCCGAACGACGACCAGCAGTCGCCGCCCCAGTGCACGGGGAACTGCTGGCCGCCCGCCGTCGCCGACCGGGCGAACAGGACCGCCTCGCCGATGGCGCGCTCCTTCTCCAGGAGTTCGAAGACCACCTGGTTGTAGAGGTGCGTGTAGTAGTTGTGCATGCGCTGCGGGTCGGAGCCGTCGTGCCAGACCACATCGGTGGGGATGCGCTCGCCGAAGTCGGTCTTGAAGCAGTCGACGCCCTGGTCGAGGAGGACCTTCAGCTTGCCCTGGAACCAGGCGCACGCGTCTGGGTTGGTGAAGTCGACGAGCCCCATGCCGGCCTGCCACAGGTCCCACTGCCAGATGTCGCCGTCGGCCTTCTTCACCAGGTAGCCGTTGGCGGCTGCCTCGTCGAACAGGGCCGACTTCTGGGCGATGTAGGGGTTGATCCAGAGGGAGATCCGCAGGCCGCGCTCCTTGAGCCGGGCCAGCATGCCCACCGGGTCGGGGAAGACGTCCGGGTCCCAGGTGAAGTCCGACCACTGGTACTCGCGCATCCAGAAGCAGTCGAAGTGGAAGACGCTCAGCGGGATGTCGCGCTCGGCCATGCCGTCGACGAACGACGTCACCGTCTCCTCGTCGTACTGCGTGGTGAACGACGTCGTCAGCCACAGACCGAACGACCAGGCCGGTGGCAGCGCAGGGCGGCCGGTCAGCGCGGTGTAGCGGCGCAGCACGTCCTTCGGGGTCGGGCCCGCGACGACGTAGTACTCCAGTGCCTGGTCCTCGACGCTGAACTGCATCTGGCCGACCGCTTCGGAGCCGATCTCGTAGCTGACCCTGCCGGGGTGGTTGACGAACACGCCGTAGGCCCCGGCGGGGGAGAGGTGCAGGCTGAACGGGACGTTCTTGTACGCCTGGTCGCTGCTGGTGCCGCCGTCGGCCTGCCACATGTCGACGACCTGGCCGTTCTTGACGAACGGGGTGAAGCGCTCGCCGAGGCCGTAGACCTGTTCGCCGACGCCGAGTGTCAACTGACCTGCCATGTGGTGTGTGCCGTCGCCGGTGGTGAAGAAGGCGGTGCCCTTGCGGCCCGCCGAGGTCACCTCGTGCCCGTCCGCGTCACGGAAGGACAGCGTCCAGGGCTCCGCCGTGTTCAGGCGCACCGACAGGGAGCCGCTCGCCAGCTCGACGACGTCGCCGTCCCGGTGCACGCGCCCGGCGGTGGTGTCCGTACCGGTGAGCTCGAAGTGCGGGCCGGCCCGCCGGGCACCCGCCAGGTGGGTCATCCGGACGCCGATCACTCCGTCGGCGGGGGAGAAGCATTCGGTGGTCAGCAGGGGGGAGTTGAGGGTGTCGCCGCGCCGCTCGACACGTTTGACGGAGGCGTACGCGGTGAAGCGGCCGTCGCCCGTACGGACGTCGCGGACCTCGGTGGCGTACGAGGCCTGGACCCCGTCGCGCATCAGCCAAAAGCCGTCGGTGAACTTCATGGTCTTCCCTGGGAGCAGAGGTGGTTCAGGTCAGTGGGGCGGGCGTCGTCCGGTCGATGACATCGGACAGCCGTCGCCGGTAAGGCTCTGACGACGTCATTTGACCCCACAGGAAACAAAAGAGCAAGGCGCACATGGTGAAGATTCGTCGAAGCGCTTCGATACCTGTAAAGCCTGGTGAAAGTGGGCTGGAGGAGCGAAGTCCGGGTCTGAGGGTCTAGCGCTTCGACGCTCCATGGCGTATTAGTCAATCAGGAAAACAAATACCCGGTGGACGCCGGGCAGTCGCGCAGCAGCAAAGGGCCGCACCATGTCCGATCCCCGCACTTGCACCCCTCGCCCGGCCGGTTCCGGACCCGGACGCGCCGGCCGGCTCGCCGTGCAGCAGCTGCTCGGCGTCCGCTGACGCCCGGCCCCCTTCGCGCAGCAGTCCCTACGGCCTGGGTCGGAGCCGTAGCGGGACACGCGAACACCCCGGCAGGACACCGGAGTTCCGCCGGGCCGGCCATCCCACTCAGGCAAGGGCAAACCACCGTGACAGCAGTTCCTCCACCGGACGCGACGCCCAGCAGGCGCCGACGGGCCCGACGAGCCGCGGCGCCGCTCACCGTCGTCTCCGCGCTCGTCGCCACCGCGGCGCTCGCCGGCTGCGGCGCCCAGCGCGACGACAGCGTCTACACCGTCCTCAACTCCTCGACCGACGACTCGTACCACGGCTGGGACGCGGCCACACTCACCCGCTGCAGCAAGCGGCTGGGCATCGACATCGAGCAGCAGAGCGTGCCCGCCGCGCAGGTCATGACGAAGTCGCTGCGCATGGCGTCGTCGAAGTCGCTCCCGGACGTCATCCAGTTCGACGCCTCCGAGATGCCGACATTCGCGGAGGCGGGCGGCCTGGTCGACCTGCGCTCACTGGGTCTGTCCAGCAAGGACATACCCAAGGGCATCGTCGACTTCGGCTCCTACAAGGGGACGTACTACGGGGCGGCGCGCACGGTGAACACCCTCGCCCTCTTCTACAACAAGGACATTCTCGACAAGGCCGGTCTCGAAGTCCCCACCACCTGGGCCGAGATGCAGGAGACGGCGAAGAAGCTCACCCAGGGCAAGCAGTACGGCATCGCCCTGAGCGCGGGCGGCGCCGAGGACGGTGTCTTCCAGTTCACCCCGTTCATGTGGTCCAACGGCGGCGACGAGACGGACCTCGCCACGCCGAAGGTCGCCGAGGCGCTCGACTACTGGAAGGGCCTCCTCAAGGACGGCTCGCTGTCCAGGTCGACCGTCAACTGGACGCAGGCCGACGTCAACGACCAGTTCATGGCGGGCAACGCCGCGATGATGATCAACGGACCGTGGCAGGTCGAGACCCTCAACACCAAGAAGAACCTGCACTGGGGCATCGCCCAGATCCCGGTTCCGAAGACGGGCGACAAGTCAGTGGGTCCGCTCGGCGGCGCCGTACTGACCGTGCCGAAGACCGGTGACAGCGCACGCGAGAAGACCGCCGCGAAGATCATCTCCTGCATGGCGAGCGAGAAGGAGCAGATCTCCTACGCGCGCAACAGCTGGATGGTCCCGGCCAACGAGAAGGCCGCCGCGATCTGGCGCAAGGACGTGCCCGAACTCGACGCCCTCGCCGACCAGGTGGCCACCGCCCGCTCCCGCACCACGAAGGTCGGGGCGCGCTGGGCATCCGTGTCGCTGGCCCTGCAGAGCGCCTTCCAGTCGGCGCTGACCGGCCAGTCCAGCGAGGCCGCGCTGAAGAAGGCGCAGACCCGCGCCATGAGCGGGAACTGAGGGGATTCACGAACATGTCGACCACCACGGCTTCCGCCACCGCCACCCGCCCGGCGCCCGCAGCCACCGTGAAACAGCGCGACCCCAGGCGCCGCCGCAGGCTCTCCCAGTGGGGCTTCATCGCCCCCGCCGTCGTCTTCATGCTGCTGTTCTTCGGTTACCCGCTCGTCCGCAACGTCGTGATGAGCTTCCAGGACTTCTCCCCGTCCACGTTCTTCGACGGCAAGTCGCCCTTCAACGGCACCGACAACTGGAGCAAGGTCTTCCACGACGACCTCTTCGGCAAGGCGCTGTGGCACACCATCGTCTTCACCGTCGGCTCCCTGCTCGGCCAGTTCGGAATCGGTCTCGCGCTCGCCGTCTTCTTCACGAAGAAGTTCCCGCTGAACGGCGTCCTGCGCTCGCTGATCCTGCTGCCCTGGCTGGTGCCGATGGTCGTCTCCGGCATCGTGTGGCGACGCATCCTCGACCAGGACACCGGCGTCCTCAACTCCTTCTTCGACACCCTCGGCCTCGGCGGCCACACCCCGTGGCTGACCAGCCCCGGCATGGCCCTGTTCTCCGTGATCATGGTGAACATCTGGATCGGCATCCCGTTCAACATGGTGATCCTCTACGGCGGACTGCAGGAGATCCCCAAGGAGCTGTACGAGGCCGGATCCCTGGACGGCGCCTCGGCCTGGCGCACCTTCCGCTCCATCACGCTGCCCCTGCTCAAGCCCGTGATCACCGTCGTCCTCGTCCTCGGCTTCATGTCGACGGTGAAGATCCTCGACCTGATCCTGGCCCTGACCGACGGCGGCCCCGCCGACTCCACCCAGACGCTGGGCACCCTCACCTACCAGAACTCCTTCGTCCAGCTCGACTTCGGCGCGGGCGCCGTCGTCGGCAACGTCCTGATCCTGATCTCCGCCGTCTTCGCGGTGTTCTACCTGCGGGCCAACCGCTCCGAGGGGAAGTGACCGGCATGGCGACCACTCACCCGTCTCTCGTGCGCAAACCGAGGCGCCGCTGGGGCACCACCGCCGCCGGCGTGGTCATCCTGTGCATGATGCTGTTCCCGCTGTACTGGATGATCAACACGGCACTGCAGCCCGAGTCCGGGCTGCTCGAAGTCTCGCCCGTACCGCACTCGTTGGACCTGTCAGGCTTCACGTCCGCAGTCCGCGAGCAGGGTGGCCACCTGCTCACCTCGTTCGCCGTCGCGCTCGGCGCCGTCGTCATCTGTCTCGCGATCGCCGCGCCCGCCGCGTACGGACTCGCCCAGTTCCGGCTGCGCGCCACCCGCACCATCGTCTTCGGCACACTCATCACGCAGATGGTCCCGGGCATCGTCATCGCCAACGCTCTCTACAGCGCGTATGTAGACCTCGGCCTGGTCAACTCCTACTTCGGCCTGATGCTCGCCGACGCCTCGCTCGGTATCCCCTTCGCCATCGTCCTGATGCGCTCGTTCATGGTGGCCATCCCCAAGGAAGTCATCGAGGCCGCCGAGGTCGACGGCGCGGGCAAGCTGCGCACCTTCGTCAGGGTCGTGCTGCCGATGAGCCGCAACTCCCTGATCACGGCGGGCCTGTTCTCCTTCCTGTACGCGTGGAGCGACTTCATGTTCGCGCTCACGCTCAACACCACCGACGACGTCAAGCCCGTCACCCTCGGCATCTACCAGTACATCGGCGCCCACGTCGGCGACTGGGGCTCCGTCATGGCCGCGTCCGTCCTGTCGGCCATCCCGGCGGCCGTGCTCCTCGTCCTCGCCCAGAAGTACATCGCCGCCGGCATCACCGGCGGATCCGTCAAGTAAGGCTGATCATGAGCGACCTGCCCGTATTCCCCGAAGGCTTCGTGTTCGGCGCGGCCACCGCCTCGTACCAGATCGAGGGAGCCGCCACCGAGGACGGACGCGGCCCCTCCATCTGGGACACCTACAGCCACACCCCGGGCCGTACGGACGGCGGCGACACCGGGGACGTGGCCTGCGACCACTACCACCGCTACCCCGAGGACGTGGCGCTGCTGCGCGGCCTCGGCGTGGACTCGTACCGCTTCTCCATCGCCTGGCCGCGGATCCAGCCGACGGGGGAGGGGCCCGCGAACCAGAAGGGCCTCGACTTCTACTCCCGCCTGGTGGACGAACTACTGGAGGCGGGCATCGAACCGGCCGCCACCCTCTACCACTGGGACCTGCCGCAGGCCCTGGAGGACAAGGGCGGCTGGCGCGTGCGCGAGACCGCCGAGCGGTTCGGCGAGTACGCGTCCATCGTCGCCGAACACCTCGCCGACCGCGTGCCCCGCTGGATCACCCTCAACGAGCCGTGGTGCAGCGCCTTCCTCGGCTACTCCGTGGGCCGCCACGCACCCGGCGCGAAGGAGGGCACCGGCGCCCTCGCCGCCGCCCACCACCTGCTCGTCGGCCACGGTCTGGCGATGAAGGCGCTGCGTGCGGCCGGAGTGGGCGAGGCGGGCATCACCCTCAACCTCGACCGCAACGTCCCCGCCACCGACTCGGCCGCCGACCGCGCCGCCGTGCTGCGCGCCGACACCCAGCACAACCTCGTATGGACCGAACCGATCCTCGCGGGCCGTTACCCGGCCTCCGACGAGGACACCTGGGGCGAACTGATCACCCGCCAGGAATTCCGGCGCGACGGCGACCTCGAACTGATCGCGCAGCCCCTGGACTTCCTCGGCATCAACTACTACCGGCCCATCGTCGTCGCCGACGCCCCGCACCGCGAGCCCGACCCGGCGGTGCGGGTCGCGACCGACAACCGGTACGCGGAGACGGTCTACCCGGGCGTGCGGCAGACGGCCATGGGCTGGCCGGTCGTCCCCGAGTCCTTCACGGACCTGCTGACCGACCTGAAGGCCACGTACGGTGACGCCCTGCCGCCCGTCCACATCACCGAGAACGGCTCCGCCGAGTACGACGAGGTCGCCGAGGACGGCGCCGTGCACGACGCCGACCGCGTCAGCTACCTGCACGACCACCTCACGGCGCTGCGCGCGGCCATGGACAAGGGCGTCGACGTACGCGGCTACTACGTGTGGTCGCTCCTGGACAACTTCGAGTGGGCGCTGGGCTACGCCAAGAGGTTCGGTATCGTCCGCGTCGACTACACCACGCAACAGCGCACCCCCAAGGACAGCTACCACTGGTACCGGAAGCTGATCGCGGCACACCGGCGCTGACCTCACCGCTCGGGCCGGCCTTGCGGACCGGCCCGGGCCCGCCCTGAGCGGACGCGCCGCGAGATCGACGCCAACGAGGTACTGACCAGGACCGAGGATCTGGAGAGGGCGTCAGCGGGAGGGGCCGACTCCTGGCGGTCGGGAGCAATCCAAGACGGGCCGGGATCCGGATCATAGTCAGGCACGATGCTGACGTGGCACATTGGAGTGAACGGAGCGAACGTTCGATGAGTGGGAGCAATACACGCGCTGCCGGACGGTCGGCTCTGCGGGTCGTGTCCGGTGGCGCCGATCCGCGGAGTGCGGTGCTGGTGCTGCACGGTGGCCGGGAGGCGGGGCGTGAACCGGCCCGGGCCTGGCAGCCGGCTGCCCTGCGTATGCGCCCGTTCCTCACGGCCGTGAGCCATGCGGTACCCCACCACCGGCTCCTGGTCGGATCGGTCCGCTACCGCTACAGGGGCTGGAACGGCGCCGCCGCCGACCCCTTGCGCGACACCGAGGACGCCCTCGCTGAACTGGCCCGCCGTGTGGGCGACATTCCAGTGGTGCTTCTCGGCCACTCCATGGGCGGCCGCGCCGCGCTGCGAGCAGCCGGTGCTCCCCATGTGCGCGGCGTGGTCGCCCTCGCCCCCTGGTGCCCCGACGGCGAACCGACAGACCACCTGCGCGACCGGACCGCGATCGTCGTGCACGGCGACCAGGACCGGATCACCGACCCTCGCGCTTCTACGGCGATGATGGGGCGCGCCCGCGCCCAGGGCGCCCGCACGGCCACACTCGTCGTGGCGGGCGGCGACCACGCGATGCTGCGCCGCGGCCGGGTATGGCATCGGACGGCGACCGCGGCGGTGGCGGAGGTCCTCGTCCCGGGCGCCGGATCACCGGTCGTGCGCGATGTCCTGAAGTCCGGTGCGCCGCACACGATCTGACGGAGCGCCTCTCACGGCGTGCGGAGCTGGGCGGGGAGCCCGGTCCAGCGCAGCTCGTGCGGGAGGTGGCCGACGTCGTTCTGGACCAGGATGGCGGCGGGCCGGGCCTCGGCATAGCGGATCACGGTCAGTGCCGCGTTGCCGTGGGTGAGACCCATCCAGCGCCACGCCGGCGCGTCAAGGGCATCACGGACCAGCCAGGCGACGAGGAATGCGTGGGTGACGACAAGGTCGTGCCGGGGTGCGTCCCCGTGCTCCACCGGCCCGGTGGACTCCGCGACCGCCCGGCGTGCCAACTCAGCACCCTGTGCGCGCTCTTCGGCCGAGACCGAAGCCAGACGCGGCAGCATGGTGTCGGCCAGCTCCGGCGGCAGCTCACTCCGCTCCGGCGCGTACGGGACGTAGTCCCCGGCGGCCTCGCACGCACGCAGCGGCACTCCGTCCAGCTGCTCCCCGATCACCTGGGCCGTCTGCGCCGCACGAGGCAGCGGACCGTGGTGGACGGCCGTCAGCGGAACGCCGCGAAGACGCAGGCCCAGCAACTCGGCCTGCCGTCGCCCGGCATCCGTGAGCCCGCCTTCTTCGGATGTGGCTTCACCATGACGGGCGAGATACAGGTATCGATCATGCATGCCGAGGTGGACGCCGTCCCGGCAGCCGCCGGTTCCCGGGGGCAAGCAGCGCGGCGGCTTATTGGTTTGCCGCCGGCCGGCCCGGCCGGATAGGAAGTTCGCATGCTCAGGGGCAACAAGGTCGGGCTCAGGGCCCGGCACGAGGACGACATCCCGGTCCTGCAGACCGAGCTCTACGACGACGTGGTCAACTACTCGCGGTCCGAGGTCCGGCCGTGGCGGCCGATCACACCCGGCTCGAAAGCCTCGCGGTTCGCGGTGGACGACACGGAGCAAGCCCATGTCTCCTTCTCGGCGGTGGAGTTGGACGGCGGCACGCTGGTCGGCACCGCGACGCTGTGGAACATCGACCAGCACAACCGCTCCGCGCACATCGGTCTCGGGCTGCTGCCGTCCTCCCGCGGCAAGGGCTACGGCACCGACGTGGTCGCGGTGCTGTGCCATTACGGTTTCGTCGTACGCGGCCTGCGGCGGCTGCAGATCGAGACGCTGTCGGACAACGCCGCGATGCTGCGAGCCGCCGAACGCAACGGCTTCGTACGTGAGGGCGTGCTGCGCTCCTCGGCCTGGGTGATGGGCGAGTTCCAGGACGACGTACTGCTCGGACTCCTCGTCCAGGAATGGGAGCCGGACCCGGATCGCCCGCTCCCCGACGCGGCTTGAACCTCGGCATCACCGGTCCGTGCCTGCGTCGAGGGACTCATGCCCGGCCTCCTCGACGGCGCCAACGAGCCCGGAAGGTCTTCGACTGTCGCCCTCCCGGGCGTAACTCCCTGTTCAACCAATGGTGATGGGCTGCACGGGCCAGGCGCGTGCCGTAAGGTCACCCGCCATCTGCGGTTCAGGCCGCGCGAGCGAGATGCAGAGGGGGCGGGAGCGTGTCAGGCATGCGCGACACGTGGTGGGAGCGGGCGATGTGCCGCACGGTCGATCCGGACGACCTGTTCGTGGAGGGCGCCGCGCAGACGGGCGCCAAGCGGATCTGTGCCGCCTGCGTGGTGAAAACCGAATGCCTGGCCCACGCCTTGGACGAGCGCATCGAGTACGGCGTGTGGGGAGGCATGACAGAACGCGAACGCCGCGCCCTGCTGCGCCGCCGCCCGACCGTCGCTTCCTGGCGCCGGCTGCTGGCGGCGGCCGAGGCGGATCACGCCCCGGGGGACCGCCGGGCGGAAGCCTCCTGACCGCACTCTCGCGCCAATCCGTGGCGGCGCGACGCGCGGCCGGCCCCACGGCCTGGCATGACGCGCGAACATCGGTCGTTCCTTCGGTCATTTCCCGCCACCTCTCGGGGAGTTGGGGCAGCGGAGCGGTCGCGCCCGGCTACTGTGGTGCCCGGCTCAACGCCACATCCCCCCGTGTGTGGCGTTGAGCCTTTACATATGTGAACCCGCCGACCGTGGGAGCCAGGGGGTCACCCGTTTGGCCTAACGGTGGTGAGTGGTCCATGTCAGCAAAATGCCTCGCTACGCGTAGTCCCCTCGGGCCTGACGGGACCGTGACGTCGGCGTTATGCCGCTAAACCTCCCTGTATCTGTTGCTACGTGCCCATATCCGGTGTTTTGGTGAGGTGTTGGGGCGCTACGAAAGTGCCGACGTCGAAGTCGATGTGGAGGAGCAATGATGCTCACCCTCCAAACCACGAGCCTCGTACTCGACAAGGAAGTCATCGAGGGGTTGATGGCCCCGTCAGAAGCGCCGGTCAGTGACGCGCCGATCCCGTCGCCGGAAGACGCCGGCGGCGGTACCGGAGCGCTGCTGCTCGGGCTGGGCCTTCTCCTCTCGCCGAAGGAGCCGAAGGAGCCGAAGGGCCGGTGATCAGCGAATGCTCACGCACCGCCCACAACGGGTCGGTTGAGCGATTGGCTCGTCGTGTGCTCGACGCCCTCCAGGGCGCCGGGCACACGACGCTCGCCGCCGCCCACTTGGAGCACGCCGCGGGCCTGTCGGCGGACGAGCAGACGGTGGCTCTGGCCGCCGTGCGTCTTCTTGGTGCGGACGTGATGGCGCCGTACGTGCTGACAGGTCGCACCCCACCCGCCGAAGAGAGCGATGCCATCGGCCTGGCGCTCGGCGCGCTCCCGCCGGCCGACCCACCCCCCGCCGCACCGCCCGAGGGCTCGGAGCAGGCGTGGGTGAGGGCATGGATCGACTGGGCCCTCGTCACCGTCCTCACGCGTGTCGACCCCACCTTCGTGGCGCCGAAGACGCCCGAACCTCCGTCGCCACCCCAGTGCGATACGGGAGCGGCGCGCAGGCGGCCACCCACCGCGGTACCCGGCGACGCGGTACGAGAGGGCTGGGTGCCCTGGTCGGTGCGGATGGGACAGCTGTCCTCGCTCGCTCTGCCCGGTCTCGACGGGCCGGTGCACGAAACCGCGCGGGCCGGTGCGACCGGGCTCGCGCGCGGCGCCACGCGCGCTGTGCTGCGGCGCGACTTTCCCGTGGCGGCACGGATCACCCGCTGGCTGGCCTGGCTCCACGCCGAGCACGTGGAGCTGCCGCTGGACCCGGCGCCGCTGACGGAGCACATCGCCCTGCTCGGCGGTGGCGGACGCGTCGCGCTGGACACCGCCATCTCCCGTCGACTGCTCGGCTTGGGGCCCGTATGAGTCACCCTCCCGCCGGAGTCGCACACGCCGTGAGTTCCCGGGCGCTGCGCTGGCTGCACGACAACCGCCAGTACGGCGGGCTGTCGGATCTCCCCGACGCCGACCTCAGCGCCGACCGGGGCGCGTACAAGGCTCTGGGCGAAACGGCCCTGGCGACCTCGCTGGTTCTGCGGAGCGGCGCCGCCGGAACGACCGAACTCACCCTTGCCGGCGACTTGCTCACCTTCTGCTGGCAGCAGACGGGCGAGGGCACGCTGCTGTACGAGCGGCTGCTGCGCAACCCTCTCAAGACAGACCCACTGGAAACGTACGCACACTTCGTCCGCGGTGGTTTCCGCAATCGGGAACTGGACCAACTCCTCGCGCATACGGTCCCGTTGACCTCCACCCGCGCGGCAGAACACGTGCCGAACCGTCGCCTCGGTGTCGCCAACGCCATCCGCGTGAGCGGGCAGGACCAGGGCCCCGCGACGCCCCGCTGGGCAGAACTCACCCGCGCCACCTGGCTCGGCCACACCCCCGACCCCTGGCACATCGACTGGCTGACCGCCTACGCCGTCACCCACACCGTCTACCACCTCACGGACTGGGGACGGCTCCCTGCTGGGCTTCCCGCGGACCTCGTCGCCTATCTCCAGTGCTGGCTCCCGGTGTGGACCGACATCTGGGCGGAGGCCGGGCACTGGGACCTGATGGCCGAACTGATGATCGCCGAGATGTGCCTGACCGACTCGCACGTCGACCCCGAGGACTGGCAGCGCCTGGCCGAGGTCCAGCACGAGGACGGCATGGTGCCCCGCGACGACCAGCCCGTGGACGACGACCCCGCCCAGCGGTTCGACGACCACCAGCACCCCACCATCGTCGCCGTCATCGCCGGCAACCTGGCGCTCACCCGCGCGCTGGAAGACCCACAGCCGAACTGATGCCGCCCGAGCCGACGCCACCCGACGTGGCCGCGCCGCCACTGGATCCCACGCTCGGGCCCACAGCGGCGCCTCAACTCCAGGCGCTGCTGGCCGCGGCGCCGTCGGCCAGCGCCATCGCGGTCGGCCTGCACCACAAGGGGCGGCGCGCCCTCCTCGTGCACGGCGCTACGGCACACCACGATGGCGTACCCGTGGACGCGGCAACCCGCTTCGAACTGGGCTCAGTCACCAAAACCTTCACCGCTCTGCTGCTGGCCGAGCAGGCAGCCCGCGGCGAACTGCGCCACCACGACCCCGTCATCCGCCATCTGCCGCCCGGCACCCGCCCACCGCCCGGCGGAACCGCCATCAGCCTCACTCACCTGGCCACCCACACCTCCGGCCTGCCCCGGCTGCCGCCGGGCCTGATGCGCGCGGCGGTCCCGCACCTGTTCACCAACCCCTACGCCGCCTTCACCTCCGCCGACGCCCTGCACGCTCTCTCCCGTGCCCGGCTACGGTCCCGGCCGGGCACCCGCATGCGTTACTCGAACTTCGGCGTCGGCATTCTGGGACACGCCCTGACCGGTGCGGCCGGTGCGCAGGACTACGCGTCTCTGCTGGACGCCCGCATTCTGCGCCCGCTCGGCCTGCACGACACGGACTGCGGCGGCGCCGCCCCGGACGGCGCGTCGTATGTCACCGGCTACCGGCACCACAGTCCCCGGCCGCCCTTCCACATCCCCGGAATGCCGGCAGCCGGAGCCGTCCGCTCCAGCGTGGGAGATCTGCTGACCTTCACCGAAGCGCTGCTCGCGCCGGACAGTGCCGTACAGGACCCGGCGCGGCCCGCCCCCCTGCGTGCCGCCCTGCACGACACGACTCGGCCGCGTCTCGCCATCCGGCACGGCACCCAGCAGCTCTCACTGATCTGGAACGTCCGCCCGCGGCGCGACGGTTCGCGCATCTATCACCACTCGGGCGGCACCCCTGGCTGCACCGTCTTCGCCGGCTTCAGCCCACAACAGCGCGTCGCTGTCGTCGCCCTCGCCAACTGCGCCCCCGGCCGGGGCAACGACCTCATCCAACAGGCCTACAACACATTGCTGCGTCTCGGCGCCTGAGCAGGGGCGGAGCGGTGCGGGGTCCTCGTCCATCAGCCGTGCGGACTCGCCGCCGAAGGGATGACGGTCTGCAACCCGGCGCGGGGTGCCGGTTATGAATGGAGTCCCGAATCAGGAGGTTTTTTCCATGTCATCCCGGTCTCGCTTCGTCCTGGGCACGACTGTCGGCGTCTCGCTTCTACTGGGCGCTCAACCGGCCACCGCCGCCGAACCGAACGAGTTCGTCACTGTCGATTCGCTCGGACGGGTTGCCGCGGACGGCACCGTGACGCTGTCCGGTACCTACCGTTGTCATCACAGCACCGGCCCCGCCTTCATTTCCTCCTCCATCAGGGAGGGCTCCGCCGCTGTGCAGCACGGCATCGGCGGGAGCGCGGCCCGGTGCGACGGACTCGAGCACACCTGGAAGAACACCGGCAAGACCGGGGGCGACACGGTGCAGCCCGGTGTCGTGCACGCGGAGGCCACCGTGATGGAACTCCGCTCTCAGCACGGGCTGCCCCTCCCGTACTTCCACGCGACGCACAAGCAGGACGTGACGCTGAGCAAGTGAGGCTGCCGGCCGGCCCCCGTTGTGCCCGCCCTCAGGGCCCGGAAGCCCTGAGTGCGGGCGCCTACTGCGGTTCGGTCGCGATCATGATCAGATTGCCGCAGGTGTCGTCGAGGACGGCCGTGGTGACGGGGCCCATCTCCTCGGGCTCCTGGGTGAAGCGGACGCCGAGGCCGCGCAGGCGCTCGTACTCCGCCCGCACATCGTCGACGGCGAACTGGGCGAGCGGAATGCCGTCCTCGACGAGCGAGTCGCGGTAGGTCCTGGCAGCAGGATGGGCGGCGGGCTCCAGGAGGAGCTCGGGGCCGCCGGACTCGTCGGGCGAGACGACGGTCAGCCACCGGTCCCTCTCGCCCACCGGCACGTCCTGCTTCTTCACGAAGCCGAGGATCTCGGTGTAGAAGTGCAGCGCCTTGGCCTGGTCGTCGACGAAGACGCTGGTCAGGTGGATCTTCATGGAGTGTTCTCCTCTGGCTTCAGGCTCGGGGCAAAACGATTCCGGCGTGGTGGGCGGCAGCACCCGGACGCAGGGTCCAGGGGACCGTACCTGTTGTGGTCAGCCATTCGTTCGCGATCAGACGTTGCACCACGAATCCCTTGATCGGGCGAGCGAGATCCCAGCCGAGCCCCTCGCTGAGCTGCGTATAGGAAGGGCCGTGACCGTGCTCGGTACGGAAGGACACCGTGAACCGGGCCGCCTCGGGGCCACGGTCGGGATGGGCGTCCTTCCACTCACCGTAGGCCGTGCGCTGCCGACGCGGCACGGGACGCCACTGAGCGGGAACGGTGAACGCCGAGGCCACGTCCTCGACGGAACGGGCGCAGCGAGAACAGTCCTCCACGGCTTGTACATGGCGCAGCAACGCGGGACTGGCCTTCAGCTTCCATGCCTCCCAAGCCGCGGGATCGAAGTCGAGGCTTCGTGCTGCCGCGTCCTTGTCGCTCTGCTGAGCGCGGGATGCCCTGGGCAGTACACCCTGCGGGCTCGCCGGAGCCATGCCGGACAGTTGTGCGACGGCGGAAGTCAACGCGTAATGCTCGCCGTCGCTCTGCGTGCCTTGTGTGATCTGCGCGGTCTGGGTGAGGAAGCCCCGAGCAACCAGTTCCGGCACCGCGGCCCGGCACGACGCGGGCAGCTCATCGGGCAACGCGCCACCGGCCCGAGGCGAGGTGTGCGCTGCCAGGAACAGAGCGGCCCAACGGACCTCGACCGATGCCTTCTTGACCGGCTTCGCCGAAAGGGTCGTCTTCACCCACCCCGACACCCGCGAGCGCATGAGTTTGCCGAAAGCCAGCGGGCTGTCCCCGCTGACCGCGAGGTCGGGCACGGTCACGGCCACCGGCGCCTCGAAGTCGGGGTCGAGCAGTTCATCCGCCACATCCCAGCCCAGCCCCCGCAGCGCGTCCAGGGTGCCTCGAGGGTCGGACAGTCGCAGGCCGCGCAGATCCAGACCGGTGACGTTCCCCGTACCGCCCTGCGCCGCCCGGATGGCCACGACCGTGGCCAACAGGCGGCTCCCGTCCTCGGCAAGCGGAAGACCGACGACGTAACGAAGGAGCTCGCGGGCCGCGTGGCCCTGAGAGCTGGTCAACAAGTACGGCGGAGCGCCGACGGGCGTCTCTTGATCCTGAGGCGTGCAAGGTGCAGACATACCGCGACAACGCGCCCACGCGGCCGCAGTTACGTGAAACGCCGCATAAGGGGCATCCGGGCGGACTGCTGAAAATGTCGCATCTGAGAGCCGGACCTGCGCCGTCGTAGCTGTCGTAGGTCAGTGTGAAATGCCGGTCGGCTTGAGCTGCCGGATGCGTGTGTCGAGTTCGCGCTGGTAGAAGTCGATGAAGCCGTCGGGGTCGGGGCCGGCGTTCTGCATGACCAGCCTGTCGAAGCCGGCGTCGACGAAGGGCTGGGCCGCCTTGACGAACCGGTCCGGGTCGGTGCCGCAGGCGAACTTTTCCAGGATGTCCTCCTCGCGCACGGTCGCGGTCGCGGCATCGAAGTTGACCGGGTTGGGCAGCTCGCTCATGACCTTCCACCCGGTCAGGGCCCAGCGTGACGTTTCCAGCGCTGCCTTCGCGGCGGTGTGTTCATCGGGCGCCCAGGCCATGGGGACCTCGGCATAGCGCGGGCCCGTGCCGCCGGCCTTCTGGTAGTGCTCGACGATCTCCGGCTTCGCCTCGGTGGCGAAGAGACCGTCGCCGAGGTCCGCGGCGAGGCGCGCCGACAGTGAGCCACTGGCGGCGACCGCGATGAGCGGCAGTTCGTCGGGGAGGTCGAATACGCGGGCGTCCTGCAACTGCAGATGCTTCCCTTCGTAGGACCGGTACCCCCCGCTCCACAACAGCCGGATGATCTCCAGGGCTTCTTTGAGCATTTCGTGCCGGGGACGGACCGTATTCGGAAAGCCGGGGCCGACGACGTGTTCGTTGAGCCGCTCTCCCGAGCCGACACCGAGGACGAACCGTCCCTCGGACATCAGGGCGAGCGTGGCGGCGGCCTGAGCGATGATCGCCGGGTGGTACCGGACCGTCGGGCAGGTCACACCGGTCGCCAGGCCGATCCGTGAGGTCTTGGCCGCGATGCCGCCGAGCACGGACCAGGCGAACGGGGAATGGCCCTGATTGTCGAGCCATGGATGGTAGTGGTCGCTGATCTCGACGAAGTCGAAGCCCGCTTGCTCTGCCAGGACTGCCTGGCGTACCAGTTCCGCCGGGCCGAATGCCTCGGCGGCCAGCTTGTAACCTACCTGCACGTGTTCCTCGTTCCTCGAGTTTCGGGCCGGACCGTCAGCGGCCGAGTGCTTTGGCCAGTTCCTGCTTGTTCATCGAGGAACGGCCCTCCACTCCCCGCTTCTTGGCCTCTGCGTAGAGCTGGTCCTTCGTCGGCCCCTGCGCACCGCTGTGGGAGCGCTCGCCGCCGCGCTGCGGCGCGGACTTCTTGTCGCGGGTGGAGGTCCTGCTCGCCGTTTCCGACTCGCCGGAACGGGCTCGTTCCTTGTTCACGGTGCGCGCCGCGATCTCCTTGGCCCGGCCCTTGGGCGTTCCGCGCTTCTCGGCGCTGTCCTTGATGTGCTCGTACTGGCGCTCACGCTTCGCGTTCGAACCTTGAGGCATGGGATCGTCCTTCCCGACGGGCGCGGCGGGATCAGCCGCTGCCGATGGTGTCCTGTTCCGGTTGTCCACGGCGTTTCACCCGAAACCGGAGCACATGACTCTCATCTGATGCGGGCTCCGCCGGGAGTGCGACCAGGCAGCCACCGAACGGATGAGCGGCATCGGTGCGGGTGCAGCCCCGGCGGTACAGGTCCAGCTTCGATCCCTTGGTCAGACACGCGGGAAGTCGCCCTCGCACAGGCGCGTGACCACCGTTTCGGCCGTGCGGTTCAGGCGGATGCTGGGGCAGGCCATGGTCAGCGGGCGGGCCGGGCGGCCGCCAGTGCGGCTCCCGGCGCGGGCTGCTGGTGATGCACGCGGTGCCCGTCGGCCAGCAGCACGAGGTCTACCGCGCTTTCCACGTTCGGGATCTCGTCGTGGGCACATCGGTGCCGGTGATGACGCAGTTGAGTCGGCGGGCTCCGTGACGTCGATGCACAGCGTCGGAGCGTTGTGGCCGTCGGGCCCGCTGACCACACCGGCCATGTTGTCGCTCGCCGGCCGGTAGTAGTGGCCGGCCTCGGGGACCTCGCCTCCGGAGGTGGCGTCCGGCCACTCGACCCTCGACGCACAGGACCTCGGCCCCATCGGGAAAGCGGCGGGATGGGAAGCCGCGATGACTCAGCGGCACATCCACGCCATCATCCGCACCCCCAATGGCAACGACTACGGGAAGAATCTTCTCGCGCCGCACATGGCACTCGGCCACTGACGTGTCAGTGGCCGAGTCCGTGGCCCGGGCCCCGCTCCGCCTCGGCGTACCCGCCGACGGCTACACCGTTGTGTCGGCCGCTTGCTTCGGCTCGGATTCGGCCTCGGCCGGGGTGGAAGCGCCGGCGGTAGCGGCGGACGAACGGCCGCTGTACAGCACCGAGTTGCGCTGCTTGCTCTTGTCGATCCTGGCCTTGGCCACGAGCCGGTCCAGGGTGTTGCGCAGGACCTGCGGCTTGAGGGCGGACCGGTCGGGGTGGGCCTCGGTGAGCCTCTTCTGGATGTCGGCGGCGGTGAGCGGATCGCCGGGCTGCTGCGCGAGCAGCGCCACCACGAGGTCGCCCAGCGTCGGCGCCGCGGCCGTCGTCCGCGCCTTCTCCGCTGTGGCCTTGCGTGCCGCGGGCTTCGCATTCTGCCCGGCGGGCGCCTTCCTGCCGTTGGTCTTCACCGTCTTCGCGGCAGGCTTCTTGGGCGCCTTGGCCGCAGGCTTCTTGACGGGCGCCGCGGCGGGGGAGTCCTGACGGGGAGCGGGCACGGCCGGAGCGGCCGTCTCCTGCGCCACGGTGCCTGTGGCATCGGGCCCGACCGCGTCCTGCAGCGCGACGAGATAGGCGTGGTCCTTCTCCAGCTGAGCGAGCTGTTCGGTGAGCTGCGCCCGCTCGGCACGGTTCTTCTCGATGTCGGCGGCGATGCTCTCCGCGTACTTGTTCTGAATGAGGTTGTCCGACTCGCCGGCCACGGCGCCACGCTCCTTGTGCCTTAGGGGTAGTGCTGGTGGATGCTACCCACCCTTGCGGCACGCGGTGTTGGACTTGCGGAGTTCAACATCATTGACGGCGATCACCGGTGCCCGGGACCGGGCGGCTACGACGCTGGTGTGTCCCGGACATCCGGTCGAAGCGTGGCTGGGGCACGGGTACGGGTGGCCGCGTCGACTGCCTGCGGCAAACATGGGTACGGGGAGCATTCCTGACCCACACCACATATCTGGCCGGAGCGAAGCATGGGCAACGAGCAGAGTGAACAGGCCACGATGAAGGCCATGACCTATGGGAAGTACGGAGACAGCGGCGTCCTGTCACTGACCGAGCAGCCGGTGCCGAAGGTGGGTCCCGGCGAGGTTCTCGTACGGGTGCGGTACGCCGCGGTGAACCCGGTCGACTGGAAGGTGATGGCCGGCGGCCTGGACGGGATGATGGACACCGTCTTTCCGGTGATTCCGGGCTGGGACGTCTCCGGGGTCGTGGAGCGGGTGGGCATCGACGCCCCGGAGTTCACGGCGGGGGACGAGGTCTTCTCCTACGCCCGTAAGGACTACGTGCACGGAGGAACGTTCGCCGAGTTCGTGGCGGTTCCCGTACGTGCCCTGGTCGCCAAGCCGCGGTCCCTGAGCTGGGGTGAGGCGGCCGGAGTGCCCCTGGCGGGGCTGACCGCGTACCAGACCCTGACCCGGCTGGACACGGGCAGCGGCGACACGGTGCTGATCCACGGGGCGGCCGGCGGTGTCGGCACGTTCGGCGTGCAGATCGCCCGGGCGCTCGGGGCCCGCGTCATCGCCACCGCCTCCGAGAGCAATCACGACCGGCTGCGGGAGCTCGGGGCGGAGCCGGTCAGCTACGGGGACGGTGTGATCGACCGGGTCAAGGCGCTCGCACCCGACGGCGTGGACGTGGTCGTCGACTACGTCGGCGGGGTGCTGGACACCACGCGGGCAGTGCTTCGCGAAGGCGGCAGGCACGCCTCGATCGCCGACCCGGACGTCACGGACGCGGGTGGTCAGTGGATGTGGGCGCGCCCTGACGCGGCGGGCCTGCGCGCCCTGGCCGACCTCGCGGACAAGGGACAGCTGCGGGTGCCGGTGGCCGAGACCTTTCCGCTGGAGCGCGCAGGGGACGCCTTCGAACTCAGCCAGACGGGCCATGTGCACGGCAAAATCCTCATCCACGTCTCGGACGAGTGAGAGCCGCCGGATCGCATCGGCACGGTAGAAGGCCCGTCCCGGACGTCGCGTCGTGCGTCCAGGACGGGCCCGCGTCGTGTGCCGGGTGATCAGGCCCTGACGTGACCGGCGGTCGCGGCCGGCCGGGGTTTCACCGGGCGGCCCCGCAAAGCGCCGGGGCGGGAGAGCACGGTCCTGCTCAGCCACAGGGACGTCGTGGCCAGGAGCCCGGTGAACACGGCGAGAAGAAGGAGCGACACCCACATCTGCCTACTGCCCGGGTGCAACCATCCTGTCCATGCGGCAGCGGCTGCCCACAGGAGCGTTCCTCCCGTGTAGAAGACGCGGATACGGCGCAGCCCGTGCACCGCCGAAGAACGCTCGGGGAGTTCGGTGGTTGCTGTCATGTGGGCCGTGTACCCGCTCTTCGCCCGTTCACCGAAAGTAGATCGATGATGATCGATGATGCAGGAATCGCCCTCAGACCTGGCTCCTACGCGACCGAAGCTCCGCTGTTCACCATCGGTTCCCGCATGAGGAAAGAGCCCACCAGGGAGGTGACTGCTTCGGGACGCTGCAACGGAAGCATGTGGTCGCAGTCGGGGAAAGTAACGAACCGGCTGTCGTCGATCGTCGCCGTGAAGGCTCGCTGCCGATCGAGAGGATGGAGATGGTCGTGTTCACCGGTGAACACCATGGTGGGTACCCCGGTGAGGCCGCCTGTCAGGGGGTGGTGACGGCTGGTCAGCGCAGTGGCCAGCAGGTCGACCTTGTGTGGCATGCCGGCCGCGTTGCGCATGAAGCGCCGCAGGTAGCCGAGGGTCAGGGCGCGGCGGTGGACGTGGTGGCTCTCGTCGAGGCAGAGCAGACGCTCGGCCATCAGCGTGGCGAAGCCGTCCGCGTCACCGGCCCGCGCCCGGTCGGTGGCACGCCGCAAGTGGGCCACCAGTTCCTCAGTGACCTGGTCGGGGACGCCCCCGATGAGGAGCCGTGCGACGCGCTCGGAGTTGCGCTGCGCATACTGAAACGCGACGGCCGCCCCCAGGGAGTAGCCGTAGAGGTTGACGCGGGCGGCGCCGAGGTCCGCGATGATGCCCTCGAGTCCTACACAAAGTGTGTCGACGTCGTCCCGGTCCGCGCCCTGGAAGGCGGTCGATCGCAGAGCCGGCAGGTCCACGGTGACCAGGCTCGCCCTCGGCAGAACGGTTCCTTCCAGGTACGCCCAGTCGTACATGCCCTCGAGCACCCCGCCCAGCACGACGACGGGCTCGGCGGCGGGCACCGAGGGCTGTAGCACCCGGTAGGTGTACCGCACGCCTTGCACGGTCACGGCGCGGATGTGCTCCTCGATCATGCTTCTTCCCGGTTCAGTCACGAGCGAGGACAAGGACGGAGTTGTGCCCGCCGAAGCCGAGCGAGGTGCTCACCGCACAGTCCAGGCGGGCCGATCTCGCCGACTGGGCCACCACTTCGACAGGGACGCGCGGGTCCTGCGTCCGGAGGTTCATCGTCGCCGGCACCAGCTGGTCCTCAAGAGCGAGAACGGTGAAGGCGGCTTCGATGCCGCCGGCGGCGCCCAGCGTGTGCCCGGTCATCGCCTTCGTGGAGGTCACCAGCGGGCCGTCGCCCAGGACGCGGTGCAGGACGGCGCCTTCCACCAGGTCGTTCATGACAGTGGACGTGCCATGGGCGTTGACGTGCTGCACGTCGCCGGGACTCACATCGGCATCGGTCAGCGCGGCGCGCAGCGCCAGCTCGATGCCGGCTTCGCTCGGCGCGACGGGCGAGGACGCCTCACTGGACGTGGCCGCCCCGTACCCGCGGACGGCAGCCCGGGACCGGGCGCCCCGGGCCCGGGCGTGTTCCGCACGCTCCAGCACCAGGACCCCGGCCCCTTCGCCCACGACGAAGCCGTCCCTGTCCACGTCGAACGGGCGGCAGGCGGCGGTGGGGTCCTCGGTGCGGGTCGACAAGGCCTTCGCGTTGCACGTACCGGCGAAGACCGCGCGGGTGCACATGGACTCCGCGCCGCCGGTGACGGCGATGTCGCAGGCCCCGGCGCGCAACAGCTGCAGCGCCGTGCCGATCGCGTCGGTGCCGGACGAACACGCGGTGGCCACCGCCAGGCTGGGTCCACGGGTGCCGAGGTCCCGGGCGACGCTTCCGGCGGCCCCGTTGACGACGCTCAGCGGTGCCAGCCTCGGCGACACCCGGCGAGCGCCCCGCGCGGTGAGCGCGCCCTGCTGCTCGTCGAAGAAGTCGAGACCGCCGTGGGCGGAGCCGATGACCACCGCGACGCGTGTGCTGTCCCAGATGTCCGGGCCGAGCCGGGCGTCCGCCACGGCCTCTCGCGCCGCGACCACGGCCAGTTGGGCGAAACGGTCCATCAGCCGGGAACTGGCCACACCGAGCACGGCGTCGACGTCGAGGCCGCCGACGGTGTACATGAAATCGCAGGGCAGGTCCTGCAGTGAAGGCGGCCGCTGCACTCCGAGGGGAGCGGTCGCGCCGGTGACCTGGCTCCAGGTCTCCTTCACCCCGATTCCCGCGGCGGTCACCAGACCGAGACCGGTCACTACGACCGCGGCGGGGTCGCGCCTCGTAGCACTCATGCCGTCGCTGTCCTCTGACGCACGATGTTCATCAGTGCTTCGACCGTGTCGCGCGACGTCAGGGTCGTGTCGGCCAGGTCGATGGCGCACTCGTCCTCGATCAGGAGGAGCAGTTCCTCCAGCGCGAGGGAGTCGATGGACAGCTTGTACAGGGGGGAGTCGGGGGAGACGTTGTCGAGGCGGACCCCGAAGTTCTTGTCCAAGAGAACCGTGACACGCTCAGTGGCTTCCACTTCGGTACCGCTCCTTACCTCTCCTTGCTCACGATGGTCACCTTGGAAAACGCGTCACCGCGCGCGAGGTCACGGCCGTCGGCGCAGTCAAATCCTGTAAAACCCGTTGCTGTAGGCCTCATTGGCACCCAGGTTGTCCGGCCACGTGTGCCGCGCTCGGGCCATCGGGCGCGCGACGACACGCCGACCGGGCCGGCATCACGTGCGAAGCGGCGGCGGCCCGACGGTGCCTCCGATTCTAATACCGGTATAGTATGGCCGGTATAGTTATTGGTTACGTGAGAAGAGTGCCGCATGATCGAGATCCTGAACCCCACCCTCCTGGCCCGGGCGAAAGAGACAGGTGCCCTGGTCGGAGACATCCTGCAGACGCTGAGGAGTCGTAGCGCGATCGGCACGAACCTGCGGGACATCGACCGGTGGGCCAAGAAAATGATCGTCGAGGCGGGCGCGCAGTCCTGCTACGTCGACTACGCGCCGTCCTTCGGACGCGGCCCGTTCGGCCACTACATCTGCACGGCCGTCAACGACGCCGTGCTCCACGGACGGCCGTACGACTACACACTCGCCGACGGCGATCTGCTGACACTCGACCTCGCGGTCTCCAAGGACGGAGTCGCGGCCGACGCCGCCATCAGCTTCATCGTGGGCGACACGCAACCCCCGGAGAGCGTCGCGATGATCCGTACGACCGAGCGCGCGCTGGCCGCGGGGATCGCCGCCGCCGGGCCCGGGGCCCGGATCGGCGACATCTCGCATGCCATCGGCACGGTCCTCAGTGAGGCGGGATACCCGATCAACACCGAGTTCGGGGGCCATGGCATCGGATCGACCATGCACCAGGACCCGCACGTCTCGAACACCGGGCGGCCCGGCCGTGGCTACAAACTGCGCCCCGGACTGCTGCTGGCGCTGGAGCCGTGGGTCATGGCGGACACCGCCGAACTCGTCACCGACAAGGACGGGTGGACGCTCCGCAGTGCGACGGGCTGCCGGACGGCGCACAGCGAGCACACGATCGCCATCACCGAGGACGGGGCCGAGATCCTCACCTTGCCGACGCAGGTACAAGCGCAGGCGTGAGGCTCAGGCGTAGAACCTGGAAAGGCTCTGCAGTACCGCCGCCGGCTTCGCTCCGCCCTCGATCTCGATCGTGCCGTCGACGGTGATCTGCACTCCGCCTCCGGCCACACGCTCGACGGTCGCGAGCCTTCCGACGAGCCGGATGCGCGAGCCCACCTTCACGGGGGCGGGGAAACGCACCTTGTTGAGGCCGTAGTTGACCTTCGTCGTGACGCCCTGGACGTCGAGGAGTTCGGTGAACAAGGGGATGAACAGGGAGAGGGTCAGGTAGCCGTGGGCGATGGGGGCGCCGAAGGGGCCGGCCGCGGCCTTCTCGGGGTCGACATGGATCCATTGGTGGTCGCCGGTGGCGTCCGCGAACGTGTTGATCTGTTCCTGGGTGATCTCGATCCACTGGCTGGTGCCGAGTTCACTGCCCGCGAGCTTCTCGAGTTCGTCCAGGCCGTTGACGGTGAGGCTCATGCTGTTCGTCTTCCTTACGGGAGTTGACGGTTTCCGTAGTGGTCGCGCAACCGCGACTTGAGGAGCTTTCCGGAGGCGGTGCGCGGGAGTTCGTCCGTGATCACCACGGACTTGGGGATCTTGTACTTGGCGAGGCGGCCGGCCAGGGAGGCCAGTACCTCGTCCGGGTCCGGGTGCGCGCCCGCGCGCGGGACCACGACCGCGCGCGGCACCTCGCCCCACTTGTCGTCGGGTACGCCGATGACCGCGCATTCGGCGATGGCGGGGTGGGCCAGGAGGAGGTCCTCGATCTCGGCGGGGTACACGTTCTCGCCGCCGGAGATGATCATGTCCTTGATGCGGTCGACGATGTGGACGTAGCCGTCCTCGTCGGTCCGGGCCGCGTCGCCGCTGCGGAACCAGCCGTCGGAGAAGGCGGCGGCGGTCGCGTCGGGCAGGCCCCAGTAGCCGGGCATGACGTGCGGGCCGCGCACCAGGATCTCGCCGGTCTCGCCGGGTTCGGTGGGGGTGAGGTCCGGGCGCACGACCCGTACGTCCGTGAAGAAGTGCGGCACGCCTGCCGAACCGGCCTTCTCCACCGCGTGTTCGGCGTCGAGGAAGAGAGCGCCCGGCGAGGCCTCGGTCATGCCGTAACCCTGAAGGAAGGTGAGGCCGCGCGCCTGGTACGTGGCGATGAGCGCGGTCGGCACGGGGGCGCCGCCGCACAGAAGTGTGCGCAGCGAGGTGAGGTCGGCCGTGGGCCAGGCGGGCTGCCGCGCCACCAGGTCGTACATCGTGGGCACCCCGAACATGGTGGTGATCCGGTGTTCCGCGATCAGCCGCAGCGTCTGCTCCGCGTCGAAGGAATCGACGAGGACGCAGGCGCCGCCCTTGAGGAGGACCGGCAGAGCGAGCATGTTGAGGCCCGCCGTGTGGAAGAGCGGGGCGCTGACCAGGGCGCGTTCGTCGGAGGTGAGGTCGGTGTCGACGAGGACGTTGACCGCGTTCCAGGTGAGGTTGGCGTGGGTGAGCATGGCGCCCTTGGGGCGGCCCGTGGTGCCCGAGGTGTACATGATGATGCAGGTGTCGTCGCCGGTGACGGTCTCGTCGATGGCCTCGTCCGTGGCCTCCGACGCGATCAACTGCTCGTACTCCGGGCCGACTTCGACGTACGTACGGACATCCGTGCTGCCCGGGAGGCCGGCCACCAGGGACCGGTGGGCGCGGGAGTGGATGAGGACCTTGGCGCCGGAGTCGCTCAGCTGGTAGGCGATCTCGGGTCCCGCGAGGCGGGTGTTGAGCGGGACGAAGACCGCGCCGAGGACGCCCGCCGCGAAGAACGTTTCCAGGTAGGCGGGGTGGTTCGGGCCGAGGTGGGCCACGCGGTCGCCCCGGCGGATCCCGCGGGCGCGCAGAGCGTGGGCGAGGCGGGTGGTGCGCGTGTGGAGTTCGGCGTACGTGTGCCGCGTGCCCGTGCTGTCGTGGATCAGGGCCGTGCGGTGCGGGGTCTTGCGGGCCCGGCGTGCGGGCCACGACCCCAGTCCCTCGTTGCGCATCCTGTCTCCTACGGTTTCTGTCTCCTACGGTTTGGTCAGCCCCAGCAGGCGGGCCGCGTTCTCCTTGAGGATCTTCGGCCGGACCTCGTCCTTGATCGGCAGCTTCGCGAAGTCGGCGAGCCAGCGGTCGGGGGTGAGGACCGGGTAGTCGGAGCCGAAGAGGACCTTGTCCTTGAGCAACGTGTTGGCGTACTGGACCAGTTGGGGCGGGAAGTACTTCGGTGACCAGCCGGAGAGGTCGATGTGCACGCCGGGCTTGTGGGTGGCGACCGCGAGGGCCTCGTCCTGCCAGGGGAAGGACGGATGCGCCAGGATGATCTTCAGGTGCGGGAAGTCGGCCGCCACGTCGTCCACGTGCAGCGGATTGCTGTACTTCAGGCGGATGCCGCCACCTCCGGGGACACCCGCGCCGATGCCGGTCTGCCCGGTGTGGAAGAGGGCGATGGCACCCGCCTCCTCGATGACCTCGTACAACGCGTAGGCCACGGAACGGTCGTTGGGGAAGAAGCCCTGGATCGACGGATGGAACTTGAAGCCCTTGACTCCGTACTCCTCGACCAGGCGGCGGGCCTGCCGGACACCCGCCTTGCCACGGAACGGGTCGATCGACGCGAAGGGGATCAGCACGTCCGGGTTGGCGGCGGCCGCCTCGGCGACCTCCTCATTGGGGACGGGCGCGGTGCCGGTCGCGGACTCCGCGTCGACGGTGAAGACGACCGCCGCCATCCGCCGCTCACGGTAGTACGCCGCCATCTCCTCCAGCGTCGGCTTCCGCTTGCCCTCGACCTTGAAGTACGCGGAGGAGGCGTCGTGCAGGTTGTCGTCGAGGGAGGCGTGGCCCTTGGAGGACACCTCCGCATGGGTGTGGACGTCGATCGCGACCAGGTCGTCCGGGTTGATGCCGGAGGTGGTCATGAGGCCTCCGGGACGCGGGGTGCGGGGATGCCGACCGTCTGGCGCTCGGCGCCGAGCGACGTGGACCAGGCGTCGGCGAGCGCTTCGGGGGTCCAGCCGCCGTCCGCGTAGGCCGCCTTGATCTCCTGTGGGTGGGACCAGAGAGTGACCCGGTCGCCGCCGATGCCGATGGCCTGCCCGGTGACGTCGCGGGCGGCGTCGGAGGCGAGGAAGGGCACCAGGGCCGCGCAGTCCTCGGGGGTGCCGAAGCCCTCGCCCTTGCGGAGGAACGCCGGCAGCGGTGCGCCGCCGCGCATCGCCTCGATGTACGGGGCGAACGCGGGGATGGTCTCGGTCATGGCGGTCGCGGCGACGGGCACGATCGCGTTGACGGTGATCTGTGCGCGGGCGAGCTCCATCGACCACGTACGGGCCATCGCGGCGATGCCCGCCTTGGCGGCCGCGTAGTTGGTCTGGCCGAAGTTGCCGCGCTGGCCCGCGGGGGAGCCGACCAGGATCAGGCTGCCGCCCTCGCCCTGCTCGCGCATACGGACGGCGGCGGCGCGGGCGCAGGTGAACGTGCCCTTGAGATGGGTGGTGACCACCGCGTCGAAGTCGTCGTCGGTCATCTTCCACAGCACCTTGTCGCGCAGGATGCCGGCGTTGGTGACCAGCACATCAAGGCGTCCGAACTCGGCCACGGCGCGGGCGACGAGGCGGTCGGCCGCCTCTGCGGTGCCGACCGGTACGACCTCGGCGACGGCCGTGCCGCCCGCCTCGGTGATGGACTTGACGGCCGCCTCGGCGACGGCCTCGTCGATGTCGTTGACGACGACCGAGGCGCCGTGGGCGGCCAGGGCGTGCGCGTAGGCGAGGCCGAGGCCCCGGCCGCTGCCGGTGACGACGGCTGCCTTGCCGGTGAGGTCTGTGGACACGTTCAAGTCCTCTCGCAGGGGCGTGACTTGGGGGCGCGGCACCCCGTCGGAATCCGGGGCGCGGCGCCTGAATGGAAGTTATGAGCAATAATTGGTGACGTCAATAGTTGTTGTCGACTGGTTCGTACGTCAGACTGGGCAGCCACCCGCACGCACGGAACCTGGGAGACCGTATGAACCCCGCCCCGATCGACGCGCACGAGCCGTGGATGCGCAGACTGCACGCCGACACGGGCTATCTGCTGTACCGGCTCGGCCTGCGCTCGGGACAGCTGTTCAACTCCTCGCTCCAGGAATCCGGCCTGCGCCTGCGCCACTACGCGGTGCTGCGCTTCCTGGCCACCTCTGACGGCGCCCTGCAACGGGAGTTGAGCGCGCGGCTCGGCTACGACCCGAGCGCGATCGTCGGCCTCGTCGACGACCTGGAGAAGGCCGGATTCGTCGAGCGGCGCCCCTCGCCGGACGACCGTCGCAGCCGCATCGTCGTGCTCACCGCGGACGGGCGCGGCTTTCTGCGCGACACGGACGAGGCGGGGCAGCGCGTCACGGACGAACTGCTCGACCCCCTCGCGGACGACGAGCGCGAGACGCTGCACGCGCTGCTGCTGCGGCTCGCGGAGGCGAGACTCGCCTGAGTCCTGTGCGGCTGCATCCGCAGGCCGGCCCGGCGCTGGGAGGAGTGACGGTGCCGGGCTTGTCACGCCCGGCCGAGCGCCGGTTAACGTACCCGGGTGAGTACCGACACCACCCACCGTCCCCAGTCCCTGATGCTGAGCTTCCTCGGTGATCAGGTGCTCGGGCGCGGGGTGTGCGTGTACTCGGGCAGCGTCATCGAGGTGTTCGCGCGGGCCGGTGTCGGCGAGCACGCGACCCGTTCGACCCTGACCCGGATGGCGGCCCGAGGACTGCTGCGTCGTCAACGTGAGGGCAGGCGCACGTACTTCGGGCTCACCGACCGCTCCGAGGCGATCCTGCGCGACGGCGAGCGCCGCATCTGGCAGACGGGCGCCGTCAACGACGGCTGGGACGGCACCTGGTCGCTGCTCGGGTTCTCGCTGCCCGACTCCTGGCAGCGGCAGCGGCACGATCTGCGCGCGCAGCTCACCTGGGCCGGGTTCGGGCCGCTGTTCAGCGGCTTGTGGATCGCGCCCGGCGCGGTGGACGTCGCCGGCATCGTGGCCGAGCTCGGTCTCGCCGCGCACGTCAAGGTGTTCCGGGCCACCGCGGACATCGGCATGGATGTCGCCGAGATGATCGACGACACCTGGGACCTGGCCGGACTCGCCCGCGCCTACCGCGAGTTCAGCGATCAGTGGCGGCCGTACGGCGGTCGGGACGCGGCGTGTGCGCAGGACGCGCTCGCGCTGCGGCTGCGGCTCGCGACCGACTGGCTCGGCGTCATCCGCGGCGACCCCCGGCTGCCGGTGGAGCATCTGCCGGGGGAGTGGCCGGCGGGGCCCGCGCAGGATCTGTTCCGCGCGGTGCACGAGCGGCTCGACGGGCCCGCGAAGGACGCGGCGCGGCGTGTGATCGAGACGGTGCCGGTGCGCGCGGAGGCGTGACCCCTTCCTCGCCGGGCGGCGCTCGGCATGCCTGTCCGGCCGGCCGCCCCGCCGTCCGTCTGCCCTGATGTTGTGCAATTCATTGACGGCCGTTCGGAAGCTGCCTTACATTCCGTGCCGTTCCCCGGTCCGCTCAGTGCACTGAGCATTGCCCGCACCCCGCGCTCCCCACCGCAGATCGGAGCTCCTCATGCCCGTCCGCGTACGCGCCACAGCCGCCCTGGTGGCCGCCGTCTTCTGCCTCGCCGCGCCGGGCACCGCCCGCGCCGATGCCGCCGCCGAAGCGCAGCACCTCACCGGCACCCTCGCCGACGGCGCCACCTGGATCGCCGACACCCCGGCGCCCGGCCACTGGAACGGCACCCTGCTCCTGTTCAGCCACGGCTTCGGGCCCACTGTCGCCCAGAACGCGCCGTCCGACGCGGCGCGCGGCGCCCTGCTCGCCGAGGGGTATGCCCTGGCCGGTTCCTCGTACGACCCGAACGGGCCCCAGTGGGCCCTGGCCAGTGCCGAGCGCGACCAGTTCGCCACCCTCGACGCGGTCACCGCGAAGATCGGCGAGCCGCGCCGCACCTTGTCCGTGGGGCAGTCCATGGGCGGCCTCGTCAACGCGCAGATCGCCCGCGACGGAGCCGGCCGCGTCGACGGCGCCCTCGGCCTGTGCGGGCTCGTCGCGGGCGGCACCGACCTCGACAACTACCAGCTCGACGCCGAGTACACGATCGCCCGACTGCTGCTCCCCGGCGAGGAGTTGAAGCTCGTCGGCTTCGATTCGCCGAGTGAGGCGGCCGCCGCCGGGGCCCGTCTCACCGCCGCCGTCACCGCCGCCCAGAGCACCCCCGGCGGGCGCGCCCGCATCGCCCTCGCCGCCGCCTACCTCAACGTCCCCGCCTGGGCCCCCGGCAAGGACAGGCCGGCCGCCGACGACTGGCAGGGGCAGGAGGAACAGCAGTACGCCTGGCTCGCCCAGGGCCTGCTCTCCTTCATCGAAGGCGGGCGGTACGCCATGGAACAGTCCGTCGGCGGCAACAACTCCTGGAACCGCGGCGTCGACTACGCCGACCTGCTCTCCGGCTCCCCGCACGCACCACGCGTCCGCGCCCTGTACCGGGCGGCCGGACTCGACCTGCGCGCCGACCTCGACGACCTCACCGAAGGCGCCGCCGTCACGGCGGACCGGGACGCCGTCCGCGCCGCCGCCCGCACCTCGTCGGCGGGACAGGGACTCGCCGTACCCCTGCTCGACATACACACCACGGCCGACAACCTCGTCCCCGTCGAGCAGGAGAACCGCTTCGCCGACCGCGTCCGCGCCTCCGGCGACGGCGCGCTGCTGCGCCGGGCCTACGTCGAGCGACAGGGGCACTGCACGTTCACCACCGCCGAGACGGTCGCCGCCGTCCATGCCGTGGAGCGCCGCGTCGCCACCGGACACTGGGGCAGCCTCGCCCAGCCCGCCGCGCTGCAGCGCGCGGCGCTCGCTCTCGGCCTGGACGGGGCCGCGTATGTCCCTTACCACGCCGACGAGTTGACCGTGGGCCGCGAGCCCGCCCGCGCCACCGCCCTGCCCTCCCGAGACTGACGACGACGTAGGGAATCTCCCCCATGGACACATCGGACACCCCGGGTACGCCGGGTACACCGGAAGCGTCGCGGCGCCCGGCTCCGCGGCTGGCGATCGGCACGCTCATCGCGGGCTGTCTCGCCGTCTGCCTCGCCCAGATCGGCATCGCCATCCCGGCCACGCTCAACGGGCTGTTCCAGGAACATCTGCACCCGGTCGGCTCCCAACTCACCTGGATATCCGACGCGTTCCTCCTCCCGGTCACCGTCCTGGAGCTGTCGTTCGGCGTGCTCGGCGACCTCTTCGGACGCAAGCGGCTGCTCGTCGGCGGCGCGGTGCTGCTCGGCGCGGGCGAGGTGGTCGCCGCGGCGAGCAGCGGCATCCATCAACTGTGGGCCGGGCAGGCGCTCGCCGGACTCGGCGCCGCCGCGCTCTTCCCGACGTCGCTCGCGATGATCGCAGCGGGAACCACCGGGCACGCCCAGCGCGCCCGTGCCATCGCTCTGTGGGCCTCCAGTCTCTCGGCGGGCGGCTTCCTCGCGCCGCTGCTCGGCGGGATCACGGGGACCTACGGCTCGTGGCGCTGGTCCTTCGTGGTCGTGGCGATCGTGGCCGCGCTGAGCGCGCTGGTCAGCCTGTTGTTCGCCACCAACTCCTCGTCCCCCGAAGGCCGTTCGCTCGACATCGGCGGTCAGGTCACCATCGGCGTCGGCCTCTTCGCGCTGCTCTACGCCGTCATCCAGGGACCGACCGACGGATGGGGGTCGGCCCCTGTGGTGGTCGCGTTCGTCGTCGCGGCCGTCTTCGTCTGCCTGTTCGTGGTGGCGGAGCACCGGGCGCGGTCGCCGCTGCTGCGGCTCGACCTGTTCCGCAACCGCTCGTTCGCCGTCGCTTCCGTCGTCGCCGTCGTCGGCATGTTCAGCTTCCTGGGCACCGCGTACGGGGCGAGCATCAGGCTCGGCCCGATCCAGCACCAGAGCCCGATGCGCACGGCCTTCGCGTTCCTGCTCCTGAACGGCATCACGCCCTTCCTGACCCCGCTCACCTCCCGGCTGCTCGCCCGTGTCCCGGCGCGCACGCTGCTCACCGCGGGGCTCGCGCTCATCGCCGCGGGTGACTTCACCGCCGCCACGCTCGACGTCGACGACCGCGCCCTGACCTCGCTGATCCTGCCGCTCGGCCTGGTCGGCATCGGCTTCGCGTTCACCGTCTCCTCCATCACGGCGACGGCCGTGAACACCGTCCCCGTCCACCTCGCGGGCATGGCCAGCGCCTCCACGAACCTGCTGCGCGACTTCGGCTTCACACTGGGCCCCGCCGTCATCGGCGCCGTCGCCCTCAGCCAGGCCGCCTCCCGCGTCACCGGCGCGCTTCCCGGCTCGTCCCTGCCCGCCGACGCCAAGACCGCGGCGCACGAGGTGCTCGCGGAGGGCGGCCCGCTCGCCCTCAACTCCGTACCCACGAACTCCCCACCGGGGGCGGCCCGTTCGTTCGCCCTCGACGCACTCGGGCACGGCTACTCGATCGGCTTCGCGGTGTGCGGCTGCGCCGTCCTGTTCGCGGCGCTGCTCGTACTCCTCGCCCTGCGCGGCGACACGAAGAACGAAGCTCCGCAGGAGCGGGAGGCCGTCGTCGCACAGGGCGGCGGGGGCTGACGTCCACTGGACGCCGGCGCAGGTCAGGAGTTGAGGATCCGCGCCTTCTCCGCCGCGAACTCCTCGTCCGTGAGTATGCCTTGGGACTTGAGGTCCGCGAGCGCGGAGAGCTGGGTGACGCGGTCCGCGGCGGCCGGCGGGGGAGCGGCCGCCGGTGCCTGAGCCGCCGCCTGCGCGGCCGCCTGGTCCACCAGCGCCTGCTGCTGGGCCTGCGCGCTCATCTGGCGGTCCATGTCCCGCTCGGCCATGCCGCGGTTCACGCGGTTGGAGACCGCGGAAGCGGTTCCCGAGATCACCGCCGTGCGTGCGATGGTGCCGAGCAGACCGGGTCGTCCGAGTCGTTGCGGCATGAGACGCCGCTCCTTCGTCGTGTGGACAGGTTCGTCGTGTGGACAGGTCGGAAGTCAGGTGGTGTCGAGTGCCGCGATCGCCGCGAGCACGGCCTTCCTGGGGATGCGTTCCAGCATCATGATCTCGCCCTTGGAGTCGCGCAGCGCGGCGCTCAGCCGGGCCGCCCACGTGTTCTCCCAGACCACGATCATGGCCGACGACCCAGGGGCCAGATCATCGGAGACGGCCCGCAAATCCGTGTCGCTGAGGAGGTCGAACTGGACGTCGGCGACATGATGGAACGCCTCGGCCACTTCTGTGTCCGAGAGTTCGACGACGACGGTAGAGCCGTCAACGTCCTTTCTGATGAAAGTCAGGTCGAGGATGTGCACGGTCCCGTTCTGCTGGAGTTCCTGCAGGGCCGGCACGATGTTGCCGTTGACGAGGCTGCCTTGGAAGGCGACGACGGCGACGTCCACCGGGCCGACGGTGTCGGCGTTGAGGCCATGGGGCACGGGTCCACCTTCCTCGCGAAGAAGAGCCGGACACGTATGAGCGTAGGACGAACCCGGGACGGTGCCCAGGGCCGCACGGCCCGGTCTTCGGGGCCGCAAGTGGCTTCCCGCCAAAGGGGTCAAGCCGCCGCCGTGCCCGGCGTGGACGAGGCGGCGGCCCGGGCGGCGGCACGCTGTCGGTTCCGCGCCGGGCGCCAGGTCGCTACGAGCGCCGCGGCCAGCAGCAGCTCGGCCATGTCACCGCCGTAGTACATGAGTTGCGCGGCTCCCTGGACCTCGGAGACCGGCGCGCGCACGTCGATGAGGAATCCGCCGTACATCAGCTGGGAGATCGTGGCGTGCGCGGCGACGGCGACGCCCAGGACCACCAGCCGTGCCGGCACCGACGGGCGGGCGGGGGCGGGGTCCGGACCGGCGACGACCCAGGCGAACAGGCACCCCGACAGCAGGAAATGCGCGTGCATGAGCCAGTGCAGGACCGGCCGGCCCATCGTCGCGTTGAACAGCGGTGTGAAGTAGAGCAGCGCGAGCGGTGCGGTGGTCAGCACCAGCGCAGTGACCGGATGGGCGAGCGCGCGTACCGGTCGGCTGTGCAGCAGAGCGCTCAGGCGCCGGGCGCGCGCCGCGGGCAGCGTCCGCAGCAGCAGCGTGACAGGAGCACCCAGCATGAGAGCGAGTGGCGCGTACATTCCGATGAGCATGTGCTGCACCATGTGCCCACGAAAGTCGCCGTGGGCGAACGGGGCGACGGGCGGCAGCAGGGCGGCGCCCAGCACAGTGCACCCGCCGAGGAAGCTCACCGTCCGCCAGAGCCCCCATCCCGCCGACGGATTGCGCGTCCGCGCCCGGCGCGCCAGCACGAGGTAGCCGCCCGCGAGCACGGTGACAGCCAGGGCGGGAAGCACCACCTCCAGCCCACCGGTCTCCGTTCCCCCGCTGTGCACGTGGTGCAGGTCGCGGTCCATCAGGCCGGCCGCCCGTCCCGCTCGGGCGCGTCGGGGTCGAAGGGCGCGCCGCTGCGCTGCAGGAGGTAGCCGCCGGTCAGCAGGATGACGCCCAGCAGCAGAAAGCCCATGTCCCACCAGATCTCGTGCGGGCCTCCGTGTACGTGATGAATTCCGAGGATCTGGTGGTCCAGAAGTCCCTCGACGATGTTGAACAGGCCCCAGCCGACCAGCATCCAGCCCCAGAGCACGCGCGAGGTCCACACCCGCCGCCGGTTGTGTGTCACCCGCGCGTAGAGGATGCCCAGGCCCAGCAGCACCGCGATCCAGCAGACGGTGTGGAAGATGCCGTCCCACACGGTGTTCATCTCCAGGCCGGAGACGGTGTTCGGCGCGTAGTACTTCACCCCGATGCGGTCGGTGTTCGTACTGGTCAGCATGTGATGCCACTTGAGGAGCTGGTGCAGCAGGATGCCGTCGAAAAAGCCGCCCATCCCCACCCCCAGCACGATTCCCGGTAGCTGAAGACTCCTGGTCACAGTGTCCGTGCGTACCTCACCTGTGCTGGTGGCCATCGCCCGTCCTTCCCGTAGCCGCGCCCGAACCGCCCGTGACAGGCACGTGTTCCCCCGCCTCGGTCACCTCTCACGGCACAGTGCCCGTTCGGACGCGTGATCGCAGGAACGGCGGATGTATCCGGCCAGGCGCGTCGGTCCCCCGCCGTCAGCGTGCGGCGCGGCGATCGATGACGGCTTTGACGATGGCCGCCACGTCCGCACGATCCGTGGGCTGGGGGTCGACGGAGTTGTGGATGGAGAAGCCCTCGACCAGTGCGTCCAGGGCGCGCGCGGTCAGCGGGTCGAAGTGGGCGGCGAGCGACTGCCTGCTGGCCTGCATCCAGGAGCGCATGACCGTACGGAGTTCGGGATGGCGGGCGGCGAAGGCGTAGAGCTCGTAGCTGAGGAGCAGGTTGCGGTCGGTGCCCCAGACCTTGCCGCAGATGATCTCGACGACGGCGTCCTGCGCTTCTTCCGGGGTGTGTGCCGACGCCAGCAGGGCTCCGTAGGGCGTGGAGACGGACTCGGCGAGGCGGGTGAACGCCTCGGTGAGCAGGTGCCGCATGTCGTCGAAGTAGTAGGTGAGCGAGCCGAGCGGCACGCCCGCCGCCGCGGCGATCTTGCGGAAGGTCACTTTCATGGCGCCGTGTTCGGCGATGACGTCGAGCGCCGCATCGAGGATGCGCTCGCGCCGCCGGGGGTCGTTGGGGCCGCGGGTGGTGCCGGTCATCGCTGTTGTCCGCCTTCTCTTCTCCTCGCAGCCTTGAGTATGTACATTTGTACATTCTCGAGGCGTGCGAGACCGTCGCCAGCCTGCCCATTCTTACGAACTCCAGCGGAGCCTCCTCGTGCCAGACCGTGCCGTGCGCCGACGTCGCCAGTCCTTGTACCTCCTCTTCTTCCTCAACGGCATCACCATGTCCTCGTGGGTCACGCGCACGCCGGACGTGCGGGACCAACTGGACGTGTCCACCGGGCAGATGGGACTGATTCTGTTCGGCCTGTCCGTCGGATCCATGACCGGCATCCTGTGTTCCGGCCGCTGTGTGTCGCGCTTCGGCACCAGACCCGTCATCGCACTCGGCACCGTTCTGATCATCGCGGGCACGATGGTCATCGGCCTGGGCAGCGCCGTTCCGTCGGCGCCCCTGGTCACCGCCGGACTGTGCCTGTTCGGCGCGGGCATGGGGGCGGGCGAGGTGGCCGTCAACGTCGACGGCGCCGACGTGGAGCGCCTCGCCGGCACGGCGGTTCTCCCCACGCTGCACGGCTGCTTCAGCCTCGGCACCGTGATCGGCGGCCTCGCCGGGATGGCGGCCACGGCCGTCGCGTTCCCCGCCCACTGGCACCTGGCGATCGCCGCGCTGATCGCTACAGGGATTCTGATCCACGCGCTGCGCGCCGTTCCGGCAGGCGTAGGCATCAGCACAGTTCGTCAGGCGACGCCGGACTCGGCACGAGGATCCAAACCGCAGGTCTGGAAGGACCGGAAGCTGCTGCTGATCGGCGCCATCGTGCTGGCCATGGCTCTGGCCGAGGGGGCCGCCAACGACTGGCTGCCGCTGCTCATGGTCGACGGCCACGGCCTCGACGCGGCTGTCGGCTCGCTCGTCTATGTCGGCTTCGCCGCCGCGATGACGCTGGGGCGCTTCAGTGGCACGTTCTTCCTCGACCGGTTCGGGCGGGCCGTTGTCGTGCGCGCGAGCGCCGTATCCGGTGCCGTCGGACTGCTGCTGGTGATCTTCTCCGACAACGCCGTCGTGGCGGCGACAGCCGTCATGTTCTGGGGGCTCGGGGCCTCGCTCGGCTTCCCTGTGGCCCTGTCGGCGGCGGGTGACTCGGGGCCCGACCAGACCGCGCGCGTCTCGCTGGTCGCCATCATCGGCTACGTCGCTTTCCTGGTCGGGCCACCGGCCCTCGGCTTCCTCGGCGACCACTACGGGCTGCGCTCGGCGATGCTCCTGGTGCTGGTCTTCGTCGCCTCGGCCGTTGTCCTGGCCCCTGCTGTCGACACCCGGACCCGTACCCGCACACCCGCGAAAGTGGACGCGTGATTCAGGAAGAGGGTGCCGGTCGGGCCGAAGTCAGAACTGGTTCTCGCCGCCGTCGATGTCCAGATTCGCACCAAGGATGAAGCTGCTGTTCGCGGAGGCGAGGAAGGCCACCGCGGCGGCCACCTCCTCCGGGCGTCCCATCCGGCCGATCGGCACCCCCGCGGCGAGTTCCGTCCTGGCGGCGGCCGCGTGCTCCTCGCCGACGGCCTGGTCGATTCCCGGGGTGTCGATCGCGCCCGGCGAGACCGTGTTGACCCGGATGCCCCGGCCCTTCAACTCGTTGGCCCAGGTACGCGCGAGAGACCGGATCGCGGCTTTCGACGCCGAGTACAGGCCGTAGTTCTCCCAGCCGTCGCCGGCGCGGATGGAAGCGTTCAATATCACCGACGCGCCTTCGTTGAACAGCGGCAGCGCCTTCTGCACGGTGAGCCAAGTGCCCCGGACGTTGGTGCCGAAGGTCTGTTCGTACTGCTCCTCGGTGGCCTGCTCCAGTGGCGCGAACGCGGCTGAGCCGGCGTTGGCGAACAGCACGTCCAGGCCACGGCCGCGGGCGCGGACCGCGTCGTACAGCCGGTCCAGGTCGGCCGGCTCCGCGATGTCACCCGGAACCGCGGTGGCCGACGACCCGATGGATGCGGCGGCCGCGTCCAGCTCGGCCTTGCGCCGGCCGGTCAGGAAGACATGCGCGCCCTCGGCCGCCAGAAGGGCTGCGGTGGCCCGTCCGATCCCGGTGGCGGCGCCGGTGACGACGGCGGTCTTGCCCTCGAGCATTCCCATGTTCTGAGCTCCCTCAGTTTCGGTACCGATCGGTACTGAAAGAGACCGTACCACTTCAAGACCGATCGGTACTGAACAGGTATGATCTGCAGACATGGAATCCACTGGGAAGACTCCGGTCGGCCGCCCGAGAGGCTTCGACGCCGACGAGGCCCTGGAGCGGGCCATGCTGGTCTTCTGGGAGCAGGGGTACGAAGGCGCCAGCCTCGCCGACCTGACCGGCGCCATGGGCATCACCCGCACCAGCATGTACGCGGCCTTCGGGAACAAAGAGGAACTGTTTCGCAAGGTTCTGCACAGGTACGCCGAAGGCCCCGCCGCCTACGTGGCCCGGGCGCTGGAGGAGCCGACCGCCAGACAGGTGGCCACGGCGTTCCTCGCCGGCTCGGTCCGCACGACCACCCGCCCGGACTGCCCCGCCGGATGCCTGGCTGTGCAAGGTTCCCTGGCCGCCGGCGACTCCGGGCGGCCGGCTCGCGACACGTTGGCCGCCTGGCGCGACGAAGCCTGCGCGCACCTGCGTGACCGTTTCCAGCGTGCCGTCGACGAAGGCGATCTGCCGTCGGATGCCAACACCGGACTCCTCGCCCGTTACGTCATGGCCGTGTCGAACGGCATCGCCGTCCAGGCAGCCGGCGGCGCCGGTCGCGACGAACTTCAGCAAGTGGCCGACGCGGCCCTTCGGAGCTGGCCGCCCGCATGACATCACGAAGCGGTGCCGGCGCTGGTCAGTGCCGGCGTCGCAAGGGTGGGCGCGCTCTGTGCGTTGGGCCGGGCGGTGTCGCGCTGTCGGCCTCTCGCTCCGCTTTCGACGCACCGAACCTCGCGGCCCGCAACGCTGGACAGGGGCCGATCCCGGCGGCTCCTCCATCCTCTTCTCCCTCATGGATCCGGCGAGCAGGGGCACCCTCCGGCTCCGCAACGGCGACCCGGCCGGACCGCCCCTGCTGGATCCCGCCCATCTGACCGACGACCGTGACCTCGACCGGCTCGTCCCGGGCCTGCGGCTCGCCCGGGAACTCGGCGGGACCGAGGCCCTCGCGCCCTTCGGAACGGCCGAGCTCTTCCCCGGGACCGACGTCCGGGGCGAGGAGGCGTGCCGGGCGTACCTGCGCAGGACCGCGAGCACCTATTTCCACCCCGTCAGTACCTGCCGGATCGGCACCGACGAGTCGGCCGTGGCCGATCGCGAGCTGCGGGTGCGGTCCACGGCGGGCCTGCGGATCGCCGACGCGTCCGTCATGCCGTCCCTCGTGTCCGCCCCGACCAACGCGACCGTCCTCGCCATCGCCGAACGCGCGGCACATCTGATGGAGCGAGCCGAGCGGTGAGCCCCGGGGGACCGGCCGAAGGGTGCGGTCGCGGCCTTCTCCGGGCAGAGTGGATGGCGGCGGGTCATGCCAATGGTGTGCGTGATACGGACCAGAAGAACCTATGCGAGGGGCTCTCGCGGAACCCGGAGTGATCGATGTTCCGCATCGGGGCGGTCGACGAGGGCGAGGTGCTGCTCGCCAGGCTCGGGGCGCTGACCGCCCGGGCACGGGAACTGGCGGAGATGCAGCGCTCCCGGGTCGAGCTGGCCGTGGCCCTGCAGCGCGGGATGCTGCCCCAGGACCTTCCCAGCCCACCGGGTGTCCGGCTGGCCGTGCGGTACTCGCCGGCCAACCACGGGCTCAACGTCGGAGGAGACTGGTACGACGCCTTCGCCATGCCCGACGGCCGCATCGGCCTGTCCATCGGTGACGTACAGGGGCACAACATCAAGGCCGCTGCCTTCATGGGGCAGGTCCGGGTGGGGCTGCGAGCGCTGGCCTCCGTCACGGGGGACCCGGGAGAACTCCTCAGCCGGACCAACGATCTCCTGATCTCCCTCTCGGCGGACCTCTTCGCGACCTGCACCTTCCTCCGGCTCGACCCGGCCAGCGGAATCCTGGAGTGTGCGCGGGCCGGCCACATTCCCCATATCTGGGCGACCGCCCACGGGCGCTCCGGCGTCGACAGCGGGGACGGCGGGCCCCCGCTCGGGGTGCTTCCGGGCGCCGAGTACCCCGTCACATGCCATCGGCTCACCGCCGGCGGAGTCTTCGTGCTGCTGACCGACGGGGTGGTGGAGGGGCCGTCGCTGAGCCTCGACGACGGCCTGGAGCAGGTCAGGCGGCTCGCCGAGGTCACCGCCGCCGCGGGGCTCGGCATCAACGCCCTCGCCAACGGTGTGATGAAGCTGGCGGACACGGTGGGGCATGAAGACGACGCCGCCGTCCTGGTCGTCGGTCACGACGGTGGCACCATGTGAGGCGTCCGCTCCACGACCGAGACGGCACCGGGGCGTGCGGCTTCGGGCAGTCACGCAGAAACACGGACAGGGGCGCTCGCATGGCCGAGTGGCCGCAGCCGGTGTGTGATGGCTGCTGTGTTGGTGACTCGGCCGGTCCGGCTGCCCCTGGAGCCGGTCCTCAAGGCATTGGCCGTGGCCGCCTGCTATTACGTGGCCGGGCGCCTCGGCCTGCTGGGCCGGGTCGTCGTCGAGGGAGTGGTGGTCACACCCATCTGGCCGCCCACCGGCGTCGCTGTCGCCGCCCTGCTGGTGTACGGCGTGCGGGTGTGGCCCGGAATCGCCCTGGGGTCGCTCCTCGTCATCGCCTCCCTCACCACTCCCCAGATCGGCACCCTGCTCACCGTCGCGGGCAACACCATCGGCCCGCTGTGCGCCATGTGGCTCCTGCGCCGTGTCGGTTTCCGGCTCGACATCTCGCGGCTGCGGGACGGGCTCGCCCTGGTCTTCGGTGGGCTCGGCGCCATGCTGGTCAGCTCCACGGCAGGAGTGGGGCTGCAGGTACTGACGGGCGGACTGCAGACGGGCGAGTTCTGGTCGGTGTGGCTGGCCTGGTGGGTCGGCGACGCGATGGGCGTCCTGCTGGTCACTCCGGTCCTGCTCGTGCTGGTGGGAGCCGCGGGACGCCTCCGACGAGCCGGTTGGACGGAGATGGTGTGTCTGGCTCTCGCCGTCGTGATTCTGCTGCCGATGGCCGCCCTCAGCCGGATGAGTCTGCTCTTTCTCGTGTTTCCCCTGCTGATCTGGGCGGCCTTGCGTTTCCAGCTGGCCGGGAGCATGGTCTGCGCCCTGGTCGCGTCCGTGCTCACCACGTTCGCGGCGAACACACAGCGAGGCGCGTTCGAGCATCTGTCCGCCGTCGAGGTCATGGTCAAGCTCCAGGCGTTCAACGGTGCCACGGCGCTGACCGCCCTGTTGTTGTCCGCGATGGTCGCCGAACAGCGGGCAACGCGACGATCGGTGCAGAACGCCTGCAACGAGCTCGCGGAGGTCCTGGAACACCTCGCGGCCGGCGAGGCCCCGCCCGACGCATCCGCCAGCCACGCGGTCGACGCGATCGCCGACGACAGGCCCCGACCGGCGCCCGGCTCCCGCCCGCACAGGTGAGGAGCCGTCGGGAAGCGTCACACGGCTCAGGCCCGGCCCGGGGTCCGCACCGCCCGCCCCACCTCGGCCCGCAGTGTCACGAACTCCGGAAGGCCACGCGTCGCGATCTGGTCGCGTTTCGCCGGGAGGGGGACCGGCAGATCGCGGGCGATGCGGGAGTCCGGGCCAGCGGAGAGGACGACCACGCGATCTCCTACGTACACGCTCTCGTCTATGTCGTGCGTGACGAACACGATGGTGGTGCCGTCGGCGCGGTGCACTTCCAGGAGCAGGTCCTCCAGGTCCTCGCGGGTCTGGGCATCCAGGGAACCGAAGGGCTCGTCCATGAGCAGGAGCGAGGGGCGGACGACCAGGGCGCGGGCGATGGCGACCCGCTGCTGCATGCCGCCGGAGAGCTGCCAGGGGTAACGGCGGGCCGACCCCTCGAGGCCCACGCGCTCCAGGATGCGTTCGCCCTCTGCCCGTCGCTCGGCCCGGCGAAGGCCCTGGCGGCGCAGCAGTGGCAGCGCCACATTGTCGCGGACGGTGAGCCACGGCAGGAGCGAGCGGCCGTAGTCCTGGAACACGACGGCGAGCCGGTCGGGTACGCCGGCGACCGGGGTGCCGTCGATCGTGACCGTGCCCTCGTGTACGGGCAGCAGCCCGGCGATCGTGCGCAGAAGCGTCGACTTTCCGCAGCCCGACGGGCCGACGACGCACAGGAGTTGGCCGTTCGGCACGGTCAGGGACACGTCGTGCAGGACGCGGCGCTCGCCGTACGACTGGCTCACGGAGTCGAGCCGGAGCATGGGCGCGCTCACCTGGCCCAGGGTTCGTAGAGCACGCCGTCGGTGCCGGTGACGCGCAGGTGGAGGAGGAGCGGGCCGTCGTCGTCGCCGGGCGTCGTCACGGTGCGGTCCAGGGCGTCGGCGAGGTCGTCGGGGCGGTCCGCGTAGTGCGCGGAGCAGCCGAACGACGTGGCGAGTCCGGCGAAGTCGACGCCGCCGATGTCGGTGCCGGGCACGGGCGTGATGCCGATCCGGCGGCCGAGCGCGCGCACGGCGCCGTAGCCGCCGTTGTCGAGGATCACGAACGTGACGGGCGCCCGGTGCCGGGCCGCCGTCCACAGTGCCTGCACCGAGTACAGCGCCGAACCGTCACCCAGTACGCACACCAACCGCCGCCGGTCGGCGAGCGCGCGGCCGACGGCCAGCGGCAGGCCCCAGCCGAGCGCACCGCTGCCCGCGGTGAGGAATCCGCCGGACAGATCGACCGGCACGCGCGCGTGGAGGGCGTCCCGGTGGCTGGGTGCCTCCTCGACGAGTACCCGGTCGCGGGGGAGCCGGCGATGCAGCTCGTCCAGGACCAGCTCGGGCGTGAGGTCTCCGTCCGGGCTCACCGGCGCGGGCCGTTCGCGCGGCGCCGGTGGTTCGCGGTCCGACCGGCTCACCAGCGCGGCGAGTTGGGTGAGGGCGGGGCGCAGCGTGGTGATCAGGCTGGTGCCCGTGGGAAGCCACGCCGCCTGGGCCGGGTCGCAGTCCAGGTGGAAGAGTTCGGTGCCCGGCGCCAGCGGAGGGCTGTCGTCCGCCACGTGGTACGTGAACAGGGGCGTCCCGAGCGCGACGACCACGTCGTACGGTTCCAGTCGTGCGGCCAACCGGCCCGCGACGGGCGGCAGGAAGCCCTGGAAGAGCGGGTGCGACTCGGGGAAGCCCGAGCGGCCGGAGAGCGGACTGATCCAGACTCCCGCACGGATCCGCTCGGCCAGCGCCACGGCCTCGGGCAGCGCGGCTTCGTCGTCCACGCCCTGCCCGATCACCAGCGCGGGCCGCGCACAGCCGTCGAGGCGGGCCGCGAGCGCGGCGAGCGCCTCCGGGGCCGCGGTGAACCCGCCCAGCACCGCGCGGGGTTCGACCGGCTCGGCCTCCTGGTCCCAGTCGTCCTCCGGCACGGACACGAACACGGGCCCGCGCGGATGTGTCATCGCGACGCGGTGCGCCTCGGCGAGGACGGCAGGCACGTCGGCGGCGCGCTCCGGCTGACGGGCGAACTTCACGTACGGGCGCGGGAACCGGTCGGGTTCGTCGGCGCCGAGGAACGGGCGCAGCTGGATCAGGGAGCGCGCCTGCTGACCGGCGACGATCACCAACGGCACCCGGTCGCGGTACGCGTTGAAGACGGCGCCGAGCGAGTGACCGACACCGCCCGCCGAGTGCAGACTCACGAACGCGGCGCGCCCCGTGCCCAGTGCGTGCCCCGCGGCCATGGCCACCGCCGAGGACTCCTGCAGCCCGAGGACATACGTGAAGTCGTCCGGCCAGTCACGGAACATGCGCAGTTCCGTGGAGCCGGGGTTCCCGAACACGGTGGTCATCCCGGTATCGCGCATCAGCTGGACGGCCGCGTCCAGGACCGTTCTCTTCATGCCTTCCACATGCCCCTCCACACGTCCGTCCTCATACCCTTCTCCTCGGTTCTCCTCGTGCCGAGCAGTCGCCTCTCGATCGCCAGCAGGGCGGAGTTGAGCAGATAGCCGAGGGCGCCGAGCAGTACCAGCGCCGCCCACACGGTCAGCAGGTCCGAACGTGACTGGGCGTCGGTGAGCGTGAAACCGATCCCGTTCTCGGTACCTGGCAGCAGCTCCGAGAAGACCATGAGGATCAGCGCGAGCGAGAGGCTGAGCCTCAGCCCGGCGAAGATCCGGGGCAGCGCGGACGGCAGGATCACGTACCGGAGTCGTTCGGCCGGGGTGAGCCGCAGGACGGCCGCGACCTCCTGACGCAGCGGATCGGTGTTGCGGGCGCCCTCCGCTGTGTTGACCAGCACCGGCCACACGGCGCTGAACAGGATGGACGCGATCTGCATCGGCGCACCGAAGTCGAGGACCACGACGAGGACCGGGACCAGGGCGGGCGGCGGGACCGCGCGCGCGAACTGCAGCACCGGATCGCACAGGGCGTACGCGCGGCGGGAGCGGCCGATCGCCACGCCCAGGGCGATCCCGGCGACGGCGGCGAGCATGAAGCCGGCCAGCATCCGGCCGAGGCTCGGGCCGATGGTGTCGAACGCGGCGTCGGTGAGGAACAGATGGCTTGCCGGCCCCGAGAACCACAGGTCGTACATGTGCCGGACGATGCGCGACGGTGGCGGGAAGAAGACGCTGCCGTGGGTTCGGGCCGCCACCTCCCAGGCGCCGGCCGCGACGGCCAGGACCGGCCAGCGCAGCAGTGCCCCGAGCGCGGGCCGCGCCTGTCCGGGTGCCAGTACGTCCGTCACGACCGCGCCGCCCGCCGCTCCGGGGTCCATGGGAACAATCGCCGTTCCCCCCACACCAGCGCGCTGTTGACGACGAGGCCGAGGGCTCCTGCCCACACCACGCCGGCGAGTACGTCCCGCGTGCCGTCCGTGGCCGACTGAGCCTGTGCGATGAAGATCCCGAGACCCTCGCCGAACCCGGACAACAGCTCCGTCGCCACGGCGAGAATGAGCGCCACGGCCGCCGAGATACGGATTCCGGCGGCGATGAACGGTGCCGCGCCGGCGAGTTCGACGCGCAACAGCACCGCCGCCCGACCGAAACCGAAGGCGCGCAGCGTGTCCTTGGCCAGCGGCTCGCTCTCGCCGAGGCCGTACATCGTGTTGAAGAGGATCGGCCACACCGAGGCATAGGTGATCAACGTGACCTCGGTCTCGGCGCCGGAGCCGAGCAGCAGCGACACCAAGGGGATCAGCGCCACGGACGGCAACGGCCGCAGGAACTCGACGATCGCCCGCACCGCGGTGTCCACGACGGGCAGGCTCCCGAGCAACAGGCCGACCGGTACCGCGATCACGCACGCGAGGGCGAGCCCCAGCGCCCAGGCACGCAACGTGGCACCGAGCCCGTCGAGGAACGCCGGGTCGCCCGCCAGCCCGACAGCGCGTGCCAGAACAGTGGAAGCGGGTGGCAGATACGTGCGCTGCACGATGCCCGCCCGCGACACCGCCTCGCACGCGCCGAACGCCAACAGCGCGCCGAGAAGGCCGAGTCCGACGTCCCGACGGCTGCGGCCGGTCACTTGACGAGCAAGGTCGACGGATCGACGGCCTTGTTCAAGAGCCCCTGCTCATGCATGAGTTCGGTGAGGCGACGCAGTTCGCCGGGGTCCGTGGTGGCCGGGTAGGAGGGCAGCGCCATCGAATCGGCCTGAGCCGCGGAGACCTTGGTGTACTTCGGCAGTTGCTCGCGAACGGCCGAGGGGTCCCTGGCCGCGATCTTCGACGCGGCCGCGATCGCGCGTCGGAACGCGGCGGCGGTGTCCGGGTGCTTCTTCGCGTACTGCGCGGTGGTGAGATAGCCGCTGATCGGCAGCGACTCGACGGGTGCCGAACCGCCGTCGACGAGGACCCGGGCCTTCAAGTCGTCCTGGATCGCGCTGTCGAAAGGCTCCACCACGTGCACCGCGTCGACCTGGCCCTTCTCCAGGGCAGGCGCCATCTGCGGGAACGCGATCTGCCGGTAGGAGGGCCGGCCGGCACCCTGCTTCTCGAGAATCGCGTTCAGCGTCAGTGTCTGGATGTTGTTGAGGATGTTGACCGCGACCTTCTTGCCCTTGAGGTCGGCGGCGTTCTTGATGGGGGAGTCCTTCGGCACCAGCACGTCCATCATGTGCGGCGTCACCCGCACGCCCTCCGCGAGAATGCGCGCGTCGAGGGTGCCCTTCTCGTACGCCTGCAGAAAGGTCACGTAGTTCGCGCCCGAGATCACGTCGACCTGGCCCTTGGACAGAGCGGGCAGCGCCTGGATGCTCTGCTGGACGGGCTGGATGCGGACATCGATCCCTTCCTTCTTGAACAGCCCGCGGTCCTGGGCGATGTACAGCGCCGCGGAGTCCGCCAACGGCAGGGCGGCCACGGATACCCGGCCCCCCTTCCCGTCACCGGATCCGCCAGGGTCGCCGTTCCCGCAGCCCGCGATCAGCAGTGCGAGGGCTGCCGCGGTGGCCCCCGCCCTTGCCGTGCCCGTCCTCACTTGACGCGACGTCATGACGTCTTGCCTATCAGGGACATGACAGTGATCGCCACTGTTGATGCCGCATTGACGTGCGTGGTTCAGCGCCGGGCGAGGGCCCGGATCTCCTCCGCTATCAGCTTCGGGTCCTCCTCGGCCATGAAGTGGCCGCAGGAGACCGTCTGATGCCGCAGGTCCGTGACCCAGGCGTGCCACAGGCCCTGGGCGTGGTAACCGAGCGAGGCGCCCCAGTCCTGCTGGAGGACGGTGACCGGCATGGCCAGCCGACTGCCTGCCGCGCGGTCGGCGGCGTCGTGGTCCACGTCCACGCCTGCGGAGGCGCGGTAGTCGGCGACGATGGAGGGCACGGCCGCCGCCGAGGCGTCGAGGTAGTGGCGGCGGATGTCGGCGGGTATCGCGTCCGGGGCGTTGGTCCACGCGTCCAGGAAGTAGGCGAAGAAGGTGTCGGCGGACGCCTGGATCATCTCTTCCGGCAGACCCGGGGGCTGGGCCATCAGATAGAGGTGGAAGCCGACCGCGCCGGAGACCCCGCCGAGGGCGTCCCACATGTCGAGGGTCGGCAGGATGTCCAGGAACAGCGCCCCGGAGACCGTGTCGGGGTGGTCCATGGCGGCGCGGAAGGCGACCAGGGCACCGCGGTCGTGCCCGGCCAGGGTGAAGCGGTCATGCCCCAGCTCGGCGGCGAGACGGACGATGTCCCGGGCCATGGTCCGCTTGGAGTAGCTCTCCGGGCCGGTTTCGGCCGGCTTGTCGCTGGCGCCGTAGCCACGCAGGTCGGGGCAGATGACCGTGTGGTCGGCGGCGAGGTCGGCGGCGACGTGCCGCCACATCAGGTGCGTCTGGGGAAAGCCGTGCAGCAGCACGACCGGGCTGCCGGTGCCGCCGACGGCGGCGTTCAGCGTCACGTCGTCGGCGACCCGTACGCGGTGCTCGGTGAATCCGGGAATGCTCGGGTGTGTCACGGGGACTCCTGAGGTTCGTGGCAGAGTGGATGTTCCGGATCCGGCGGTCCGGCCGTCCGGGAACATCAGCCAGAGTGCGGGCCCCGGATCAGCGATCGATCAGTGAGCACGCGGCACCTCCGAGAACGGGCCGCCCGCGAAGGGACCGTGCCGTGGGCGTGGAGTTCGGACTACTGGGACCGGTGGCGGCCTGGGACGTCCACGGAACAGACATCGACGGAACACCGCTCCCGCTCGGCGCGCCCCGCCACCGAGAGGTGCTCGGACGGCTGCTGATCGCCCGGAACCGGGTGGTGCCGGTCGGCCGGCTCGTCACGGATCTCTGGGGCGGCCAACCCCCGCCCGGCGCCGTCGGCGCGGTCCGCACCTTCGTGGCGGCGCTGCGCCGCGCCCTGGAACCAGGACGTCCTCCCCGGCAGCCGTCCCGTCTGCTGGTGACCGAGGGCCCCGGCTATCTCCTGCGCGCCGGACGCGAGGCGGTGGACGCCTGGCAGTTCGAGGACACCGCCTCGCGGGCCGCCGGAGCACCACCGCACACGGCGGTCGGCCTGTGGGACGAGGCACTCGCCCGGTGGCGGGGACCGGTCCTGGCGGATTTTCCCGGTGCCGCGTGGGCCGCCCCCGAACAGGCCCGACTGGAGGCGCTGCGGCTCGACGCGGTCGAGCGGCGCGCCGATGCCCTGCTGGCGACCGGCGCCGCCCGCGACGCCGTCGCCGACCTGCGGGCCCACGTCGCCGCGCACCCGGAGCGGGAGGACGGCTGGGCTCTGCTGGCGACCGCGCTGGACAGGTCCGGGCGGCGTGGTGAAGCCCTGGAGAGCCTGCGTCAGGCCCGCACCGCCCTCACCGGCGGGCCCGCCGGGCCCGGCCCCGGGCCCGCGCTGGCCCGTATCGAAGCGCGCATCCTCAACGGCACGGCCGGCCCCACCACCGAGCCCACCGGAGTGGCGGACGGTGTCTGGGACCGGGCGTCGGCCGCGTGGGAGCGCTCGGTGCCCGCCCGCTCCACGGCCCGGCTGTACGCCACCGCCGGCCTGCTGCGGGACCTCGCGGTGATCGGCGCCGACGGTCTGGAGGCGGCGCGTGAGCACCGGCGGGAGCTGGTCGCTGCGGCCGAGACGACAGGTGACCACGAGCTGGCGGCCAGGATCATCGGCTCCTATGACGTGCCGGCGGTATGGACCCGAGCTGACGACCCCGCGGAAGCCGGTGAGCTGTCCCGGGCGGCCGCCCGTGCCGCCGCACGCCTCGGCCCCGGTGGACCGCCGGCGTTGCGCGCCCGGCTGCTGTCGGTCGTCGCGGTCGAGTCACGTGGCGACGCCGCCGCCGACGCGCCTCTTCCCCGGGCGGCGGACGCACCGGCCGCCGAACCCTGGCGGCTGCGTGCCGGACGCGCCGCCGAGGAGGCCGTGCGTCTCGCCCGGGGTCTCGCGGATCCCGCGCTGCTCACGTTCGCCCTCAACGGTGCTTTCATGCAGTCGTTCGCCACGTGCGGGGCGGCCGCACGCCGTGACGAGCTCGGCGGTGAACTGGCCCGGACGGCCGCCGACCACCAGCTGCCCGGTCACGAAGTCCTCGGGCGCCTGATCCGCCTCCAGGCCCGTGCCGGGCTCGGCGACCTCGCGGCGGCGGACACCGAGGCCGAGGAGATCGACCGGCTCGCGCATCGCAACGAGCGGCCGCTCGCGGGAGTGTTCACGTCCTGGTACCGAGCCCTGCGCACGAGCGAGACGGACGGCTGGGCGGCGGCCCGCCCCCGGTACGCGAAGCTTCTCGACACGACGGCGAACTGGGGTATGCCCGGTCTCGCCGGGGGAGCGGCCGTCCTCGTCGCGCTGGTCCCGGTCATGCGCGGCGACGCCCTGCCCGACCCCGACGACTTCGCGAGCCTCGACCCCGGTCCCTACCGGCCGTGGCTCGACCCCCTTCTCCTGGCCGCGTCCGGCGCCACGGCGCAGGCCCGGCGCGCACTCACCGTCGCCCCCCGCCCGCCGCACGACCTCCTCCAGGAGGCGCTCTGGTGCGTACTCGCCCGAGCCGCGGCGGCCGTCGGGCACGAGCCGGTCCTGCGCCGCGCCCGCGACGAACTCACCGCCGCCAGCGCGGAGTTGGCAGGCGCAGGCAGCGGCCTCGTTTCGTTCGGCCCGGTCGCGGACCACCTTCGGGCCGCAGAGAGGGCCCTCGACGCGCACGATCTGTCCTAAGGCTTGCAGCCTGCATACGGGTCACCCTCCCGGTGGGCTGCCCAGGCCGCGTCGAACTGCCGCGCTGCCCGCCCGTCACGGTGGGCGCGGGCGAGCACCGCATCGACGACACCGGCGCCGCCCGCTCCAGGGCACCACGCCTCGAACCCTGATCACACCGAGAGAGTGTCCGGCACGCAAGACCGGTACCCGCTTACCGGGTGCTGCTCCGCGAACTCGTCGGCGAGCATGCCCGTCACGACGAGGTCGTGGTACCGACCGGCAAAGAAGACGTGATCGCGGAGGCGTCCCTCCTCGACGAAGCCGAGCCGACGATGAAAGGCGAGCGATGTTTCGTTCTCCGCGAAGATCCGCGTCTGGCATGTGTGACAGCGCCGCTCGGCGATCATGAAGCGCAGCAGCATCACCACAGCTTCCGCGGCGTCACCCTTGCCCCGATGCCCAGCACCCACCGTGATGCCGTACTCGAACCAGCCCGCATGCGGATCGGCGTGGTGCGAGGCGCGGGTCCTGGTTTGCCGGAGTGCCGGCCGAGTTCGTCCGAGTGCTGGTCCAAACGCTCTACCGGCCGGTATACAGGCGAGGTTGTTCCGTGGACTGTCAGGGCTTCAGGGGAGGGGCATGATGATGCGTCGGACGCGTCCGGGCGAGGCCGTATCGAGGAGACGTACCGCCAAGGTGGTTGCTGTGCTGGGCAGTTGCGCGCTCACCATCGGCGTCACCGGGACAGCCTCCGCCGCGGCGGGGGAGCGGCATGGAACGCCCCGGTCCACCTATGTGGCACTGGGCGACTCCTACACCTCCGGACCCGCGATCCCTCTCCAGGTCGACGCGAACTGCGCCCGGTCCGACCACAATTACCCGTCGATCACCGCGAGAGCGCGTCGGGTCGCGTCGTTCACGGACGTCAGCTGCGGAGGCGCGACGACCACCGAGATGTGGCAGGCGCAGGGGACCAACGGACCCCAACTGGACGCGGTGAAACGCGACACCGACCTGGTCACCTTGCAGATCGGCGGCAACGACGTCGGCTTCGGCTCGATCATCAGCACGTGTGCGGGTCTCGGTTCGAAGGACCTGTCCGGCAACCCTTGTCAGCAGTACTACGGGGCCGCGGGCTACGACCAGTTGACGCTGAAGATCCTCCAGACGGCACCCAAGGTCGCGCGGGTGCTGCGCGCGGTGCACGCCAAGGCACCCCACGCCCGGGTGGTCGTCGTCGGCTACCCCGACCTCCTGCCCGACGACGGCACCGGCTGCTATCCGATCGTCCCCTTCGCCGCGAAGGACTTCCCGTACTTGCGGGACACGGGCAAGCGCCTCAACGTCATGCTGCGCGCGGTGGCGCTCCTGAACCGGGCCGACTACGTGGACACATACGGTCCGACGGTGGGACACGACATGTGCAAGGCGCCCGCCGATCGCTGGATCGAGCCGCTGAGCCCGGCCTCGCCGGCCGCTCCCGCACACCCCAACGCCAAGGGACAGGAAGCCATGGCGCAGGCGCTCGCGAAGACGCTGAGCAGTGGCTCCGGGCATCGCTGAGCCCTTTCGCGCGCCGGGCTCGAGTCGATCAGGCGGCGGGTGGGGTGTGCGGGCCTCGGGGTAAAGTCCATGGCATCGCAGAAAAGTGGGGGAGCGAGGTGACCGAGCCGCGTACGGGGCATTCGCTGACGGGTGAAGGCAGCACCCGGGTGGCCGGATTACGGTTCCACCCCATGACGAGCCGCGCTGGACTGGAAGTCGCCGGGGAGGTCTGTCTGCCCACGTACCCTGTGTGGGAGCGGGCTCTGGAGCGCCTGGTCCGGCAGGACGGGGACTCGTACTACTTGGAGCTTTCGGCGGTGACCTTCGTCGACATGGCCGGGGCCGAGGCGCTGGCGGTCGCCGCCCAGAGCCTGGAGCGCGGCCGGCGCCTCGTTCTCGACCGTCCGCCGCGCAGTCTGAGCCGTCTGCTGGAACTGTTCTGGCCCGACCTGTCCGCCATCGAGGTGGCCGCCGCATGAGCACCGTGTCCGCAACCCGACCCTTTGACCATCCGGCGCTGTTCTACCGGGACGAGCAGGAGTACCTGGCGGGCACCGTGCCGTTCGTCAAGGAGGGACTGGCCGCGGGTGACCCCGTGGCGGTCGCGGTGCCCGCCGCCAACCTCGCGCTCATCCGCGCCGAACTGGGCGAGCAGGCCCAGAACGTGCGCCTCCTCGACATGACGCGGGCCGGTCGCAACCCCGGGCGCATCATCCCCCGGGTGCTGCGCGCCTTCGCCGACAGCCATCCCCGGCGGCGGCCGCGCATCATCGGCGAGCCGATCTGGGCGGGTCGCACCGAGGCCGAGTATCCCGCCTGCGTGCAGCACGAGGCACTGATCAACCTGGCGTTCCAAGATCGTGAAGTGACGATTCTGTGCCCCTACGACGCGACGGGGCTGGAGGAGACGGTCCTGGCCGACGCCTACGCCACACACCCCACGGTCATCCGCTCCGGCACCCAGGCCGACAGCGCGGCCTACGCTCCGGAAGCCCTGGTCGCCCGTTACAACCAGCCGCTGAGCGCACCGCTCGGCGCGGTGGCGATGGCCTACACGGCGGCGACGCTGGCCGCCGTCCGCCAGCACGCGACCCGCTGGGCGGCCGACCTCGGCCTGCCCGAGTCCCGCCTGGACGACTTCGAGCTGGCCGTCGCCGAACTGACGACGAACAGTGTGGTGCATGGGGGCGGGAAGGGCTCGCTGCGGATCTGGTCCCAGGACCCGTATGTCATCTGCGAGGTCCACGACGCCGGACTCCTCGACGACCCGCTCGCCGGTCGCCGTCTGCCGGCCCGGGAGCAGCGTGGCGGGCGCGGGCTCCTGCTGGTGAACGTGGTGGCCGACCTGGTACGTGTGCACAGCGCCCCTGCCCTGGGGACGACCACGCACATCTACTTCTGCCGCTGACCCCGACTCGGCACGCACTCAAGGACCGGGGTGCGGTGCGCCCCCGGGTTCGGGCGCCGTGCCCCAGCGCGCGAGCCGCCGCAGGGGAGCATTCCGTCCGCGACGGGGCACGGTCCACAACTCGTGGCCCCGGAGCCGCCATTGAGCGAGCAGCGCATTGGCCGCGAGCATGCCGCTGGTCGCGGCCCGCTCCATCAACGCCACCGGTAGTCCGGTACGCACCAGATCGCCGGCGATCATCAGGTGGGGGTTGGACGTGCGCACGGTGGGGCGGGAGTCGTATCCGGCCACCGCGAACAGCGGGCAGTCCTCGCGCCATTCGTGCCGGGAATCGATGATGCGCGCCTCTCGTGTCTCGGGATACAGCAGGTGCAACTGGTCGACGAGGCGCTTCTGCTCGGCCGGTCGATCGGTGTCCTCCGCGAGTGCGTAGGCGTGCAGTTCGACGACCGACCCGCCCGTGCGGCGCGACCAGTTCCGCGCCTCGTGCTCCCACCGCTCCAGCACACTGACGTTGTCGAGGTTGGCGTAGCCGCTGGTCCCGAGGAAACCCGCCCGGTCGGCGGCGACCGGCCGGTCGAGCCACAGACGGGAGACAAGGAAAGCAGGCGCGGTCCGCAGTTGTGCGACGCGGGCGTACCAGCCTTCGTCGGCCAGGCCGGGGCTGCTCCGGATCAGGTGCCGCAGACCACCGGTGTCCAGGGCGAGAACGCACGCGTCGTACTCGTGCGTGTGACTCCCCGCGTCCAGGCGGAAGCCGCCGCCCGGGGTCGAGGTGATGCGGTCGACCGGTTCGGACACCCGGATCTCGACGCCCAGGCTCTCCAGGTAGTGACTCAGCGGGTCCCACAGAGCGGTCGGAAAGGGGTCGTTGGGCACGTCGAACAGGAGTCCCTCGGCCGACCCCAGGAAGTAGATGTGGAACATCAACGCCATCTCCGCCGCCGAGAGCCGGCGAGGATCGGCGAAGAAACTGCGCGAGAACACCTCGAAGGCCAGATGGTGGGCGGCCTCGGGGAAACGGATCGAAGCCAGCAAACTGTGCGCGCTGACCCCGTCCAACTGCTCGTAGACCCCCGGGACGCGTACATCCATGAGCGGAAGAGCGGCCCGCGCGTTCATACGCGGCAGGTCCCCGAGGGTGAAGGTGGGGCTGGCCAGGGCGAAGCCCACGGCGCTCCACGGCGGGGTCCGCGGGACGCGCCGGAAGCTGTCCCGCGCCCCGTCGGCGTGCCACAACGGGTAGTCGGGCAGCCGCGTCAGCCTCTCCAGACGCGGATCGGTCCTGCGCAGCAGGGAGCGCAGGTTGTAGTACTGGCGGAAGAAGGCGTGGAAGCCACGGCTCATCGTGGCGGTCGAACCATCGGCGAGCCGGGTGGTCCAGCCGGCCAGCCGCCCGCCGAGTGTGGCCTCGCGTTCGTAGAGGGTGACCCGCACCCCGCGTTCGGCCAGCGCGACGGCGGCCGCGAGACCGGCGATCCCCCCGCCGATGACGACCGTCGACGGAGGTGGGCCGGTGACCTCGGACGCCCCGGGGGCGGCGGGCAGACGGACCGCCGCACGGTCCAGTGCGCCCGGCGGCAGACGGTGCTGCTGCTTCATCCGCGCGGCCTCTCGTCCGCTGTCCGGCCGACGATCGTGTGCGTGACACCGGTCTGCCAGCCGGGCAACGGCAGGATGCGTACCTGCGCGAATCCCGCGGCTGACAGCCGGCCGGCGAAGACATCGGCGGTGTCGAACTCGATGACGCTGCGCCACAGGTGCCGGTACAGGGCCCCGTCCCCCAGAACGGTGGTGACGGGCAGCAGCCCCGCGCAGACGGCCGACCACAGGGCGCGATGGCGGCGGCGGCCGCTGAGCGTGTAGTCGTGCACCGCGAGTCGGCCCCCCGGCTTCAGCACGCCTCGCACCGAGGACAGGATCTGGTCCGGGTCGGCTGTGTTGCGGAAGAGGTAGGCGGCGAAGACGGCGTCGAAGGGGCCGCTGACCTCCGCTTCGGCCAGTCGTTCCGCGGGCGTATGGACGAAGGTGACGCCGGGGGGCCAACGCTTGGCCGCGGCCTGTTCCAGCATTCCGGCCGAAGCGTCCACGGCGGTGATCTCCGCCGCGGGCAGGACGGACAGGAGCGCGGCGGTCGAGGCCCCCGTGCCGCATCCCAGATCCAGGACACGCAGACCCCGCCCCTGGCCCGAGCAGCCGAGGCGGCGCACCGAACGCCGCAGGTGGGCGTGGTAGCCGGGATTGGCCCGCACGAGTATGTCGTAGCTGCGCGCAGCGTGGTCGAACGCCCGGGCGAGCGGGGCATCGCGCAGGGTGGGCATGGTTCTCCTTGGTGGAACCTCGGCACGTCAGGGCGTGGGGGAGGGGCGCAGCGGGCGGGTGGGGAGCGACACGGCGCTGCGCAACAACGGGAGCACCGGGCTGTGCAGCCCGATGGACAGGTCCTCGTACAACGTGGTGGCGCCGTCCAGGAAGCGCAGCAGCCGCTCGGTGGGAACGCGCGAGAACAGCCGGGTGAAGAAGGCGGCCCCGTCGAGCCGGCCACTCGCCAGGGCCTGCAGCAGGATCGCGTCCATCGCGTGGGACCGCCTGGAGTGCGGGGCCGGCGGCACCGGACGGCGCCCCGCGAGGAGGGCGGCGGCGATGGATGACGTCTGGCGCTGGATGGCGGTGAAGGTGTAGCCCGTCGACGGCCGCGTGGCGCCGCCGGCCGCGCCGATCCTGAAGACGGACGCCCCGCTCTGGCGCGCGAACCGAGCGTCTGTCATGGGGATGACGCCTTCCTCGCGGGCCTCGATGTGGAAGTCACGGATGTGCAGCACGTCGTGCAGATAGGTCCGCAGGGCATGGTCGTAGCAGTCTCCCGACAGGACCGACGCCGAGAACTGCGTGTACTCGACCAGCGCCGTTCGGGTGCTCGTGGGCAGTACGTAGCTGAAGGCCAGCCCGCGCTCCGGCTGAGGGGTGCGGAAGTCCATCAACTCGATGGAACCCGAGTCGAAGGCCGGCCGCGGTGTGCGCACGAACCAGCCGCGGAAATGCTGCAGCAGGGTCGTGCGGGCCCGGGGGAGGCTCCCCAGCGGCCGTGAGTCGAACACCCAGCGCGCGGGCAGGCTTTCGGGCCGGCCATCGGGAGTGCGCACCAGCACGTGAGCGCCGTCCGCGGTCCCTTCGACAGCCTCGACCGTCGCCTCCGTGCGGGTCAGTCCCCGCCGGTCCGTCAGTCGTCGCGCGATCACCGCTTCGAAGTCGGTGGAGCGGATCATCTTGTACCGCACAGAGCCCGTGCTCGCGTCCACCAGGTGCCCGTCGGGGCTGCGCACCCGCATGCGGTTCCAGGCCGCGGTGACGGCCTCGTCGTAGCGGCCCGCCCCGTTCTCCCAGAAGCACCACGTCCGAGGCGCCGGGCGCAGCGGGCCGGAGGGCGCCTGGACCAGCCGCACGGAAAGCGACGGCCCCGCGTCACTCAACTGCTCGGCCAGCGACAGCCCTGCGGCGCCCGCGCCGATGATCACCACGTCCGACCGCACGCCCACCTCCGGCATGTAGACCGCTTGCTCCGTGAAGCCCTTCCGCTCCGCAACCCGTCACAGATGCACCGATCGGTCGATCCGGACCGCGTTCGGAAGCAGGCGGAGAGCGGCGTTGCTCAGGTTGCCGCGGCGCAGTGCATCCGATCACGTGGGAGACGAGGAAAGCCCCTGCACAGCACTTTGCCAGCCCTTGTCACCCCAAAAGGAGCCGACATGCCCACCGATGAGGGAACAGGCGCCACCACGGTTGTCGCGGAACATGACGGGGCGGACCGAGCGGGCCACGGGCCCCCGGTGCGCAACGGCCGCACGCCGGTGTCCGCGCGCGTGCGCCGGATCGACGCCGAAGTGGCCCAGACCGTGGAACGCCGCCTGACCCGGCTGCTGACCCGTCGCGTCGCCCAGGCCACCGCCGTCGACGCGGTCTTCGGCGCCGACGTCGCCGAACGCCTGGCCCGCTTCACGCTCGGCGGCGGACGGCGCGTCCGACCGCAGTTCTTGTGGTGGGGCATGCGTGCCTGCGGCGTGCCCGACGACGAGCGCATCGACGCCGCCCTCCAGCTGTGCGAGGCACTGGAACTCCTGCAGACCTGCGCCCTGGTCCACGACGACGTCATGGACCAGGCGGCCACTCGGCGTAGCCGACCCGCCCTGCACGTCGACTGCGCCGCGCAGTACGAGGCATCGGCGCGAGCGAGCCGCCACCGGTTCGGTGAATCCGCCGCCATTCTCGTGGGCGACCTCGCGCTGGCCTGGGCAGACGACGAGGCCGCCGCCACGAACCTGCCCGGCCGGCATGCCGACCGGGTCCGCGAGACGTGGTCACGCATGCGCATGGAAATGGTCGCCGGGCAGTATCTGGACGTCCGCGGAGAGATCACGCGGACCAGGTCTCCCGGCGAGGCGCTCACCGCCGCCTGCCTCAAAACCGCCCGCTACACGGTGGAACGCCCCCTCCAGCTCGGCGCGATCCTGGGCGACGCGGACGAGACGACCCTGCGCGCCCTGTGCTCGGCGGGCCGGGGTGCCGGACTGGCCTTCCAATTGCGCGACGACCTCGACGACGCCTTCGCCGGCCCCTCTCGCCGGGACAAGCCAGTCGGTGGCGACCTGCGCACCGGCAAACCCACCTACCTGCTCGCCCTGGCCCACGCGCGAGCGGAAGAGGACGGCGACCGGCAGGCACTGCACGTCCTGGAGAGCTGCCCGGGCCGGCCGGACTTCGACGAGACCGATCTGGACGACGTCCGGCACGTGCTGGAGCGCACCGGCGCCCGGCGGAGCGTCGAGGAGAAGGTCGGCCGCCTGATCGCCCAGAGCATGCGCGAGCTGGACACGGCCCCACTCGACCCGGTGGCCCGCGCCCGCCTGCAGACCCTGATGCACCGGGCGGCCGGGGCTCCTGAGCCGCCGGCCGAGGAGGACCGCGGCCGGTCGACCGCCGTAGTCGAGGGAGCGGTCAAGTGAGGACCGTACACGGGTCATTCGAGGGAGCGGCCGAGTGAGGACCGTACGCGGGAAAACGGATCACGTGGTCGTCGTGGGCGCGGGCCTGTCCGGCCTGGCGGCCACGCTCCACCTGATCGGCGCGGGCCGCCGCGTCACCCTGGTGGAACGCGACGAGCAGCCCGGGGGCCGCGCGGGACGGCTGATCCGCGGGGGCTATCGGATCGACACCGGCCCGACCGTGCTGACCATGCCGCACCTCGCCGACGAAGCCTTCGCCGCGGTCGGGGAGCGGCTGCGCGACCGCGTGGAGCTCATCGCGCTCCACCCCGCCTACCGGGCCTCGTTCGCCGACGGCAGCACCCTCGACGTCCACACCGACGCGACCGCCATGCAACAGGCCGTCGAGAACTTCGCCGGACCCCGGGAGGCAGCCGGCTACGTGCGCCTGCGCCACTGGCTGCGCCGCCTCTACCAGGCGCAGATGAAGCACTTCATCGACACCAACTTCGACTCGCCGCTGCAACTGCTCACCCCCGACCTGGCCCGCCTCGCCGCGCTCGGCGGCTTCGGCCGCATGGACGCCCAGATCGGCCGGTTCATCAAGGACGAGCGCCTGCGCCGCGTCTTCTCCTTCCAGGCCCTGTACGCCGGAGTCCCCCCGGCCCGCGCCCTGGCGGCCTACGCGGTCATCGCCTACATGGACACCGTCGCCGGCGTGTACTTCCCCCGCGGCGGCATGCACGCGCTCCCGCAGGCCATGGCCGACGCGGCCGAGGCGGCCGGCGCCGAACTGCGCTATGGGCGGCGCGTGGAGCGCCTGGAGCGCACGGGCGACCGCGTCACCGCCGTGGTGACCGACACCGAGCGGATCCCCTGCGACGCCGTCGTCCTCACCCCCGACCTCCCCGTCACCTACCGACTGCTCGGCCGCACCCCGCGCCGCTCGCTGCCCCTGCGCCACGCCCCCTCGGCCGTGATCCTGCACGCCGGAACCGACCGGACCTGGCCCCAACTGGCGCACCACACCATCTCGTTCGGAGCCGCCTGGCACGGCACGTTCGACGAACTCACCCGCCAGGGCCGCCTGATGAGCGACCCCTCCCTCCTCATCACCCGGCCCACGGCGACCGACCCCACCCTGGCACCCCCCGGGCGCCATCTGCACTACATCCTGGCGCCCTGCCCCAACACCGACATCGGTCCCGGCCCCGCGCACTGGGGCGAGCTGGCACCCCGTTACCGCGACCAGCTCCTCACCGAACTGGAACGGCGCGGCCTGGACGGCATCGGCACAGCCATCGACGAACAGTGCCTCGTCACCCCCGCCGACTGGCACGCCCAGAACCACGCGGCCGGCACCCCGTTCTCCGCCGCACACACCTTCGGCCAGACCGGCCCCTTCCGTCCCCGCAACCTCGTCCGCGGCACCGCGAACGCGGTACTCGCCGGCTGCGGGACCACGCCCGGAGTCGGTGTGCCCACGGTCCTGCTGTCCGGAAAGCTCGCCGCCGCCAGGATCACCGGAACCCGCACCGCTCCGGCGCCCCGCGCCCACGGCATCCTCAAGACCCACGGAGGAGCACCCCAGTGACCGCCCGAGAACTCGACGCCGCAGGCATCACCGACCCTGACCTGCGCCACGCCTACGCCTACTGCCGCAAGCTCAACGCCCGCCACGGCAAGACATACTTCCTCGCCACCCGGCTGCTCCCCGCCCATCGACGCCCCGCCGTCCACGCGCTGTACGGCTTCGCCCGCTGGGCGGACGACATCGTCGATTCCCACGGCAGCCGCCTGGGCCGCCCGGAGCGCGCCGCCGCGCTGGAGGAGTTGTCGACCAGCCTGCGGCAGGGCCTGAGCACGCGACGCAGCACCGAACCCGTCGTCCACGCCCTCGCCGACACCGCGGACCGCTACGCGATCGACCCACGCCACTTCCACGACTTCATGACGGCGATGCGCGATGATCTCACCGTCACGGACTATCCGACCTACGCCGACCTGTGCCGCTACATGCACGGTTCGGCAGGCGTGATCGGACTGCAGATGCTTCCCGTCCTGGGCTCCACCGTGCCGCGCACCGAGGCCGAACCCTACGCGGCGGCCCTCGGCGTGGCCTTCCAGCTCACCAACTTCCTGCGCGACGTGGGAGAAGACCTCGACCGAGGGAGGGTCTACCTCCCCGCGGACCTGCTGCACGCGCACGGAGTCGACCGGGACCATTTGCAGTGGAGCCGGGACACCTGCCGCCGGGACATCCGCATCACACGCGCGCTCAAGGCATTCGAAGCACTCACACGCGACATCTACCGGCAGGCGGTACCGGGCATCGCCCTGCTGGCCCCGGTGTCCCGCCCCTGCGTCCGCAGCGCCTTCGTGCTCTACTCCGGCATCCTCGACGCCGTCGCCGACGACGGGTACAGCGTGCTGCACCGGCGAGCGGTGGTTTCCCGGCGCCGCCGCGCGGTCGTGGCCCTGGACGGCCTCGCCCGGATCGTGCACGCCCGGATCAGCCATCGCTCCACGCCGATGGGATCCTCCCCGCGCCCCGGCGAAGCCGGCCCCGCGCCTGCGCTCACGAAGCCGGCCGCGCCCGTGCGCCAGGGGGCGGCATGAGCAGGCAGCCCGGGTCACCACGGTTTCCGCTGACCCTGCGCAGGAACCCGCCGGCGTGGGAGAACCAGGAACCCACCTGGCGCGGAGCGCGCCCCGCGGTGATCGAGGCCGCGCTGAAACGAGCCCAGGCACGCCCCTCGGGCAACTGGTACGTCGTCGGAGCCGCCGACGAGGTGCCCCGCCGAGCCCCGCTCGGGCGCACGGTCGCCGGCCGCGAACTCGTCATCTGGCGTGACGCCCACGGCGACCTGGCCGCCGGCCCGGGCGCCTGCCCCCACCTGGGCGCCCCCCTCAAAGACAGCCCCGTGCGGTGCGGCGCCCTCGTCTGTCACTGGCACGGCCTCAGCCTGGGCGCAGAAGGCAAGCCCGGCTGGCGCACCCTGCCCGTCCACGACGACGGCGTACTCATGTGGGTTCGCCTGGACGGCGCCGGTGAAGAGCAGCCGCTGGACAGGCCCGTCGTCCCCCCGCGCCCGAACCCGGCCCGCTCCGTCCACGCCGTCTACACCGGCGCAGGGCGCTGCGAACCAGAAGACGTCGTCGCCAACCGGCTCGATCCCTGGCACGGCGCCTGGTTCCACCCGTACTCGTTCGTCGACCTGCGGGTCACCGGCAGCCCCCCGGGCGACGCCGCAGGCACAGGCACAGGCACAGACACAGACACGGCCGAGGACGCGTTCGCCGTAGAGGTCTCGTTCCGTCTCACCTCGCGTCTGGTCGTCCCGGTCCGCGCCGTCTTCACGGCGCCGGAACCCCGCACCGTCGTCATGCACATCACCGACGGCGAGGGACGTGACTCGGTGGTCGAGACGCACGCGACCCCGCTTACCCCCGAAGGGCACCACGCGCCACGGACAGCGGTCGTCGAGGCGCTGATCGCCACTTCCGAACGCCACGGCTTCACTGTCGCGCGGCACGCGTCCTTCGCGCTACGGCCCCTGATGCGTGCGGTAGCAGGACGACTGTGGCGCGACGACCTGGCCTACGCGGAACGGCGCTGGACGCTGCGCACGCGCCAGAACCTGCCGTACTGACGCGACGCTCCTGGCCACCGCCGAGGTGGGGCGGCGACGCGCGGAGGGCCGAAGCCTGCCTGCCGACGGGCGCGGTGTGTCCGGCGCAGACTCGTCCTGTGCAGACGAAGAGCGGCGGTGAGCCGAGCGACGAAGGGCACTACGTCGTCATCAAGGGCCGTAAGTGGAGGGCTACGGATCCGTTGCTGCCGGAGGACGTCGCCGCGGAGCTTCGACGGCACCTCATGGCGGCGCGCCGGGCGGTGCGCGACGCCTTGCGGCAGGAGGATTCCGCGGCCGAGGGCCGGGCACGCGCCCGGGTCCAGCTGGCGAAGACCGCGCTCGGCGAACGAGGTGTCGCTTGGTGGGAGCAGTCGGACGCGAAGCGCCGGGAGCGCTGGGAGGACGGGCTGAAGCACCTCAGGGAGGAGCAGCCTTGACCCCGCGGCAAAAGGCTCCGGTTCGGTCCGTGCGGACGGGGAACTCGTCGATCATGGCGCACACCCCCAGGGCGAGTCAGGGCGGCAGCACCGTAGAAACGTCAACGATCCATCCGAACCCGTACCGGAGAACTGCTCATGACCGACCTGACAGTGACCATCGACGAATCTGAGGACGCCCGGGTCGTGGTGCGCGCCCAGGGCGACCTCGACATGCACACCGCGACGGGCCTCTACACCCAGGTCGGCGAGCTTCTCACCCGGCACCCCGCGGTGTTCATGGACCTGTCCCGCGTCGCGTTCTGCGACTCCTCCGGGTACAACGCGCTGCTCCGTCTGCACCGCCGCGCGCACGAAGCGGGCAGCAAGTTCATCCTCGTGTCCCCGCACCCCACCGTGAGCAGGCTGCTCGCCCTGACCGCCTCCGACGGCATCTTCGATGTCTACAGCAGCCAGACCCAGGCGTTCGCCGCGCACCCTGTCGCCGGTGACAACTGAAGGACCGGCGGAAGGGTTGCCGACCTCTTGAGGTAGAGGGACGGTGGTGGCAAAAGTCAGGCCGCTGCCCCCCGAGATCCCGGAGGCAAGAGTTGACGTCCGACGTACCGAGGCACACCGCTGCCCCGCGCCTGGAACAGGCCGAAGCGAAGGTGGCGGAGCTGGAGGAAGAGGTCGTCCAGCTGAAACAGGCGGTCGCCTCGCACCAGGACATCGGCCAGGCGATCGGCATCGTCATGGCCGTCGCACGCGTGTCGCCCGCCGACGCCTGGGACGTCGTGCGGGAGGTCTCCCAGCGCACCAACACCAAATTGCGCCAGGTGGCCTCACTGCTGACGGAGTGGAGCCTCAGCGGCAGCCTTCCCACCGAGGTCCGCACCGAACTCGACCGCCAGCTGCGTCTGCGGCGGGGTGGTGCAGTGGGTATGAACGGCACGGTGAGGGTTACTGATCCTCCATGACACACCATGACGTTGTTGTGATCGGTGCGGGCTCCGGGAACGCCGTGGTCGACGACCGCTTCTCGCATCTGGACGTGGCGATCGTCGCCGAGGCCCCCTTCGGGGGCACCTGCCTGAACGCGGGGTGCATTCCCAGCAAGATGCTGTCCGTCACGGCGGACGTCGCCGACACCGTCCGGGACAGTCAGCGGCACGACGTGCACGCCCGGCTCGACGGGGTCTCCTGGTCCCAGGTGCAGGAGCGGGTGTTCGGCCGTCTTGACGCGCAGGCCCGGGAGGGTGAGCAGGGCAGACGCGACACGTCATGGGTGACCGTCTACCGGGGGCACGCACGGTTCACCGGCGACAGGGAACTCCTCGTCGACACCGAGTCCGGCAGTGAGCGCGTCACCGCGGACCGGATCGTCGTGGCGGCGGGGAGCCGTCCCGTCGTTCCTCCGGCGATCGCCGAGTCCGGGCTGCCCTACGAAACCTCCGACACGATCATGCGTGTGCCGACCGTGCCCGCCCGGCTGATCGTGGTGGGCGGTGGCTACATCGCCGCCGAACTCGCGCACGTCTTCCACACGGCCGGTGCCGAGATCACGGTCATCGAGCACGAGGAACGGTTGCTGGCCCCGCAGGACGAATCGATCTCCCGGGCCTACACGGAGAGCGTGCGACCGCGCTGGGATCTGCGGCTCGGCCGGGAGGCGACCGGCGTGCACGGCTCTCCGGGCGATCTCACCGTCACCCTCGACGACGGCACACACCTTCGTGGGGACATGCTTCTCGTCGCGGTGGGACGCCGCTCCAACGCGGACTCACTGCACGTCGAGAAGGCCGGGATCGCCTGCGACGACCAGGGGCTGATCACCGTGGACGAGCAGCTGCGCACCGGCGCCGCCGGTGTCTGGGCGCTGGGGGACGTCACCGACGGCGGACCTCCGCTCAAGCACGTCGCCAACCGTCAGGCACAGGTGGTCGCCCACAATCTCCTCCACTTCGACCGGCCCCGCGAGATGTCCTACGACGCGGTCCCCTCGGCAGTCTTCGCGCACCCCGAGATCGGGCAGGTCGGCCTCACCGAGCAAGAGGCACGGAAGCGCGGCCTCGACTTCGTGGTCGGCCGCCGCGACTACGCGGACGTCGCCTACGGATGGGCGCTGGAGGACAAGGAGGGGTTCTGCAAGGTCCTCGTCGAGCGCACCACGGGCAGCCTCCTGGGGGCGCATGTGCTCGGTCCCCAGGCGGCCACGCTCATTCAGCCCCTGGTTCTTGCCATGGCCCACGGCATCAGCGCCCACGACGTGGCCGAAGGACCTCTGTGGATCCACCCCGCCCTCACCGAAGTGGTCGAGAACGCCCTGCGCGACGCCATCGAGAGGACGGAAACGGCGTAACCGCCGGCTCACGGACCGGTCGATGCGGCATGCCGCCGGCAGCTCTGTGATCGAAGCGGCGGGGCCGTTGTCGGTGATCTGTCGGTGGTCTGTCGATGGCTGCCGGGAGATTGCTGTTCGTCGGCGCCGGACAGCAACGGCGCCGGCCACCAGCACCGTCCCGGCCTCCCTGGAACGGCTCTCCCGGCGTGACCTGCCGGGTGTCCGCCCGGCGGTCGACGCTCAGGAAGAAGCTCCCATGACCACTGATGTCACGATCATCGGCGCCGGGCTCGGAGGCCTCACGCTCGCCCGCGTCCTGCACGTCCACGGAATACCGGCCACGGTCTACGAGGCGGAGTCCTCCCCGGCTGCGCGTTCGCAGGGCGGGATGCTCGACATCCACGACTACAACGGTCAACTCGCCGTCCAGGCAGCCGACTTGATGGACCAGTTCCGTGCCATCATTCTGCAGGGCCACCAGGCGATGCGGGTCCTCGACCCGGACGGGACCGTCCTGCACGAGCAGGCCGACGACGGCACGGGGGGACGCCCCGAGGTGCAGCGCGGCGAGCTGCGTCAGATCCTGCTCGACGCACTTCCGGCCGACACCGTCCGGTGGGGGCACAAGGTCAGCGGCACCCGTACTCTCGGCGACGGCCGCCACGAGGTGACGTTCGCCGACGGCGGCACCATCGTCACCGGCCTGCTGGTCGGCGCGGACGGCGCGTGGTCACGGGTGCGGCCGTTGCTCTCCGCCGCCACGCCCGAGTACGTCGGCAAATCGGTCGTCGACACCTACCTGTTCGACGCCGGTATCCGGCACCCCGCCGCCGCGAAAGCGGTCGGCGACGGATCGATGATCGCGCTCAAGCCCGGCAGGGAGATCTTCGCGCACCGGGAAAAGGGCAACACACTGCACGCCTACGTGGGGCTGGTCGAGCCGCAGGACTGGTTCGCCGCCATCGATTTCGCCGACGCCGCCGCGGCCACCGCGCGGATCGCGCAGGAATTCCACGGCTGGGCGCCGGAGATCACCGCGCTGATCACCGACGCCGACAGCCCGCCGACCCTACGTCCCCTCTACGCGCTGCCGACCGGGCACCGGTGGGACCGAGTCGCGGGGGTGACCCTGCTCGGTGACGCGGCCCACCTGTCGGCGCCGAACGGCGAGGGCGCCAACCTGGCCATGCTCGACGGCGCGGAACTCGGCAAGGCCCTCGCCGCGTACCCCGACGACATCGAGACCGCGCTCACCGCGTACGAGCAGGCCATGTTCCCCCGCAGCGCCGACGCCGCAGCCTCTGAAGGAAGCGAGTTCCACGGGACCGACTCCGACAACGACCCGGTGAAGGACCTGATCACCGAGTTCACCCGGCAAGAGGAGTCCGATTGACCGTGGCCGCGTAGGCCCGTCGCCCACGGGCGACGGGCCTCCGTCATGCGGACCTGACCATCACCGGCCCGGTCTGTACGTGCATCGTTTGTCGGTTTCCCCGACGCAGCCTTGCGGCCTAGTCATTGGGTACGTCGGGCTCCGGCAACCCTTGCCACGCCTGGACCGCCAGCAGGGCCACGACGTCCTGCGACGTCCCTGGCTCTACCTCGATCGACACCACAAGACCGTCCGGCAGCATGGCCACACGGGACTCCGAAGCCGGTTCCTGTTCCCATTCGTCCGACATGACAACCCCCTCTCCACGAGGTTGTGCGAAACCCCCGGGTGCCCGATCGGCACACCGCCATGCATCAGCCGTGTCGCCGACCGCGGCGGCGGGACATCCGTAGGCAAAGAGATTGCATGGTCTAGTCCAAAGCATGCTTTGGTCCAGTCCAATCCGTTGACGTGGTCCTCGCACTCTCACGAAGCTGTCCCGACTCGAATTCCCCCCCGAGCAGGAGGCACAGAGTGAGACGACTCCGCGCATGTCTTGGCGCAGCCACCGCCGTCACCACCGTCGCGCTCGCCACGACCGCCTTCATGGCGGCCAACGCGGCAGGCGCGTCAGCCGACTTGAGCAGCCGCTGGTACGCGGCGGCCCCTTATCTCATGCCGCTCGACAACGACCCGCCGGACGCGGGCGCCATCATGGACGCCACCGGGCTCAAGGCGTTCCAGCTCGCCTTCGTCCTGGCGCCCGACGGCGGCGGCTGTTCGCCGACATGGGACGGCACGGCCGCGGTGTCCTCCGACACCGCCGTCAAAGCGGTGGTCGACAGGATCCGTGCCAAGGGCGGTGACGTCTCCGTGTCCATCGGCGGGTACGGCGGCACCAAGCTCGGCCAGGCCTGCTCGGACGCCGCGTCCACCGCGGCGGCGTACCAGCAGGTCATCACCAAGTACGGTCTGCGTGCGATCGACTTCGACCTGGAGGAGCCCGAGTACGAGAACACGGCGGCCATCAAGAACGAGATCGGCGCCGCCAAGATCCTGCAGCAGAACAACCCCGGCCTCTACGTCTCCGTCACGACGGCCGGCACGGCGGACGGCACCGGCTGGTTCGGCAAGCAGATGCTGCTGGAGGCGAAGTCCCAGGGCTTCACGCCGAACAACTTCTCCATCATGCCCTTCGACGGCGGCTTCAACGGCGCGGCCTCGCAGACCAGCGCCCTGACGAACTTCAACCAGATCCTGCAGTCCACTTTCGGCTGGGACCAGGCCACCGCCTACGCCCACGAGGGTTTCTCCGGAATGAACGGCCGTAGTGACACGGGCGAGATGTTCACCCAGGCCGACTTCCAGACGGTCCTCGGCTACGCGACGAGTCATCACATGGACCGGTTCACCTTCTGGTCCCTCAACCGCGACCGCCAGTGCTCGCCACCCGACAACGGAGGCCGCACCTCCGGCACTTGCTCGAGCGTCGCGCAGAACGCGTGGGACTTCGCCACGTACTCGGTGGAGTTCGCCGGTGCCACGCCGCCCGCCACGACGCCGCCCTCGACCGGTACCCCGACCCCGCCGGCCAGCGGCTGCACGGCCCAGTGGAGCGCGACGGCGGTGTACACCGCGGGTACCGAGGCCGGCTACAACGGCCACAACTGGAAAGCCAAGTGGTGGACGCAGAACGAGAAGCCCGGCGCCGCCGAGTGGGGCCCTTGGCAGGACGAGGGCGCCTGCTGACCGTGGCAGTGCCGGACGCCGAGCGCCAGCCGTACCGGACGTCGCCAGCCGTTAGTCCGAGCGACCGAACACGGTGATTTGTTCTCTTCCCGATGGATCCCTGAGGCGACGCTGAAGTCGTCCATCCCCGAGGATGCTCAGGGTCGAGGAGATTCCGGGGCTGCACGCGCTCGACGGCTCGGCGACGATCGGGCGTGTGCGCCCCACTGACAGGGCGTGGGACGTGACCGCGGTGAGCGTTCCTTGGAAGACGCAATGATAGGTGCCCCCCTCGCCGTCGGACCCGTCGGCGATGAGGATCACGACGCGCTCACCGGCCTTCCCCTGGGTGATGACCAGTGTCCTCGGATTCCGACCCGTCGCGGTGTCGATGGAGGAATTCCACGTGCCGACGTAGGGGGCGGGGACGTCACCAGGGGGAGTGTCCGAGGGCGGCTGATGGAGCCGCTGCGGATCGGTCGGCAGACCAGTGGGGTACAAGCCGACCACGATGGCCAGCACCGCTGCGAGGACCAGGAAGAGCCACGGCCCGAGGCTTCGCGGGCCGTGGTCACTGAGGATCGTTCGTTGCGGGGCGGGCGAGGAGCGGGGATCCGCTCCGTCCTCCGTGATGATGAGTGTCGGCGGGGTGGTGCTGCCGTGGAGCCTGGCCGGCCGGGGCGCCTGTGCGGTGCGGGCGGGTGCGGGGCGGCCCGACTCCCAGATGCGTTCGGCCGAGGCGAGGGGCTGTGGGTACGTGTTGGCTTGCGGCGGCCGCGTGAGTCCGTAGGAGCGGATTCCGATGATCGCGGCCCCGGCCCGTCGGCCGAACGGGACTCGGCGTGGCCGTGTCCACGTGCGCTCGCGGCCTGCGCATCCGCGACTGCGCCCCACCGTGGCTTCGGCGGCTCGCCGCAACAGCCCTGTCGAGGTCATGGGGCGCCGTCCAGGGGCGAGTCGGTTGCGGTTGAGCGGTCGCGTCGAGAGAGGTCCGGGATCCGTTCGGTCGCGGGTCGGGGAGGCGGCCCGTGCTGCCTGCTCCCGCCGTCCACTGACGCCGTGTCGCCTCCGCGCTGCGGCGGCAGTTCAGGTTCGGGCACCGCATCGTGTGCGTCGAGGCGAGGTGGGGCCGTCCCGTCCGGGGCCGGGGGAGACGGGCCGCCCAGCAAGACATCGCCCAGGCGGGAGTTCTTGAGCTGAACGAGGACAAGAGGCGCGGAGGCGCCGGAGGCGAACACGGCAAAGTTGCCACTGACCTGGCCGGAGGTGCCCAGGAGCATGGCGACTCCGGCGCCGAGCAGGCAACGCACGGCGGCGGCGACGCCTTCGGCGGGCGCGTCGTAGAACGCGCCGAAGGTCGGCCGGTCGTCAGCTGAGGACACGGGGACCAGCCGGTGTTGGCGCCGTCCGGCCAGCCATTCCGTCATGCAGTCGTAGGCGTGCACCACGCCACGCACCGTTCCCCCTGCTGCCCCCAGCCCGAGCAGTGTTGCAGTGTCCACGTTTCCCCAACCCGGGCAGGAAATGCGCCAATCCGAGTGCAGTTCCACAGGGTACGAGCGTGGCTGGTGCCGTAGAGCGTCTTTGCCGACACATCCGGAGAATCCTGAACGGGCAAATTCGTTCGATGCCGCGTTCGTGATCGAGGCAGCATGCGTGGCATGACGACGAACCGAAAGGGCCGTGCCGCATGGGCGGCCCGGACACACCCGGGCCGGGTCCTCCCGTCTCCGGACGCAGAGTGCACGGCCCGTCGTCGACGGCCTGTCCGCACGTGCGATGTCCGAGGTCTTCTCTCTCGAACGCACTCGCAATTACCTGCAGCCCGGAGACGGCGGCGCGGCCGTGCGCCTGCTGGCCTGCTACCCGCCGATGAAGGCGGGGATCAGCAGTTCCGCACCGGATCGGTCTCGCTGGAGATCGCGGTGTCCTTCATGAAGCCCAGCTGGCCGTTGTCCGCGACGGTCATCAGCCAGCGCGTCGGGTGCGGGCCGCCGACCCAGTCCTGGCCGTCGAGCTTGCAGTAGAACCAGCTCGGGTTGGAGTACATGTACCCGACGATCTTGCTGGGGTCCGGGTACGAGTGGTTGTTGCCGATGATGCCGTACACCGGCGCACCCGACACGTTGTTGCAGTACCACCTGATCCCGCCGTCGTTCGTCCAACAGCCGGGTGCCGCACTGGCGGACGGAGCCGCCACAGCGCCGATCCCGACGGTCAGCGCCACCGTCGCCAGCACCGCTCCGAGTCTCTTGTGCACACGCATGATTTCCCCCGTGTCGGTCGCGGGCCGACACACCGATCGTGGTGCGCCGGCTGGTCGTTGGGAGAGACGCGACGGCTGCGCAAAAAGTTCCGTCGACGGCGGTCACTCCACGCTGACGCCCTCCGCCACCGCCCGTACCACCGAAGTCCCTTGTGCCTCCGTCAAAGAGGTTGCTTGCCCAGCACCACCAGATACGCGCCGTACGTCAGGGACATCGCGGTCAACGCCCCGGCCACTGCGAGGACTTGGGCCCGTCGCGCCCACCAGCCCCGCACCATGGCACGCGCCAACGGGATCAGCAGCGGGAACGCGGGCAGCAGGAAGCGGGGCTTGGAGGCGAACGGGCCAGAGGCCAGCACCACCAACGCCACCAGCGCACCCGCGTACATCACCAGCGCGAGCGGCGCCCGGTCCAGGCACAGCAGGACGAACAGCAGCACGCCGGCCAAGACGATCACCAGCGCCAGGGGGTAGCCGACCTTGCCGCCGTTCATGAACAGCCCGCGCAGGAAGCGCAGTTCCTGCATGCCGAAGTCGAACCGGGAGTTCCAGGCGCTCTGCACCTTGAGGTATCCGTGCAGTACGTCGCCGGTGCGCGATCCCACCCAGAGCACGTACCCCACCCAGCCCACGGGCGCCAGGAGTGCGCCGACCCACAGCCCGGCGGGTACCCGGCCGCGTCGCCGGACCACCTCGTAGGCGGCTACGACCAGGACCGTGGCCGCGAGGGCGTATCCGCTGGGCCGGGTCAGACCCGCGAGCGCCGCCAGTGCACCGGCCGTCGGCCAGCGGGACGTGAGCACGGCGTACAGGCACCAGGCGGCGAGCGCGCAGAAGAGGGGCTCGGTGTAGGCGAGAGTGAGGACGACCGAGTGCGGGAGCATGGCCCACAGGGCGACTGTCACGGTGGCGACGGCGACGCCATGGAGATGATGGACGACCGCGTACACGCCGTACGCCGCAGCCAGCGCCGCGGCCCACGCGACCACCAAGGCTGCCTCGCCGACGGACAGCCGCAGCACGGTGGCGACGGCTCTGATCAGCGCAGGGTAGAGCGGGAAGAAGGCGTAGTCGGTCTGCAGTAGCCCGGAAGCCGACTCGCGCCAGTGGTGCCCGTAATTGTGCTCGGCGATGCTCAGGTACCACCTGGAATCCCAGGAGTGCATCAACGTCTTGGACAGGGAGCGCCCCACGGCATGGTCGAACACGGCGACGACGGCGACGCCCGTGAGCCGTACGGCAGCGAACACGGCCAGGGCGCGCAGTACGCCCCGGGGCTTCGGAGGCCATCGGCGTGCCGGGCCGGACGCCGTCCGGGCCTGCGCCGCCCGTAGCGGAGCGGCGTCGTCGTCAGGACGCCGGACGATGGAGGACATTTCCACGAGCGGCAGGCTTCCGTGTGCGGCGTACCGGAACAACGAAAATTCCGGCTATTTCGGTAGAGGCGAAGCAAGAGATCCTCATTGGCGAGTCGCAGTGGCAAGCGGGGTGCAGTCGATGCTGGTGAAGGTCGGGGCAGGGCCGGCCCGGCGCTCGTAGCTGCGGGGGAGGGTCGGCAGTCGGCGAGGCAGGTCGCGCTGCTTTCGATGGCCCGGCGGTGACGGCCGCGTTGCATCCGCGACGTCTCAACTCCCTGCGGGCGGGCCATGCGTGGTGCCATGTAGCGCGAGCGGAGCCGTCGTCGCAGATCGCGGTTGTCGTAGGCGTTGTCGGCGTAAAGCTTGGCGCGATGCCGACGTCGGGGTTCCCGTGCCGGGATCGGCCGGCGCCGTGTTGCGCAACCAGCCGTTCCGCTGAGGGCGTTGAGAGCCGGGATGGAGAAGTGCGGAATACGGGTGTCCGGGCATCCGTGGGGCTTGACCGGCTGACGTGACGTCGTGGCGCAGTGGAGTCGGAAGGTCGTGCTGTGCAGGGCGGCCCATAGGATCCACCAGGTGTCTCCACGACATCACCATGCTGGTGAGCCCTGTTACTCGGCTATGACATTGCGATCTTGAAATGGCCGTCACAGCGCAAGTAGGTTCGATATGCAATGACTTTCCGTTACCAGCCGGCGCCTTCGCGCCGGGAGAAGGGATGCCTCATGGGTTCCCACGCCCGCCCCAACCGGCTCCACCGGACGGGGGCCCGCATCGCGACGGTCGCGCTGGTCGGGGCCGTTCTGCCGATCACTGCCGGGGGCCTCGCCGAGGCGGCCACCTCCAACACCACACACTCCGCCGAGGACAGCGATCGGGCGAGCGCCGAGAGCGCCACCCCTGCCAGTCAGAACCAGGGTGCCCTGACCACCAGAGACCAGGCCGCGCCCGTCACGAAAGCCGACCACGCCTTCCTGCTGGACGCCCGTGACGGCAGCCAGGAGCGGGAGATGTGGGCCGGGGCCAAGGCCGACGAGAGCGTGTCGATGGCCAGCACCACCAAGATCATGACCGCTTTGGTGGTGCTCAAGCACCCGGAGTGGCTGAACCGGCAGATCACGGTGAAGCAGTCCTACCGTGACTACGTTTCGGAGAACGGCGCCAGTACGGCCGACCTCCAGGTCGGCGACACGCTGACCGTCGAGCAGTTGCTGCACGCCATGCTGCTCCCGTCCGGTGCGGACGCCGCGATGGCCCTGGCCGACAGTTTCGGCGCCGGGGACACCGAGGACGCGCGGATCGCCGACTTCGAGAACCAGATGAACGCCGAAGCGCAGCAACTGGGCATGACCGGCACGCACTTCGACTCCTTCGACGGCATCTCGCACGGCGACAACCGCAGCACCGCCCGCGACCTGGCCAAGCTCGGCCAGCGCGCGATGCTGAAGCCGGTGTTCGCCGACATCGTGAAGAACACCCAGTACAAGGCCGAAGCTCCGGCGGCCAACGGACACACCCGGTACTACACCTGGAACAACACCAACGACCTGCTGAGCACCTACGACGGCGCCCTCGGCATCAAGACCGGCAGTGGCGCGGAGGCCGGCTACTCCCTCGTCTTCGCCGCCAAGCGGGACAACCGCACGCTGGTCGGCGCGATTGTCGGCGCCGACCAGGAGTGCTTCGACGACGCCACCAAGATGCTCGACTGGGGCTTCGCCCACTGATCCGGACAGCCCCCGGTTGTCCCGAGTACCGCACCACCGGCCCCCGCCCTGGCCCGAGCAGGCCCACAGGGTGGGGGCAAGGGGCGCGCCGGTGGCCCGCGGACGCGCGCCGGATGCCTCGGTGCAACGGCTCGTTCCTACGCGACCGTCAGCACGATCTTGCCTTGGATGTGCCCACGGGCGGCGCGTTCGTGCGCGGCCCGGGCGTCCGCGAGCGCGAAGGTGCTGTCGATCGCGACGCGGACCGTGCCCGCGTCGAGCAGATGCCCCAGTTCGGCGAGTTGCGCGCCGTTCGAGCGGACCTGCGCGATCGAGAGCGTGACGCCGAGCTTCGCGATCTCTTGTTCGTCGAATTCGCCCGGGAACACCGGGAACAGGGCGCCGCCGCGCTTGAGTGTGCGCAGAAGACGGCTGCTGTGGGGACCGCCGACGGTGTCGAGAACAAGGTCGATGTCGTGCACGAGTTCCTCGGGGCGACTCTTCGTGTAGTCGATGAACTGGTCGGCGCCGAGCTCACGCAGGAATGATTCGTGTGCGCCCGATGCCACGGCGATGACACGCGCGCCCTTCCACTTCGCCAGCTGCAGTGCGAAGTGCCCCACGCCGCCCGCGGCGCCGTTGACGAGCACTGTCTTGCCGGCGTCGAGCGTCGTCGGGCGGTGCCGCGCCTCCTGGAAGGGGGAGGGGCGATCGTGTCCGACCTCGATCAGGTACTGCCACGCGGTGAGCCCGGCCATGGGAGCCCCGGCGGCGTGCACGTGGTCGATGCCGGTCGGCTTCCGTGCGAGGTCCGAGGCGGGCGCGGCCACGTACTCGGCGTACGCGCTGCCGTCGAAGCTGGGAAAACGCAGAAGACCGAAGACCTCATCGCCTACGGCGAAATCGTGGACGTCCGCGGCGACGGCCTCGACAACGCCCGACACGTCCGTCCCCGGGATCACCGGCAGACTGACCGTCGCGTCCGGTTCCCCGGGCATGCTGGTCAGCCCGCCGCGCACGTACCAGTCCGGCGGATTGACGCCGACCGCGTGCACGCGGACGAGCACCTCGCCCGGCCCCGGCTCGGGGATCGGAGCCTCGTCGTAACGCAGCACCTCGGGGCCGCCGTGCTCATGGAGCCGGACTGCCCTCATCGTGTGTGTCGGCATCATTTCTCCTGCTCACGCTACGGGATACACTCATCTGGATCAGCGCTCCACATAAGTGGACCACTGATCCGAATATATGGACCACTGATCCGGATAGTCAAGAGGGGCAGATGCGGGCCGACGCCAGGAAGAACCGCGACCACGTGCTCGCAGTAGCGGGCGCCGCCATCGGCGAGCAGGGCGTCGACGTATCACTGCGTGACATCGCGCGCCGGGCCGACGTCGGGCTCGCGACACTGCTGCGTCACTTTCCGACACGCGAGGCGCTGCTCGAGGCCCTGCTCCGCACGAGCTTCGACGAGCTGACGGCACAGGCGGACGAGCTCGAGACGTCGAAGTCGCCCGAAGACGCTCTCGTCACGTGGCTGCGCGACTGTGTCGCCTGGACGACCGAGTACCGAGGGGTCACCGTGCTGATGGCAGCCGCCATCGAGGACGCCGAGTCCGCGCTCCACGCATCGTGTGTCACCCTGCGGGCGGCCGGGGCGCGACTCCTCACCCGTGCCCAGGCCGCGGGCGCCGCGCGGACCGATATCGATGGCACCGATCTGTTCGCGCTGGTGGCGGCGCTGGCTTGGCTCGGCGACCAGCCCTCGCTCGCGTCACGCGCCGAGCGCATCGTCGATGTCGTCGCGAGCGCGATTCTGACGGGTGCGGAGGGGGCGACTAAAAGCAGCGGCACGCGGTCGAGCGCGTGATCAACCGCCTCAAGCGCCACCGGGCCGTAGCCACGAGGTATGACAGGCTCGCGGTCCGCTACGAGGTGACCGTGCTGGTCGCGGTCCTCAACGAGTGCTTGTCGAACTTGGGCGGCCGTCCTCCTCGCGATCCGCGCTTGAGGTGGTTGCGGACGCGGTCCGTCGGGACCGGGGGCGTGGCCTTGATCCCGCGTCTGCGCAGGTAGGCGCGATTGCTGCGGGAGTCGTACGCCTTGTCGGCCCGGCCCCGGTCCGGCCGTTCGCGCGGCCTGCCGGCTCCGGGCCGGGGCACCCAGATCGCTTCCAGAACCGGCTCGAACTGAGGCGAATCACCCCGCTGTCCGGCGGTGATCACCACCGATAGCGGCTGCTGACCCTGCACGACGGCGAGGTGGATCTTGCTGGTCGGGCCGCCCGGGAGCGTCCGAGCCCTTGGCCGGCCGGCTCGACGGCGATCCCGCCGGGCGGTTCCTTCTGGAGATCCCCCTTTTCGCCGCCCCAGCCGCGTGCTGGTGGGCCCGGCGGACCGTGGGGTCGACGTTCACGTCCCAGGTGATCAGGCCCTTGGCGTCCGCCTCGGCCTGCAGCTGAGCGACGATCCGGGCCCAGGTGCCATCGCGCTGCCGGTGCCGGAACAGGTCATGGGCCCGGTCCCACGGCCTGTAGCGTTCCGGCGCGTCACGCCAGGGAGCACCCATCCGGGTCCGCCACCGTATGCCGTCCATCAGCTGCCGCCGCGTCCATGCCGGCGCGGCCCGACTTGATGCCTCGCGGCAACAGCGGCTCAAGTCGGTCCCACTGGCCGCTCGTCGGATCTCCACGTCCCACAGGACATGATCATCAAGGATCAAGATCACCTCTCGCAGCAGACCCCAGGCCCTCGGTCCCATGCCGCAGGGTCTCCAAGTCCCTTCGAAAGCCCGATCCGGGCGCGGCGATGTGAGGACGATGATGCGGGGAGACCTGAGAGAAGGAGTACCCCGTGTCGTATTTGGAGCGCCTCGACTACCCGGAGCCCCGCTACCTCGGCGGTCGGTAAGAGGTGATCGCTGTCTTCCGCCCTGCGGCTCCCCGCCGGACGTCTCCTCGTCCGGCAGTACGACCAGCTATCTCGCCAGGCATGAGTCCACGGGCGGCGAATTCGGCCTGTACAAAGTCGAGTGGGGCCGCAATTCTGTCGGAGCCAAGTCGCACTTCCATCGGGCCAAGTCGGAGTCCTTCTACGTCCTGTCGGGCGAATTGGAGCTCTATGCCGGAGAGAAGTGGGTGACAGGCCGCGAAGGAGATTTCCCCTACGTACCCCCGGCGGGCCGCATGCCTTCAGGAACGTGTCGGACGAGCCGATGTCCATGCTCATGCTGTTGTCTCCTGGGGCGCCGCGCGAGGAGTACTTCGAGCAGTTCGGGGAGATGGCACGGCGCAGCAGCGCGGAACTAAAAGGACTTCCGCCTGCGACACGACAGCTACTTCGACGGGGACCTGGACTCCGAGCACGGATAGCTGGAGACACCCCTCGGAACCGGCCGCGGTCGCCTTGCGGGTGGCTGAGCAAGGGCCGATGGTACGAGTGGGCGCCAGCCTCCCTCAGGTTGTTTGCAAGCACTTCTTTGGGCTCCACCGCGCGGAAGTTGATCTGGCTCCGCTCGCGGAGTGCCCCGCGGCTCTTGGACGCTGGATAGGGTCCGGGCGGAGGTGCGAGGATGAGCTTTCGGTTGGCGGCGTATGCCGTGTGCGTCGAGGACGGGCGGGTGCTGCTCGCCCGTCACGTGCCACCAGCGGGCGAAAGCAACTGGACTCTTCCGGGTGGCCGGGTCGAGCACGGCGAAGATCCGTTCGATGCTGTGATCCGGGAGTTCGCCGAGGAGACAGGCTGCACCGCGGTGGTGGATCGCCTGCTGGGCGTGGACTCACGGGTCATCCCCGCGGCCGAAGCCCGTGTGGGAGTCGAGCATCAGAATGTCGGCGTCTTCTACCGGGTCCGTATCACGGGCGGCCAGTTCCGGCCTGAGCCGAACGGCGAAATTGCCGAGTCCGTCTGGACCGTGATCTCCGACGTCGCCGGCCTGCGCCGGTCTTCACTGGTCGATGTCGGCCTCTCCCTGGCCCAGACCCTACCGGCAACCGGCCACGTCGATCCTGTCCCGGTCGACGGCCTGATCCAGCACTAGGTATCACCCGTATCTGCCTGGCCCGCTCGCCTCGTAGACGCTTGTGAACGGGCCGACGGAACCGGTCTGAGCGGGCGGGAGTCCGCCATCACCGGCTGGAGATCGATGAGCGTGGTGCCGGAGACCGCGTCGAGGCCCGGCACCGTCGGTTCGCTGGACGGCTACGACCTAGCCGTTCTGCTGGTCCTCCGCCTCGTACGCACGCGAACGACGGTTGCGGAAGCGTTCCAGAACGGCTGTGCCGAAGAGTACGAGCCCGATGGCGACGATCTTGCTTGCCTGGTAGCCGGTAGCCGCGTCGCCCGTGGCGCCGGACCCCAGGAACTCCCACAGCACCCAGGCGATACCGATGACGATGAGGAGAGCCGCCCCCACCGGGCCGATGCCCCACCACCACGGTGCCTGAGGGTGCTCATCGGTCTGGTCGCGGTTGTCGTGCGTCAAGGCTGTTCTCCAGGTCGGAGGAGGGGCGGTGCCCGGTGCCGTTACGGGCCGGGAAATGAAGGGACGCTCAACACGGGTCACCTGGTTGCCCGACCCCTTCTCCATCTCGCTGATCGGCAGCCAACTCGCCATGCCCTGGACACCGTGCATTCTCTGACTAGAGTCAGAGAATGCAGGATGAGCAAGTGGCGCGGGTGCGACGTTTCAACCGGGCGGTCGCGGAGCGCGTAGGTGTGCTGCACGACCAGTACCTGGGCGGTGCGCGCCCCTATGGGCAGGCGCGGCTGCTCTGGGAGCTCGGTGGTGAACGGGTGCAGGACGTGCGCAGCGTGCGGGACAGGCTGGGCCTCGACTCCGGTTATGTGAGCCGGCTCTTGCGAGCCCTCGAAGGCGACGGTCTCGTCGCCGTCGAACCCCACCCCCGCGACGGGAGGGTCCGCACGGTGCGCCTGACCGAGGCCGGGCAACGAGAGCGCGCACATCTCGACGACAGGAGTGACGCACTCGCCTCGTCGCTCCTCGAACCCCTCGATGCCGTACAACGGGACCAGTTGACCTCGGCCATGGCGGAGGTGGAGCGCCTGCTGACCGCCTCGGTGGTCTCCCTGGAAGTGCTCGACCCCGATCACGGGGACGCCGTGCGCTGTCTGCGGTCCTACGCTGCCGAACTCGCGGATCTCTTCGAAGGCGGCTTCGACCCCGCGGCCAGCCTGCTGCCCGATCCGGGCGAACTGCGCCTGCCCCAGGGTCTGTTCCTCGTGGCCCGGCTGCACGGCGAGCCGGTCGGCTGCGCCGGACTCAAGCTGCCGTCCGGCGCGCCCGCCGAGATCAAGCGGCTGTGGGTCAGTCCCCGTGCCCGGCGGCTCGGCCTGGCCCGGCGCCTGCTGTCCGAGCTCGAAGCACGCGCCGCCCGGCACGGCAGCGATCGAGTGCGGCTCGACACCAACAGGGCCCTGGAGGCCGCCATGCGTCTCTACCGCAGCAGCGGGTATCGCGAAGTGCCCGCCTTCAACGATGAACCGTACGCCCACCACTGGTTCGAGAAGCGGCTCACCGCTGTGAGGCCCTGAGCCTGCCGCGGCCTAGCGACGATGTTCGTGCCCTACCCCCTCCCCCTTCACTCTGGACGTCGGCTAGGTTCCAGTCCCAACGCCTCGATCAGGCCGATGGTGCCGACCTGGACAACGTCCTCCATCTCCCGCACCCGACGGTGCTTGAACCGCGAGGCCGCGTACTGCGTCACGGAGGAAGCGTGCCCTCCCCCGGACACGTCCTGGCCCGTGCACGTGCCGCGCCGGCTACTGGAAGCCCGTATCGAACTGTCCAAGGCCACCCAGGAGTTGCGCAGGGCAATGTGCCTACGGGAGCGGCTGTGGGGAAGGGTGCTGCCCATGACGTCCGGCAGCGGAAAGATCTGCGTTGACCAGCAGGAACGCGTGGCTGTGGTCACCCCGCGAGGTGAAGTGGATCTGAACGACCTCACGGAGGTCGTCGACCCTTTCGCGCAGGTCCTCTCCGACGTGGCGACCGACGCCACCCTGGTCGATCTCTCCCAGGTGACGTTCGCCGACAGTGTCTTCCTCAATCAGATCCTGGTGACCTGCTCCGGCCATGCTGTGAAGGGGCGCCCCCTCGTCCTGTGCGGGCCGTTGCACGATGTGGTGCGGCGTCTGCTGCAGATCACCGGGTACCGACACTTTCCTGCCACTCGCCGCCGACCGGCAGGGTGCCTTGGATCAACTGCGCACCTCTGACGCGTCATAGCGCGAGGAGTGTGGCTCTACGAGCCCGTTCAGCTTCGTGCCCGCTCAGGACGAGGGCGCGGCGGCCAGCACGGCGATGATCGTCTTGCCGCCGGTGTGCTGCTCGATCGAGACGGAGCGGGCCAGCCGGCGCACCATGAGCCAGCCGAAACCGTCGGGCATGACCGGATCGTGGGGGAGCAGGTGCGGGTGCCGGGTGCTGTGGTCGCTGACCTGGATCACCAGGGCGTGTTCGTGGACGCAGGCACTGAAGCGGGTGATACCGGCGCCGTGGCGCAGCGCGTTGGCCGCAAGCTCGCTGGCGATCAGCAGGGCGTCCTCGTGCAGCCGGCGCGCCTGGTGATAGGGCATGCCCTCGCACAGGGGGAGGACGGCTGTGCTGGTCTCGGCGCGTGCCTGCGAACAGGTCGTGCGCTCCGTGAGGGGCATGGCGGGAGCGCTCATGGCGAAACCTCCTTCATCTGCGTGTGCCGCCGGCGTCCTTCACGATTCGCGTGCCCGTCACCCAGGGGCGCACACGTCATATCGAAGCGGAACAGGTGGATATGCGATGCCTTGCACGCCAGAGTCTGTATGCGCGAAGAGCCCGTCAGGGCGAGGTCTGTTGGTGCCGTGCGGAACGTTTCTTGAGCCACATGGGCAGTGCGTACCAGCACAGGGCGAACCACAGGAGGATTCCGCCGGCGAGGATCTCGGCGAGCAGGTCGGGCAGGACCACGTGCAGGATCAGCAGCACCGTGCCGCTGATGGTGAGGGCCAGGAGGACAAGCCCGGTGACCATCAGCCGTCCTGCTGTCTTCACCAGATCGTCTTTCAACCGCTGGCCCGTCAGCAGCCGGTGCAGGGACACCGGGGCGATGAGGACGCCGGTCGCGGCAGCACCGAGGATCACGGTCGTCACATAGACGGTGGTGTCGAAGGTGCCGAGGTCGCCGAAGCGAGGAGTGAAAGCGACGCTCAGCAGAAAGCCGAAGAGGATCTGGACGCCCGTCTGCGCGACGCGGGTCTCCTGCAGGACTTCCGCCCAGCGCCGGTTGGCCCTCTCATGAGCTTCCTCCCGGCTCTCGCCCTGCTCTGGGGCCGATCTTGCTATCTCACCGATACTCACAGACACCCTCCCTTTGGTAGGGAGCGGGTGCCCGCGGAATCGACGATTACCGGGCCGTCGTAAAAGGTTGGGCAAGTTTCTCTCCGCGCCGGTGGGGCTGAGGTCACAGCCGACCGGCACACGTCACCGGTTGCTGGGTGCGGAGAAGGCGACGCTGCTCGGCGTGGGCCCCGTGCCGGCCGGCGCTCAGGCGGCTGCGCACCGGGGCTGCCGCTGCTGCATGCCGACACTGGTCGGGCCTGATTACCTCACCACCGTGCTCGCGAAAATCTGTGTTGGCGGGAGTAGACATTGGTCCGTGCTGTGGCTATGGTTTCTCTCGTACCCCGGAGAGACCGTGGGGCCCGGCAG
>NZ_JBFAKV010000032.1:0-80519 GCF_040655895.1 Streptomyces sp. NPDC050264
GATCAGCCCGTCGACGGCGGAGAACTGCCCGGTGACGCCGATCGCGGCCCGCACGGCCTGGGCGTCGGTGGCGAGGTCGTGCCCGCCGACGCGCAGGTCGCCGGCGTCGGCGGTGACGAGGGTGGAGAGGATCTTGACGGCGGTGGTCTTGCCGGCCCCGTTCGGACCGAGCAGGGAGAAGATCGTGCCTTCCGGGACGGTCAGGTCGATGCCGTCGAGCACGGTCTTGTCGCCGTAGGACTTGCGCAGTCCGTGCGCCGCGATGGCCGGGTCGCTCATGAGGAGTGCTCCTTGTAGAGGCTGCGGGCGGGGTTTGTCGCCGGAGGTCAGAGGCTGCGGGCGGTGATGTCGCCCTGGGTGGTGGTGGCGTGGATGTTCAGGGCGGCGGTGGGGCCGTCGGTGTTGTGGAGCGAGTTGGTGATCCGGCCGGTGCCGGTGCCGGCGTCCAGGGCTGCGGAGGTGCCGCGGGCCGCGCCTACGGTGATGTCGCCCTGCTGGGTGGTGAGCGTGAGCGTGCCGCGGGTGGCCTCGGTGACGGTCACGTCGCCGCGCTGGGTGCTGATCTCGCCGGGGCCGTTCAGGCGGCCGACGGTGATGGCGGCGTCGAGCCCGGTGAGGCGTGCGCTTGCGGCCTCGTCGAGCTTGACGGAGCCGTGGCCGCCGTCGAAGGCGACATCGCCGAGGCGTCCCACACTGCGGAACTCGGCGGCGGCGGCCTTCGCCTCGACGTGGGAGCCGGCGGGCAGTTGGACGGTGATCTCGACGGAGCCGGAGTTGCCGAGGAGCCGGTTCGCGGCCTGCGGGGCCTGGATCCGCAGGACGCCGTCGGTGTAGGCGATGTCGGTCTGCTCGGCGGCCTTGACGTCGCGGCTCTTGGCGGCGTTGGCGGGCCGGACCTCGACGGTGGTGTCGGCGCGGTCGGCGGCGATGAACCGGATGAGTCCCGCGGGGATGTCCAGGATGGTGGAGACGGGGGCCGGGGTGTCGAACTTCTGCATGACGCTCTCCTTCGTCTGCGGTGCGGGCTCTTCGGCCCGCTGTTTCCGATGAGTGAAAAGCTACGTTGCATTCACAGTACTGGCAACACATTCGTTGCGCGTAAAGCCCATCGTTGCAGGTGAGGAGGGTCATTTCATTGCAATGGTCTTGAGCCTAATGCAACAACCCGCAGTACGTGCGTTGCAATAGACTGAAGGTGAACGCTATGCTGGGCAGGTCAGGGCAGCACGGACCACGAGGGAGAGACCGCGATGCCGGGAGGCAGGCTCACTCAGCAGGAACGCCAGCAGATCGCGCTGGGACTGGCCGACGGTCACGCCTACGCGGAGATCGCCAGACGCCTCGAACGCCCGACCTCGACGATCACGCGCGAGGTCATGCGCAACGGCGGCCCCACCGCCTACCGCGCCGAGATCGCCCACCGTGCCACCGAACACCGCGCGCACCGGCGCCGGCAGGCCACGCCCCGCGGGACGGAAGCGACCCCGCAGCCCTACGGGCGCGACGCCGAGGAGGTGCGGTCGTACGAGGAGGCGTTCACCACCGTCATGATGGCGTCGGGCATGCCCAAGATGGGGGCCAGGGTGATGGCCTGCCTCACTCTCACCGACACGGGCAGTCTCACCGCCTCCGAACTCGTCCGGCACCTCCAGGTCAGCCCGGCGTCCGTCTCCAAGGCGATCGCGTTCCTGGACGCCCAGGGCTTCGTGCGCCGGGAGCGCGACGAACGCCGCCGCGAGCGCTACGTGGTCGACGACGACATCTGGTACCAGTCGATGATGGTCAGCGCCCGCTCCACCGCGCAGCTCGTCGAGACCGCGCGGCAGGGCGTCTCCGTCCTCGGCTCCGGCACCCCGGCCGCCACCCGCCTGGAGAACGTCGCCCGCTTCCTCGATTTCGTCTCCGAGAGCATCACCCGCGCCGCGGACCAGGCCCGCGACATCCTGCACACGAAGCCCGAACCGACGCCGGACAGCACCGCCTGAACCACCGTCGGCCAGGTCGGCCTTCCCTCCGCCCGGTCAATCGGTGCACCGCACGGGGCGGGCAGGACATAGCCTGGGGGCGGGTCTTCCCGACACAACAGCTGTCCACTACCGCAAGGAGGACCGAATGACCGAAACTCCGAAGAGCAACCGCCCCGAGGACGAGACGCTCGCGAAGTTCAAGGAGGCCTTGGAGCGCAAGTCCAAGACCTCGCAGGCCAAGCAGGCGCATGAAGAGGGGCGCGGCAAGGTCACGAATATGAGCGGCCCCGCAGGACAGAAACGTAACTTCCGTCGCAAGTCGGGCTGAGCGCGAACTCCTTCCACAAAGACCGCGGCACCCCGTCCCCGGGGTGCCGCGGTTTTTTTGTCACCGACCGCTGTGGACGCGCCTTCTACGTGCTGAGCGGCCGGTCCGCGGTGATCCCGGTCAGGATGAGCGTGATCCCGGCGAGGAACTGCTCGCGGTCGTCGTGGTCGCGCATCTGGTCCGCGACGGCCCGGGTGAACGGGTACGCGTCGGGGTCGAGTTCCTCCCAGGCCCTCGACACACCGTCGAGGAACTCGCCGCGGTCCGCGTCGGGCCCGAGCTCCCGGCCGCTCGCGGTGTTCGCCGCGTTCTGACCCGCGGCGCCGAGAATGTAGTGCACCAGCGCGGAGGTCGCGGTGAACCAGCTGTCCTCCGGCACGCCCAGCGCCTGGACCTGACGGCCCACGCTCTCGAAGATCCGCGGCGTCACCGACCGCCAGGGGCTGCGCGCGAGCTGCGCGGCGAGCTGGGTGGCGAGCCACGGGTGCTCCTCGATCGCCTCGAACAGGCCGAGCGCGACAGCGTGGACACCCTCCTGCGGCGCGTCCGTGGCCCCGGCGGGTCCGGGCCCGACGGCCAGCGCGGCGGCGACCACGGCATCGGTCGCGGCGTCGAGCAGTTCGCCCTTGTTCGCCACGTGCCAGTAGATCGCCCCGGGCCCGGTGGCAAGCCGCTCGGTGAGCACCCGGAACGTCAGCCCGCCCTCGCCGGCCGCGTCGAGCACCTCGACGGCGGCCTCGACGATGCGCTCGCGGGAGAGTGCCTCCGTGCGCCGCTGTGACCTGCGTGTCCGCGTTGCCATACCGCCATTCTGGCACGACTGGAGCGCCGTTCCAACTTGACATTTCTGGAGCGCTGTTCCAACACTGGAACGACGTACCAGAGAGGGTCGCTCCGATGGTCACCACGGGCGCCCTCGGCCTCGGCCCCGAAGGAGTCACCATGAACACCGCGACCCGCACCCCCGGCCAGGCGCCCGTCACGATCATCGGCGCCGGACTCGGCGGCCTCACGCTCGCCCGCGTCCTGCACGTCCACGGAATCCCGTCCACGGTCTACGAGGCGGAGGCCTCCCCGACCGCTCGCGCACAGGGCGGCATGCTCGACATCCACGAGGAGAACGGCCAGCAGGCGCTCCGGGCGGCAGAGCTGACGGACGCGTTCCGCGGCCTCGTCCTGGAGGGCCGCGAGGCGACGCGCGTCCTCGCCCCGGACGGCGCCGTCCTCTTCGACGACGACAGCGAGCGAGGCCGCCCCGAGGTGCTGCGCGGCGAGCTGCGCCGCGTCCTGCTCGAATCGCTCCCGGCCGGCACCGTCCAGTGGGGACACAAGGTCAGCGGCGTCCGCGCCCTCGGCGACGGCCGCCACGAGGTGACCTTCGCCGACGCCACCACGACCGTCACGACCCTGCTGGTCGGCGCCGACGGCGCGTGGTCACGGGTGCGGCCGCTGCTCTCCGACGCGACACCCTCGTACACCGGCCGCTCGTTCGTCGAGACCTACCTGTTCGACGCCGACACCCGGCACCCGGCCACCGCGAAAGCGGTCGGCGGCGGAGCGCTCTTCGCCCTCCAGCCGGGCAAGGGCATCCAGGCCCACCGGGAGAGCGGCGGGACCCTCCACACCTACGTGGCGCTCACCGAGTCGCAGGAGTGGTTCGCCGGCATCGACTTCACCGACCCCGGGACGGCCGCCGCGCGGATCGCGCGCGAGTTCGACGGCTGGGCGCCGGAGCTGACCGCGCTGATCACCGACGGCGAGACCCCGCCGGTCCTGCGCACCCTCAACGCCCTGCCCGTCGACCACCGGTGGGACCGGGTGCCGGGCGTGACCCTCCTCGGCGACGCCGCCCACCTGGCGGCCCCGAACGGCGAAGGCGCCAACCTGGCCATGTACGACGGCGCCGAACTCGGCAAGGCCATCGCCGCCCACCCCGACGACCTCGACACCGCACTCACCGCATACGAGCAGGCCATGTTCCCCCGCAGCGCCGCGGCCGCCGCCGACGGCGAGGAACTCCACGACCTCATGTTCGGCGCCGACGCCCCGCAGGGCCTGCTCCACCTGTTCACCGGACAGGAGTAGGCCACCGCGGGTCAAGCGCCCGCTCGTACTCGGCGCGCAGGCCTGCCGGGATCAGCCGCAGGCGTTCGTCGGGAAGAGGCCGGCCGTTCGCGGCGGCCCACGCGGAGATCTCCTCGAAGTCGCGGTCCGGCGATCCCGCGATCGCGTACACCGGGAGGCGGTCCTCGGCGAGGGCGGTGCGGGGCAGGGAGAGACCGAAGCGTTCCTCGAAGACGGACAGGCCGCGGCGCTCGCGAGTGGTGTGGTCCTCGTTCTCGTGATCGCCGTAGGAAACTCCGTCGGGGCGCAGGATCCCGGCGGACACGAGGGCGGGCAGGAGCAGGTCGGGCTCACGGCCGTAGCGGTTGCGCTCCTCGCACAGCCCGTATCCGCACAGGGTGCGGCCGTCGCGCGCGTACATGATCAGGGTCGGCGGATGCTCCGAGTCGTAGTGGTAGTGGACGGCTTCCACGCCGTCGCGTGAGACCTCCTCCAGCCGGTCCACGTAGGGGCCGTACAGAATCGCGAACGCCCACCCGCTGTCCTCGCCGACACGGACCACGGCGCTGCTCGGCCGCCCTCGCGCGGGAAAGCCGTCGACGTCGAGGCCGGCGATCTCGGCGTCGGTCATCGGCTCCGCCGCCGCACCCCGCGACGCTCCCATCCGGACCGCCAGTTCCCCGGCGTCGATGCCGCGGGCGAAGTGCACGTCCAGCATCCAGCCCGAACTCGCCGTCGCGCCGACCGCCCACTGAAGACCGTCTCCCACGATGCCCCCTCCAAGCACAACGCGCAGGCCCCTGCCTGTCGAAGACAGGCCCCAGGACGCCCCACTGACATGTCCCGCGGAACTGATGATCGCCCACGACACGCGATACGCCGCCACGCCGAGGAGTAATCCGACTTCTCTCGGTGAGACCGCGAGGTCACCCGCGCCGCGTCGGGGGCGGACGGTTTCGAGGTCCCTCCGGGGGCGGTTCCGAGCATCGTCCGGGGGTTAGGGTGCTGCCTTCACGCTGCCCTGCCCCCACCCTTCGGAGGTGCCCTCCCGGTGACGAACTCCTTTGTTCACCTGCACAATCACACCGAATACTCGATGCTCGACGGCGCGCAGAAGCTCAAGCCGATGTTCGCCGAGGTCGACCGGCAGGGCATGCCCGCGGTCGCCATGAGCGACCACGGCAACATGTTCGGTGCGTACGAGTTCCACTCGGTGAGCAAGGGCTTCGACGGCGTCAAGCCGATCATCGGGATCGAGGCGTACGTCGCCCCGTCCTCCCGCCGCAACCGCAAGCAGGAGTTCTGGGGACCCGGCGGACAGCGCGCCATGTCCGACGACGGCGAGGGGTCCAAGGACGTCTCCGGCGGCGGCCGCTTCACGCACATGACGATGTGGGCGGAGAACGTCCAGGGCCTGAAGAACCTCTTCTCCCTGTCCACCGAGGCGAGTTACACCGGCCAGTTCCCGGCGGGCAAGCCGCGGATGGACATGGAGCTGATCAGCGAGCGCGCCGAGGGCATCATCGCCACGACCGGCTGCCCCTCGGGCGCGGTCCAGACCCGGCTGCGGCTCAACCAGTACGACGAGGCCCGCGAGGTCGCCGCGGCCTACCAGGACATCTTCGGCAAGGAGTCCTACTTCCTGGAGCTGATGGACCACGGCCTGTCCATCGAGCGGGACGTCCGCGAGGGCCTGCTGCGCCTCGCCAAGGACCTGAACATCCCGCTCCTGGCCACCAACGACGCGCACTACGTCCACCAGGACCAGTCCGACGCGCACGACAACCTGCTGTGCATCGGCGTCGGCAAGAACAAGGCGGACGAGAAGCGGTTCCGCTTCAACGGCAGCGGCTACTACCTCAAGTCCGCCGCCGAGATGCGCGAGCTGTTCTCCGAACTGCCCGAGGCCTGCGACAACACCCTCCTGATCGCCGAGCGCATCGGCTCGTACGACAGCGTCTTCGAGAACGAGGACGAGATGCCGCAGTACCCCGACGTGCCGGAGGGGGAGACGCAGGAGTCGTGGCTGCGCAAGGAGTGCCTCCAGGGACTCGAGATGCGCTACGGGACCCCGCTCCCGGACGAGGTCACGGAGCGCTTCGAGACCGAGATGACGGTCATCGGCCCGATGGGCTTCTCCTCGTACTTCCTCGTCGTCGCCGACATCTGCCGGCACGCCCGCGACAGCGGCATTCCCGTCGGGCCGGGCCGCGGCTCGGCCACCGGCTCGATCGTGGCGTACGCGACCCGCATCACCGAGCTGTGCCCGCTGGAACACGGCCTGCTCTTCGAGCGGTTCCTCAACCCCGAGCGCATCAACCCCCCGGACGTCGACCTCGACTTCGACGACCGCCAGCGCGACGCCATGGTCCGCTACGTCACCGACAAGTACGGCGACGAGTACACCGCGATGGTCAACACGTTCGGCAAGATCAAGGCCAAGAACGCGATCAAGGACAGCTCCCGGATCCTCGGCTACCCCTTCCAGCACGGGGAGCGCATCACCAAGGCGCTGCCGCCGGACATCATGGGCAAGTCGATCCCGCTGGACGGCATCTTCGACTCGGCTCACCCCCGCTACGGCGAGGCCGGCGAGATCCGGCAGATGTACGAGAACGAGCCGGACGTCCGCAAGGTCATGGACACCGCCAAGGGCGTCGAGGGCCTGACCCGCGGCACCGGTGTGCACGCCGCCGCGGTGATCCTGTCCAAGACGAAGCTGACCGAGCGCATCCCGCTGCACATGCGCGCCAAGGACGGCGTCAAGATCACCGGCTTCGACTACCCCAGTTGCGAGAACATGGGGCTGGTCAAGATGGACTTCCTGGGCCTGCGCAACCTGGGCGTCATCGACCACGCGCTCAAGAACATCCGAGAGAACCGCGGCGTACGCCTCGCCACCGTCGACCCGGGCAACGGCGACGACGGCATCACCGTCATCCCCCTCGACGACAAGAAGACCTTCGAACTCCTCGGCCGCGGCGACACGTTCGGCGTGTTCCAGCTCGACGGCGGCGGCATGCGCGCCCTGCTGAAGCTGATGGAGCCCTCCCGCTTCGAGGACATCGCGGCCGCTCTCGCCCTGTACCGGCCGGGCCCGATGGCCGCCAACGCGCACACCAACTACGCGCTGCGGCAGAACGGCAAGCAGAACCCGGACCCGATCCACCCGGACCTCAAGGAAGTCCTCGACCCGATCCTCGGCTCCACCCACCACCTGCTCATCTTCCAGGAGCAGATCATGGCCATCGCCCGGACGCTGGCCGGTTACACCCTGGGCGGCGCCGACATGCTGCGCCGCGCGATGGGCAAGAAGAAGCCCGAGGTGCTGGCCGCCGAGTGGCAGAAGTTCCACGACGGCATGGAGGCCAACAAGTACTCGGAAGAGGCCATCAAGGCCATCTGGGACGTCATGCTCCCCTTCTCCGGCTACGCCTTCAACAAGTCCCACACCGCAGGTTATGGGCTGGTGAGTTACTGGACCGCCTACCTCAAGGCCAACTACCCGGCCGAGTACATGGCGGCCCTGCTCACCTCCGTCGGCGACGACAAGGACAAGGCCGGCATCTACCTCGCCGACGCCCGCAAGCTCGGCGTCACCGTCCTCGCGCCGGACGTGAACGAGTCCCTCGCCGAGTTCGCCGCCGTCGGCGACGACGTCCGCTTCGGCCTGCTGTCGGTACGCAACGTCGGCGACAACGTCATCGAATCGATCATCGCCGCCCGCAAGTCGGCAGGAAAGTACAGCTCGTTCGGCGACTTCCTCGACAAGGTGGAGCTGCCCGCGCTGAACAAGCGGGCCGTGGAATCCCTCATCAAGTCCGGCGCCTTCGACTCCCTCGGGCATACGCGCAAGGGCCTGTCCGCCGCGCACGAGAGCGCCATCGACGCGGTCGTCCCGCTGAAGAAGGCCGCCGCCTACGGCCAGGACGACCTCTTCGCCGGCCTGGGCGGCGACGCCGCCGGCGACGCGGGGGGCTTCAGCCTGGACGTGCCGATCAGCGACGACGAATGGCCGCGCAAGCAACTCCTCGCCACCGAACGGGAGATGCTCGGCATGTACGTCTCCGCCCACCCGCTGGACGGCACCGAGCACATCCTCTCCGCCAACCGCGACACCACCATCGTCGACCTGCTGTCCTCCGGCCGCACCGAGGGCGTCGTCCGCCTCTCCGGCCTGATCACCAGCGTCCAGCCCAAGATGACCAAGCAGGGCAACGCCTGGGCCATCGTCAACCTCGCCGACCGCGACGGCACCACCGAGGTCCTCTTCTTCCCCGCCACCTACCAGCTGGTCGCCGCCGCCCTCGTGGAGGACAGCGTCATCTCGGTCCAGGGCCGCATCAACGACCGCGACGGCGCCATCAGCATCTTCGGCCAGGAACTCCAGGTCCTCGACGTGAGCTCCGCCGAACGCGACGGAGCGGCCCCGGTCCGCCTCCAACTGCCGTACCACCGCATCAACGAACAGTTCATCGGCGAACTCAAACGCATCATGGGCGCCCACCCCGGCCAGAACCCGGTCCGCGTCGCGGTCCGCGGCCCCCAGAAGACCACCGTCTACGAACTCCCCTCGATGGTGAACGCGGCGACCATCGCCTCGGACATCAAGGGGGCCTTCGGGCCCAACGCGTGGCAGGGGGTGGCGTGAGCGAGGGGGACGGGGCGGTTCCTCACCGGACGCCGTGCCACAGCGCGCGCTCGGGGCCGTCGGCGTGCTCGGTGGTCGCCCAGTCGGCGCCGATGCGCTGCACGAGGGGGCGCTCGGGCGTATGGCGGGGCCAGCCCGGGTCGCCGTCGGTGGCGAAGGCCGTCCACGCGCGGTGCGTGCGGCGCGCCAGCTCACGCGTGCTCTCGTCGTCGGGCACGCCGAGGCTGCCGTAGTCGACGCGCCCCACCCCGTCGAAGACAAAGGGGAGTTCGAGGCCGTGGCAGGCGCCGAGGCGGCCGTCGAACGCGGGTGAGCTCCAGTCGAACTCATAGCGCCAGGTGCCGCCCGGATGCGGGGCGTGGGCTTCGGCGAGCCGACGGGCCGGCTCGCCGAAGACGTGGTCGGTGCCGATGGCCGACAGGAGTTCGGCCGGGCTCGTGCCGCGCCCCGCCGAACGGTAGGCGGCGATGAGCGAGCCGGGGTCGGGGTGCACGGCCCCGGCCGCTGCCGCCAGGGCGCCCTCGTCGACGGCGGCGCCGCCGCCCAGGGCGACCGCGTACAGATTCATCTCGTGCGCGTTCGCGCCCACCAGGAGATCGACACCGGCGGCGGCGCCCGCGGCGACCAGGTCGGAAGCCTGCCCGCGCAGCAACTCCCCGTCGATCACCGTCGAGAACGAGGAGAGACCCATCAGCGGATCCCGCGCCCCCTCGACGCGCAGCCGAGGCCGCTCGGCGGCGAGCCGCAGCACCGCGCCCACCAGATCCCGGTCGGACAACCCCGCGAACGAGGCGGCGTCCGGCGCGACGCCCGCCAGCTCGCCGAGCGCCCGGGACACGATCCCGGCCTGCCCGCCGGTGAGGCTGCCCAGACCGGCGCCGCTCTGGCACACCGCCCGCCGCATCAGCCCTTCGGGCGCCGCCGCGAGGAGCGCCGCCACGCTCATGCCGCCGGCCGACTCACCGAACACCGTGACCTTGCCGGGGTCGCCACCGAACGCCGCGATGTTCTCCCGCACCCAGTGCAGCGCGGCGATCTGGTCGCGCAGCCCCCGGTTCTCCGGGGCGCCCGCCAAGGAGGCGTAACCCGCCACGCCGACACGGTAGTTGAACGTCACCAGGACGACCCCGTCCTGCGCGAACCGGGTGCCGTCATAGCCCGCCGAGCACCCCGCCCCGCCGACGAAGGCGCCCCCGTGCACGAACACCATCACGGGCAGCCCGCCGGCGGCCGGATCGGGGGTCCACACGTTCGCGGTCAGGCTCTGCTCGCCCTCGATCCACCCCGGCCCGACCACGGCCTTCAGATCGAGGCCGCCCGGCAGATCGGTCCCCGGCTGCGGCGAGGTCGGGCCGAACCGGGTCGCGTCCAGCTCACCGTCCCACGCGGCAGCCGGCCGGGGCGGCCCGAACCGGTCCGCGCCCGTCGGAGCGGCGGCGTAGGGAATCCCGCGAAAGGCGACGACGCCCTCCGTGGGACACCCTCGAACGACCCCGTTGCCTGTACGCACCTTTGTCATCAGCTGTGACGTCCTTCCTCATTCGCTCCTCAGGAGGCTACAAAGGGTCAGCCGATGGTCAGCACGGCGTTCCCGCGGACCTTCCGGCCGCGCAGCTCCTGATGACGTCGGCGCGGTGATGCCTGATCGGTCGTCCATTCCTCAATCTGTGGACACGTATGGCGCCCGCTCGATAACATAAAGAACGTTCTGATTGTTAGGAGCGCGGCCGTGCCTCGGGCCTCGACGCTCTCGGGGGGCTGGCGTGCGGGCGGCACTCCTCGACGTGCGCGTGTCCGGGGGAGAGGCGGCGCCGCTCCGGTAATCCACCGACGGAGAGGCATACATGTCGCACGCGCACGGTTTCGCCCGACTGCGACTGGTGGCGCTGAACATCGACGGTGTCCTGCTCAACGACACCTTCAGCCCCGTCATCCACCGCTACATCACCACGCGTGGCCGGGCCTACACGGCAGACGTCGAGCGAACCATCTTCTCCCAGCCGCAGAAGGTCGCGGGGGAGCGCATGGCCGAGGTCCTGGGCAGCGGACTGAGCGGCCCGCAAGCCCTGGCCGGGTACTTCCGGGAGCGGGAGGCCTACCTGCGGGAGCACCCGGTCACCGTCCACCCCGGTGTCGTCGAGCTGTTGACGCGGCTGCGCGCGCTGGGGCTGCGGACCGTCTGCTACGGAGGCCTGGCCAAGGACCACTTCGACAGGTTCCTCGGCGAGTACGCGCCCCTGTTCGACGGCCCCGGCTATGTCTGCACCGACGCCATCCGCCCGGGACTGCACGAGATCACCACCGAGATCTTCTCGCTCCGCAACGACCAGGCCCTGTTCGTGGACGACGTGGCGCGGGTGGCGGAAGCCGCGCGACGGCACGGCATACCGTTCATCGGTTTTCCCACGTCGTTCGAGCACAGCTTCCAGGGTCACCTCATGAAGGAGGCAGGTGTCCGTCACGTGATCCGGTCCCTGGACGACATCGACGAGGACCTGTTGCGGACCGTCGACGAAGAAGCCGCCGCCGGCACGCTGTGGGAGGCCTGAATGCTGCACGGCAAGGTGGCCATGATCACCGGCGCTTCCAGCGGCATCGGCGCCGCGGCGGCCCAACTGTTCGCCGCCGAGGGGGCGGCCGTCGTCCTGGTGGCGCGTCGCGAGGACCGCCTCCGGGAACTGGTGGCGCGGATCCGCAAGGACGGGGGCCGCGCGCTGGCCGTCGCCGGGGACGTCTGCCGCCAGGAGGACGTGGAGCGCGCTGTGCACGCGGCCGTGGAGACCTTCGGCGGGCTCGACGCGGCCTTCAACAACGCCGGCTTCGCCTCCGCGGGTGTCCGCCTGCACGAGATCGACGCCGAGGTCTACGAGCGCACGATGAACGTCAACGTGCGCGGCGTGTGGAACTGCCTCGCGCAGCAGATCCCGGTGATGCTGGCGGGCGGGGGCGGCGCCGTGGTCAACACCTCGAGTGTCGCCGGCGTCGCCGCGACCGGTGCCTCCGCGGCCTACGTCGCCGCGAAGCACGCCGTCATCGGCCTCACCAAGGCCGCCGCCGCGGACTACGGGCGACACGGGGTGCGGGTCAACGCGCTGGTCGTCGGGGCGACCAGGACCGAGATGATGCAGCAGGTCATCGCGGCGAACCCGGGCCTCGAGAGCGATTTCATGGCCGAGTCGGTGCAGCACCGGATGGCGGACCCGCTCGAAGTCGCCCGGGCCGCCGCCTGGCTCTGCAGCGATCAGTCCTCGTTCGTCACCGGTGCCGCCATGCCCGTCGACGGCGGCGCCACGGCCACCGCCTGACCGACGCGCGCCACCTCCGGCACGCGTACGTGGCGCCGGCCCCGGCGGATGTCGCCCGGGGCCGGCGCCGACGCGTCCTAGGAGTGCACGGACCGTCCCTCGCGCTCGGCCCGCTCCCGCCGCGCCTGCGTGTGCGGGAAGACGTGCCGGTTGTCGACGCTCCACTGGATCGACTCGTCCCCCCGGGCGGTGCTGCCGGAGAAGCGCGGCGCGACCTGCTCGGCGAGCAGCTCGTAACTCCGCTTCGTCTTCTCGAACGAGGCCCAGTTCATGGCGTAGACGAGGAACGTGCCGAAGCCGCCCGTCTCGTCCTGCAGGCGCTGGATGGCGGCGGCCGCGTCCTCGACGGATCCGACGATCGCCAGCCCCTGCTCGATGCCGGCCTCGAGCTCCTGCGAGGACTTGACGCCCTCCATGCTCGCGGCGACGTCGAATCCCGCGGCCTTGCCCCAGTAGTCCCACAGCCACGTCGAGAAGCCCTCCCGGGCGTCGCGGTAGGCCTCTTCGCGGGTCTCGGCGATGTACAGCGGCGCGACGACACGCCACTTGCCGCGGTCCATCGTGTTGCCGTACTCCTCGGCCGATTCCTCCGCGTAGCGCCACTGCTGCGCCAGGTCGGTGGCAGGGGCACCGGGCGGGGGAGCGCCCCAGGAGACCAGGCTCAGCCCGAACTGCCCGGCGACCTTGGGGCTGTTGGCGGAACCGATGCTGGAGATCGCCATCTCGATGCCCGGCTTGCTGTAGCGGGGCAGCTGCATCTTGGCGTCCTGCAGCACGAACCAGTCGCTCTTGGCGCTGACGCGCTCCTCGCCGTTGACGAGCTCACGGACGGCCGGGATCGCCTCACTGGCCATCCGCTTGAGCTCGTCCTGGTCGACACCGAACTGGTGGGCGTCGTTGGGCGTCGCGCCGGGGCCCACACCGAGGATGTAGCGGCCGCGGGTCAGGTGGTCGAGCATGATGGCCCGCGTCGCGACGTTGTACGGGTGGTGGAAGGGGAGCGGGACGACGCCGTTGGCCAGCTTGATCTGGCGGGTCCGCTCCGCGGCGGCGGCGATGAAGGTCTCCGGCGCGCCGATCGTCGGCCAGGCCAGGGAGTGGTGCTCGCCGAACCAGCACTCGTCGTAGTTCAGCTCATCGAGATGCTCCACCAGCTGCAGGTCGCGGCGGATGGTCAGGTGCGGGTCCTGGCCGGGCGCGTGCAGCGGTGAGAGGAATGCTCCGATTCCGGTGTGCAAGGTGTCTCCTCGGCTTGGCGGGGAAGGGGGGCGGTGACGGTGCGTCAGGGGCCAGGCCCGGGCAGGCGGTTCGGGTCTCCTGCCCGGTCGAGCACGTGCTGCGGGTGTCAGGCGGGCTCGGAGACGCCCGGGATGCTCAGGATCTGGTTCAGGCGCTCTTCGAAGGTGCCGGTGACGATGTGCACGGGGATGTCGAGCGTCTTGAGGATGTCGAGCATGAGCTCGTCGGACAGCGTGCGAAAACGCTCGCTGATCGGGCTGTGGCCCTCCGGCAGCGGGAACTCGACCGGGCAGTGGATGAACACGTCGTAGCCGGTCCGGGCATGCTCCTTGGCGAGCAGGCCCAGCTGGTCCACGACGTCCTCGAAGCCCTGCGTCCGCGGCTCACGGACCGCCGCCTCCAGGGTGTCCGTCGGCTCCGGGTGCCGGCCGACGGCCAGGCGGACCTTGCTGTACACCCACTCGTGCAGGATCGAACCGTCCGACAGGAAGCCCTCGGGGTGCGCGGCCTCCTCGACGGCGCGCTCGGTGTAGCGGCGCACGGCGAGCTGGATCAGCTCGGGCTCGTCGGTCTCCTCCAGCGCCTTGGGGGTGCCGCCGGCCGGGTCGCGCATGGCGCTCCCGTGGGTGCGCTCCAGGCCGAGCTTCTCGGCCAGTTCGGTGGTGAGGGTCGTCTTGCCGTTCCCGTATGCGCCGACAAAAGCGATTCGCACGCGTGCCTCTCAAAAGTCAGTGGTCGAAAGCAGGCGGGAGCGCCTGCCCGGGGTGAAACCGCGGGGCCGTCAGGCGGCGGCGTCCGCCATGCGCTCCAGCTCGTTGCGCGTGTCGAGCTGCGCGTACTCCTCCTCGGCGCGGGCGATGGCCTGCTCGATGGTCATCACCTGCGGGAAGCCGAAGATCTCGACGATCCTCGCCAGCCGCTCCGGGATCGTGCCGCCGACGATGTGCACCGGGATCTCCAGCTCGTCGAGGGTCTCCAGGAGCAGCTGCTCGGCGAGCTGCCGGAACCGCTCGTTCACCGGACGGTGCCCGTCCTCGACGATCGGGAACTCGATGGGCAGGTGCACGAACGCGTCGTAGTTGCTCTTGGTGTGCTGCTTCGCCGGTATCGCGATCTGCTTCATGACCTCGGCGTAGAACCGGACGTCGTCGGGCATCTCGACGTTGTCGAGGTCCACGGACTCGTTCGGGTTGATGCCGACCTTGACGCGGACGTTGGCGTACGACCACTCGTGCAGAGCGGAACCGTCCGAGATGTAACCGTTCGGCAGGTGGCTCTCGGCGACGGCGCGCCCCTGGATCCGCCGGCTGATCAGCATGATGAGCTCCGCGCCGTTGCACTCCTCGAGCGTCTTCCCCGGAAGCGAGATGGGAAGGAGCTCCCGCATGGTCGGGGCCGCGGTGCGCGGGATCCCGGTCAGGTGGGCAATCGCCATGCTGGTGATCGTCTTGCCGACGGAGTAGGTGCCGGAGATGGACAGGTTCACTGATGCTCCCGGTGGAGTCGTGAGGGCGAGATGATGGAGGTGGTGCGAGGCGTCGTCCAGGGCGGATCCGGTCGCGTACGCGGCGAGCGGTCCCCTGGTCCGTGCGGGGCGACAGTGACCCATGAGAAGTACGGGAAGACGCGGTCCGTCGACGCGGCCGGGACGAACGCGGTGCGCCTCACTGCGAGTTCGGGACCGGCCGGACCCACGTGAGAAGCATGGCAACGACCTCCGGAGGTGCCCAGACTCCGGATTCAACAGTGTTGGGGGGCCGGTCATCGCTCACACCATTGCTGCCACCAACAGGACGCCGGATACGGGGAATCCCGTGACGGAGGGCGACGCACGAGCGGCGTCGGCTCAATCGGTCAGGGGGCTCGACGTGTTCTGCGAGAGCGCCGGGTGGGACTCCTTCAGGCCGCACAGGATCAGCTCCCACACGTCGGCCAGTTCGTCCACGGGGGCCGTGCCGCTGCCGGGCAGCGCGGAGTCCTCCAGTCCCGAGACGAGGTACCGCGTCAGTGCCGCTACGGTGGCCGGGGCGACGCCGGGCCTCAACTCGCCGTCCCCGCGCGCCTGATCGAGCAGCCGGCGCACACTGGGCAGCCAGCTGTCCTTCCAGTCGACCTGCTCCAGGGTCCGCTCCCGGGTGAGACGCGCGGCCGCACGGACCGCGGCCTCGTCCGCGAGGAGTTCGCCCAGCGCCAGCGTGATCCGCACGATGCGCGGCAGGGCGGGGCCGGCGCCGCCGGGGGCCTGCGCCCCGGCGATCGCGGACACGGCCTCGTGGGTGCGGGCCGCGCCCTCCACCTGGATCGCGTACGCCAGATCCAGCTTGGCGGGGAAGTGGAACGTCAGGGCCCCCATGGTCACGCCGGCCGCCCTGCTGATGCGCTGGAGGGACGAGCCGTCGTAACCGAACGCCGAGATGTCCACGGCGGCGGCGTGCAGCAGACGCTGTCGTGTGCGCTCGGCCCGCCGCTGGCTCGCCATCATCATCTTCTCCTCGAGTCATAAAAAACCAATCAATCTCTATAATTACCTAGAGTCATGGCAAGGGTGCAAGCCGCGTGCGGCGGCCTGCCCTGCTCCGAGAAGAGAGCGATTGCTATGCTCTGGCGGGCGTCATCGGCCTGTCCATATTGGACAAAACGTGATAATTGGGTCTCACTTTCCGTGTTAACGGACACTTACCCCCTCTCTGTGTACGTGGCGATTGAGTAAAAACATAGAGATCTCTCTGTTCTGGGTGGAGAAAAAAAAGATCGATCGCTATGTTGTTGGGTAGCGCCGATCCGACGGCGGGGGAAGTGTTCGTTGTTTCGCGGAGGAGGATGGCCACGATGACTGTCACGGGATCGCCGGCAGCCCGGGTCGCGTTGTTGATGCGCGACATGGGGCGTCGGGAGGCCGAGGGAGGTTCCCGGCAGAAGGCGACGCAGAATCTCGTACCGGCCAGGCCCTCGAGCCTGAAGTTCGCCGAACTGGGCAGCTTCCTCGCTGCCCGACGGGCCGAGGTGACGCCCGAGCAGGTGGGCCTGCCGGGCGGTGGTTCACGGCGGCTGACCGGGCTGCGCCGCGAAGAGGTGGCGATGCTCGCGGGGATCGGGGCGTCCTGGTACGCCTGGATCGAGCAGGGGAGGGCGAAGAACGTCTCCCTGGAGATCCTCGAGGCCATCGCGCACGTGCTGCGCCTGAACGAGGTGGAGTGCCTGCACATGATGCGTCTCGCGGGGTACGCCGTGCCCCGGCGGCCGCGCAACCCCGTCGACGACGACCGTCGGCTGGCGATGAGAGTGGTCGACAGCTTCCTGCCCAAGCCGGCCTACTTCGTGGACCGTTACTGGGACGTCCTGGCGGCGAACAGCACCGCGATGCGGCTGCTGGGCTTCGAAGGGGCGAACCACAACTACCTGGAGACGCTCTTCCTCGACCCGCGTTCCCGGGACCGGTTCGCCGACTGGGACCGGGTGGCGGACGAGGCGGTGGCACGGTTTCGCACCCAGAGCGGCGAGTTCCTCGGTGATCCCCGGCTGGCCGCTCTCACCCAGCACCTGCGCGAATGCAGCCCCGTCTTCGCCGAGTTGTGGGAACGGCACCGCTTCGGCGACGGAACGCACGTCACCCAGGAGCTGCGCCACCCCGACCTGGGGCAGGTGTGTCTGTCCCAGCTCTGCCTCGACTTCGCGGCGCGGCCCGGTCTGCAGCTCATTCTGCTCGATCCGCAGTCCGGCGCCGTCGCGGACCGCATCGCACGCTGGGCCCGCGGGGTTCCGCTGTCCAGCGCGCCGGTTCCCGTACCCGCCTGAGTCAGTCCTCGGCGGTCGCCCGCTCCAGCAGCGCCTTCAGCGTCGTCTGCTCGTCGTCGCTGAGCCTGCCCACCGGCGAATCCGTGCCGAGCCGCTTCACGACCTGCTTGCGCAACGACGCGCCGGCCGGCGTGAGGTGGAGCAGCTTGGCGCGCCGGTCGGTGGGATGCGCCCGCCGCTCCAGCAGGCCGAGGGCCTCGAGCCGGTCGGCCACGAACGTGGCGTTCGACGCCTCGCAGTGCATGCGCCGGGCCAGCTCCCGAAGGGTGCGGGGTTCGGGCAGCTCGCGCAGTGCGATCGCCTGGGCGGAGGTGAGGCCGACGGCGTCCGACACCTGCCGGGTGTGCCGGTCGATCGCCTGCGCCAGGGCATTCACCAGGCTGCACACCTCGCTGTTCGCGAGCCGGTCGGAGGAGTTCGGGAGCGCCATGGACGCATCGTACCGGCCGGTCGCCCCGAAAGCTTCAAAAATTAGTACGAACTCGAACTGACTAGTCACGCAGCGCTCTTGCTGTCCATGGCGAACTGGCCTTACGGTCTAGCCAATTACTTCTAGCTCGAATGATACGAACTAGAACCATGTAGAACCACGTTGCACCCTGTCGACCCCACAGAACATTCAGAGAGGCACACAGACCCATGACTTCATCGGGTACCGCTCGCCGCCCAGCCTTGATCCTGGCTGCGCTGGCGCTGGCCCAGCTGATCATCGCGCTGGACTACAGCATCGTGTTCGTCGCGCTGCCGGACATCGGTGAGGGGGTGGGCTTCTCGGGCCAGCAGTTGCAGTGGGTCATCGGGGCCTACGCCGTCGCCTTCGGCGGCTTCCTGCTCCTGGGCGGCCGCCTCGCCGACCTGCTCGGCCGCCGTCGCATGTTCCTCACCGGACTCGCCCTGTACGCCATCGCCTCCGTCGCCGGCGGCCTCGCCACGAACCCGGGTCTGCTCGTCGGCGCGCGCGCCGTCCAGGGCATCGGCGGAGCGTTCCTCGCCCCCGCGACCCTGTCGCTGCTCACGACCACCTTCGCGGAGGGGCGTGAGCGCAACCGGGCGCTGGGCATCTGGGGCGCGACCGGCAGCAGCGGCATGGTCGTCGGCTCCCTGCTGGGCGGCGTGCTGACCCAGGCCTTCGGCTGGGAGGCGATCTTCTACGTCAACGTGCCCCTCGCGATCGGCGTCGGGGTGCTCGGCCTGCGGGTGCTGCCCGCCGACCGCCCGGCCGAGCGCCGCCAGGGCTTCGACCTGCCGGGCGGCATCTCCGTGACCGCCGGTGCGCTCCTCCTGGTCTTCGGGCTCGTCCAGGGGCCGGAGGCCGGCTGGGCCGCGCCCGTCACGCTGGTCAGCTTCGTGGCCGCCGCGGCCCTCATCGCCGCCTTCGTCGTCATCGAGTCGCGCACGGCCGACCCGCTGGTGCCCCTGAAGGTCTTCTCCTACAAGAGCCTGCGTCTCGGCTCGATGATCACGTTCATGTTCATGGCCACCTTCGGAGCGAGCGCCTACTTCATCACGCTCGCGCTGCAGACGGTGCGGGACTGGAGCGCCCTGGCCACCGGTCTGGCGTTCATCCTGCCCTGCGCCTGCGTGCTGGTCGGATCCGTGATCGGCGGCAAACTGTCCACCGCGATCGGTGTCCGCGGCACGCTCGTCATCGGCCTGGTCATGGGCGCCGTCGGCACGGCGCTGTTCGCCGCCTTCCTGGGCGCCGACGCGTCCTACGCCCAGATGAGCCCCGGCATCGTGATCTTCAGCCTCGCCCAGGGCCTCATCTGGACCGCCATGTTCTCGGCGGCCACCGCGGGCGTCGAGGAGCGCCTGCAGGGCCTGGCCTCGGGCCTTGCCACGAGCGGGCAGCAGGTCGGCGCCGCCGTCGGCCTCGCCGTTCTGGTGGCCGTCTCCAACGCCGTCGCCGGCTCCGACCCCACTCCGGCCAAGCTGTCCGACGGCCTGCAGACCGCGACGTACACCTCGGCCGTGCTCATCCTGCTCACCGTCGGCCTCGCCCTGGCGCTGAGCAAGCAGCCGAAGGAGCAGGCGGCCGAGGTCGAGGTCGAGGCCGAGAGCCCGCAGCCCGCGGCGAGCGCCACCCCGGTGGAGCCGGCCGTGCAGACCCAGAACGCCTGACGGACCGTCAAAGTCCGTGCGCACGAGCGCAGTCCACGCGGCGTGCGCACGGAGCCGACCGAGGCCCGGTATCGAGACCACTCGATACCGGGCCTCGCGCACGAGAGAGACCCATGACACACACCACCGAACCGTCCATCACCCACGGCCGTAACCCGACACTGCGCCTCGGCGAGCACCGCGTCACCGTCCTCACGGACGGGGCCGTCCAACTCCACCCGCTGCACTGGTTCCCCGACTCCACGCGGGACGACTGGAGCGGCCGGAACTCCTCCGCCCTGGACAGCACCGGGTACATCCCGGCCCCCATCACCGCCCTGCTGGTCGAGCACCGGGACCGGGCACTCCTCATCGACACCGGGTACGGCGCGCACAGCGCGGCCGCCGAGGACACCATCGCCACCATCGGGAACCTGTACGGCGGACACCTGCCGACCGCCCTGGCCCGCCACGGACGCGACGCCGCGGACATCGACACCGTGGCCTTCACCCACCTGCACGACGACCACGTCGGATGGGGCTTTCCCTCGGGGCCCGACACACCGCGCCTCTTCCCCCGGGCCGCATACGTGGCCTCCGCCGCCGAATGGGCGCAAGGAGAACGGCAGTCGGCGGCGGTGACGACCCGCGCCGCGAGCACCGGCGACGAGATCTTCCCCGGTGTCCGGGCGTGGGCCGCTCCCGGACACACCGAGGGGCACACCGCCTACGTGCTCTCGGCCGGGGGCCGTCGACTGATCGCCTTCGGCGACGTCTTCCACGTTCCGGACCAGTTCGCCCATCCCGACTGGACGTGCGCCATGGACGCCGAGCCGACAACGGCGGTGCGCACCCGCCACGCGATGGCGGCGGAACTGACCCGCCCCGACACCCTCGCCTTCGCCACCCACTTCGCCGAGAGCCCACTGGGCCGGCTCCGGGAACGACGCGGTGTCCCGCAGTGGACGGCCCTGGACGTCTAGCACGAATTCCGGCCGATTGCGTATTGGTGGGAGCGGCAGTGTCCTTAATGGTCGCGTCGTGGAAGCCGGTGACATTGAAGTCTGGGGAGCCGGGGCGTCCACTGCGATGATTCATCGCGTGAGCCAGAACTTCTATTCGAAGTCTTAGCAGAACCGGAGTCCGCATCCTTCGGCGCGAGGCCGGGAGCCGGGAATCCGCGGCGCTCACCATGGACCTTTCCTTATCTGTATCTGTCCCAACCGATCAGGAATGACGAAGAGTTCCGTCGCGTCGTTTCCCCTCGCCCAGGCCACAGGAGGTACCGACAGATGAGACGTGCGAAAGTCGCGTTCTTCGACGTGGATCACACACTGACCACCTCCGGCAGCATGTCCCGGCTTCTGGCCTATTACCACGCGGCGTTGGGCCACCCGCGCCGGTATGTCGACGACCGGATGTGCGAACTCAAGGCCATGTCGGCTCTCGGCTGCCCGCGCGAGACGGTCAACCGTGCCTACTACGCGGGGCTGGAAGGCCTCGACACGGCGGTCATGACCGCGATGGCACGCGCCTGGTTCGACGCCGAGCTGTCCACCGGCGGCTTCTACCACGAGCCCGCCGTCGCCGAGCTGCGCCGGCATCGGCGCCAGGGAGCACACGTCGTCCTCGTCTCCGGTTCCTTCCCCGCCCCGCTGCGGCTCATCGCCGAGGACCTCGGGGCGGACGAGACCCGGTGCACCGTCCCGCGGACCGAACGGGGCCGCTACACCGGCGCGTTGGACGGCCCTCCCATGATCGGAATCGCCAAGGCGGACGCCGCGCTGAAAATCCTCCTCGAACGCGGGGTGGATGCCCGTGAATCCATCGCGTACGGGGACCACATCTCGGACCTTCCCCTGCTCAAGGCCGCCGGCTCGGCCGTCGTCGTAGGAGGGGACGACCGGCTGCGCGCACTGGCACGCACCTACGGCTGGCCCCTGCTGCCCGGTACCGCGCCCGCGCCGGACCTCCGGCTGCCGGCCTGGTCCGCCGGCGCCACCGTCCGGCCGGCCCCCGGCCGGACACCACCGTCCTTCCTCACCTCAGCCCTCTATGACATGTCGGAGAGCGCATGACTACCTGGTTCTTTCAACGACTGGAACAGTTCGGGGACGCCGACGCGATCGTGTTCGACGGCCGGACGCACAGCTACGCGCACGTACTCGGGCTCACCGCCCGGTGGGGCGCGCTCCTCGACACGCACGGCATCCGGGCCGGAGACGTCGTCGCGCTGGAGGGCCCGAGCAGTGTCGAGGCGTGCGCCGGGCTGCTCGCCCTGATCGAGCGGGGAGCGATCGTCGTCCCCATGGCCCCGCTGCCCGCCGCCAAGCGGACCGAGTTCCTCGACGTCGCCGAAGTGGAGGCGGTCGTCACCCTCGGGGCATCCGCCGCCGGGCACCGGGTCGAGCGCACCGGACGCCGCGCCGGACACGACCTCTACGACCGGCTGCGCTCATCGGCCACCCCGGGCCTGGTGCTGTTCAGTTCCGGAACCACCGGGCGCAGCAAGGCCACCGTCCTGGACATGGCCAAGGTGCTCGACAAGTACCGCGAGGTCCGCAGGGCACAGCGGACCCTCGGCTTCCTCAACCTGGACCACATCGGCGGCATCAACACCCTGCTGCACACCCTCAGCCAGGGCGGCGCGCTGGTCACCATCGCCGAGCGCACCCCGGACACGGTCTGCTCCGCGATCGCCGCCCACCACATCCACGTGCTGCCCACCACACCGACGTTCCTGAACATGCTCCTGATCTCGGGCGCGTACGAGAGCCACGACCTGAGTTCGCTGCGGCTCATCACCTACGGCACGGAGCCCATGCCGCTCGGCGTGCTGCAAAAGCTCCACGAGGCGCTCCCCGAGGTGCGGCTGAAGCAGACCTACGGCCTGTCCGAACTCGGCATCATGGCCACCAAGTCGCGCAGCGACGACAGCCTCTGGGTCAAGCTCGGCGGCGAGGGGTTCGACTACGAGATACGGGACGCGATCCTGTGGATCCGCTCCGACATGGCGATGCTCGGCTACCTCAACGCGCCCGCGCCCTTCGACGAGCAGGGGTACTTCAACACCCAGGACGCGGTCGAGACCGACGGCGAGTACGTGCGCATCCTGGGCCGGAAGTCGGAGATCATCAACGTCGCCGGGGAGAAGGTGTACCCGAGCGAGGTCGAGAACGTACTGCTGGAGATGGACATCATCGCCGATGCCACGGTCTCGGGCCGCAGCAGCCACATCACCGGTCAGGTCGTCCAGGCACTCGTGAAGCTGACGCACCCGGCCGACCCCAAGGAAGTGGCACGCCAGGTCCGCCAGTTCTGCAGCACGCGCCTGGAGTCGTACAAGGTGCCGCTCCTGGTCGAGGTGGGGCAGGACGACCACCACTCCGAACGCTTCAAGAAGGTCAGGGCCGCGGTATGAACGCGACCCCGCCACCGGCGGACCGCCGCGTCGCCCTGGTGAGCGGCGGCAGCCGAGGGCTCGGCCGCGTGCTGGTCGAACGGCTGCTCGCCGACGGGTGGTACGTGTCGACCTTCAGCAGGACGTCCAACGAGTTCGTCACGGAGATGTCCGAAAAACATCAGGACGCCTTCCACTGGGAGTCCGTCGATCTGGCCGACACCCAGGAACTGCGCAGGTTCGTCCGCGACACCGGCAGGCGGTTCGGCCGGCTCGACCTCCTCATCAACAACGCCGGCGTGCTGCACCAGGAGCTCTTCCTCACCTCCGCCCCCGGGCGGATGGACGAGCTGATCAGAGTCAATCTCCTCGCGCCCCTGCACCTCTGCCAGGCCGGCGCACGGCTCATGGTGCGAGCCGGTGGCGGAAGCATCGTCAACATCTCGTCCATCAACGCCATCCGGGGCTACCGGGGCGTGGCCGTCTACGCGGCGGCGAAGGCAGGTCTCGAAGGCCTGGGACGCAGCATGGCGCGCGAGCTGGGACCCCAGGGAGTGCGCGTCAACACCCTGACCCCCGGGTTCTTCGACAGCGACATGACGGCCGACGTCACGTCGCGCAACCGCGAAAAGATCCAGCAGCGCACGCCGCTGGGACGGCTGGGAACCGTGGACGAGATCGCCGACGCGGTCCTCTTCCTCGCCACCCCCCAGTCACGCTTCATCACCGGACAGACCATGGTCATCGACGGAGGAATCACATGCTGAAGGACACCCAGGCCCCGGACGGCACAGCGCAGCAGACCATCCTGCGAGAGATCGACAACGTCCTGCTCAACGACGAGGGCAGCATCCAGTACAACCTCGACGACCCGCTGCTGACCGTCGGCCTCAACTCGCTGCTGCTCGCCCAGCTGCTGCTGCAGCTCGAGGCCGAATTCGGCGTCGACCCCTTCGACGGCGACCGGTCCATCACCGATGTCCGTACCGTCCGTGAACTGATCGCCGCCTACGAGGACTCCATACAGACCGCCGGGGCGGGTGTGTGACGTGAGCACAGGTCAGCACGTACTGCTGCACTCCATCGACGACTACCTGGGCCCGGGCGAGACCCGGTTCTTCTCCCGCGGCTACCAGCGGGCCGAGTACCGCGTCAGTGACATCGTCGTCACGCCGGCCGACGCCCCGGACGCCGGAGTGCGGGCGACGGTCGACGTCGGCTACCCCGCAGACTGGTCCCGCAAGAAGGACGGCACGGACCTGCGGCCGCACCTCAGCACGGTGGACGCCCTGGTCCTGGCCGTTCAGTTGGCGGAGCTCCACCTGACGCACGGATACGGCCTGGACGGCTCGGCCCGCCGTCGCCTGCGCCTGCACAAGGTCGTCCTGCGGGCGGGCGGCGCACCCCAGGAGGAGCTGCTCGGCATTCCGCTCGCGGCCCGCCTGGTGGAGACCACGGCGCTGCCCGGCCGGGCCGGGCGCTTCCGTTCGGTGCACGACTGCACCGTCGGCAATCTGCGGGTCCGCTGCGAGATCGAGCACGAGATCGCCGCACGCGCCGTCGAGGAGGCCCACCACCGGAGCCTGACGGACGCGCTCGGCCCGGAGCGGGACCGCTTCTGGGGCGGCGGCTTCAAGCGCAGGCGCCACCACATCCGCGACGTCGGCATCGACCTCGACGACTTCTCCGCCCGCGCCGACATCGCCTTCGACGCGGAGAGCGAACCCGCGCACGAGGGGATCGAGGGCGACCGGCAGCCGGCCGTCTCCCTGGTCGACGCCTTCGTGGTGAATCTGCAGCTGGCGCAGGTCCTCATGTACGAACTGGACTCGATCAGCCGGGCCGAGAGCAACACGCTGTGGATGATGCAGACCGTTCTCGAGGCGCCGCCCGAGACGTCGTGGCCCGTAGGCCCCGACGCGTCCGTCGCGCACACCAGGCTCAGCAGCCGGCGGCTGCTGCCGCTGCGCGGCGGCCTGTGGCGCAGCGTCGAGATCACCGGCGAACTCGCCGGCATGAACCTGCGCTGCGGCTTCGCCCACGAACTGCCGCCGGGCGCCGCCGCGGCCGACTGACCGCCCGCCCTGAAAGACACGACCGGCGGCGCGCCGCTGTGCCCACCCCCCGGCTCCCGGCGCGCCGCCGGTCGGCTCCTTGACCATGACCGACAGAGAGATACACGACAGTGGATCAGGCCGTACTCGACTGGTTCTCCATCAGTCCGTCAGAAATGACCCGACTCCCAAGGCCCGAACCGGAGTTGACCTCCGCCGAACCGCCCGCACCCGCACCCGCACTCGCACCCGCGGCCGCGATACGCCGCGCGGCCCCCGCCGAGCGGGAGCGACTCCTGGAGGACCACGTCTGCCAGGAGATCGGCCGGGTCCTGCACTGCCCGGCCGAGGCGGTCGACCGGCACCAGACGATGACCGACCTGGGCGTCGGATCCATGATCGGCCTGGAGCTCCAGCGCCGTATCGCCGCCGCCCTGGAGGTCGAGCCCGACCTCACCTTCATCCTGCGTGCCGCCGACACCGGAACGCTCGCCCGCCACCTCGGCGACCTCCTCACCCGATCCAAGGCAGGGACTGACCAGCGTGACATTGCCGATCCCGCCGCAAAGTAGCGCGGACCTGTGGATCCTGCGCCAGCCACCGCTCGGTAGTTGCACAGGCGTCCTGGACCTCACCGAACTCGACGCGGCCGAACAGAGCCGCGCCGGGACGTGCCGGCGCGAGGCGGGCCGGCTCCTCTACAGCTCCGCACACGTAGGCCTGCGCCGACTGCTCAGCGCCTACCTGGACACCGACCCGCGCAGCCTGCGGATGGGCCGGGAGCCCTGCCCGTGCTGCGACGAACCGCACGGCCGACCCGTCCTGGAGTCCCCCGACGCGCCCGTGCACTTCTCCCTCTCCCACAGCAACGGCATGGCCCTCATCGGGGTGTCGACGGTGCCGATCGGCGTCGACGTCGAGAAGGTCCCGACGGCCGAGACGGCGCGGGTGTGCACTCCCGCCCTGCACCCGGACGAACAGGAGGAGCTGGCGGGCGAGTCCGCGGGCGTCGTCGAGTTCGGACAGCTGTGGACGCGCAAGGAGGCCTACCTGAAGGGGCTCGGCACCGGCCTCGGCCGCCCGCTGGCAGCCGACTACCTGGGCGGCGACCCGGCGCGGCGCCCCGACTCCTGGGAGGTGATCGACGTGCCGTGCGGTCCGCAGCACGTCGCGGCCGTGGCGCTGCACGACACGGTGCGGGCCCGGGTGCGGGTGCACTGGCTCGCCATGGAGTGCCTGTACAAGGACGATCCGGTGCCGCTCGACCCACAGCGCTCCTTCCTCGCGGAGCTGGCGGCCTGAGATGCCGATCCTCGATCTCAACCCCGCACTGCGCGGCGAGCCCGCCCACACCCTGGTGCTGCTGCACCACGCGGGCGGCTCGTCGCGCGGCTTCGCCCCGCTGCTGCCCCACCTGCCCGCGGACTGGCGGGTCTGGGGAGTCGACCTGCCCGGGCGTCTGCTGGACCGCGGGCAGGAGCGGTGCCGTACGGCAGCGGAAGCGGTCGACTACCTGTGCACCACCCTGGGTCCTGCCCTGTCGGGTCCGTTCTCCGTGTTCGGGCACAGCCTGGGAGCGCTGCTCGCCTTCGAGGTCGCGCGGGCGCTGGAGTCCGACCGCCGGGGCCCCTGCTGGCTCGGTGTCTCGGGCAGCCGCGCGCCGCAGCGGTTCGGCGCCGGGCTCTCCGGTCCCCTGGACCCGTCGCAGCCGGCGCACCGCATGCTGCGCCAGGTGCACGGCCTGGGCGGCCTGCCCGGTGGATACGGCGACCGCGACGCGCTGGCGAAGCTGGTGGCGCGCACGCTGCGGGCCGACCTGTTCCTCGTCGACGACTACGCGTACGCTCCCGGCGAACCGCTGCGGACGCCGCTGTCCGTGTTCGGGGGCGAGGACGACCCGCTGGCCCCCGCGGCGACGCTGGGCGAGTGGTCGGCCCACGCCAGCCGTCCGGTGTCCTGCCACACCTGGCCGGGCGGGCACTTCTACCTCTACGAGCACGCGGAAGCCGTGTGCGCCCGGCTCGTCGCGTCCTGCCGCTCCGCCGCTTGACCCGCACGCCCGCGCACCACGATCGATGCCCTGCCGGCCAGGCCGGCAGGGCATCGATCGTGGTGCGGTTCCTGCCCGTTACTGACGGGTCCCGGTCTCGGCGGACCTGGCGATACGGTCCAGGAGACGGTGGTGCTCGACCGCGTGCCGGAAGTCGGGAACGGTGGTGCTGCCGGTGTGCAGGTCCTCCCGCAGCTGGGCGTACGCGTGCGCCACCACGGCGGCCGGACCCTCCACCCCGGCGACCTCCTGGTACCGGGCCGGGACGGGGAGCGGCGCGAGATGCTGCTCCTTGCCGCGAGCCCCGCTGATGTCGAACTGGCCGAACTGGAGGTGCCCGGTGTTCCCCGAGACGACCAGGTCGCCGTCGGTGCCGTTGATCTCCCAGCGCAGATTGGCCGCCCGGCTGGACCCGCCCCGGTAGTGCAGTGAGGCGACGGCTCCGCCCGCCAGCCGGCCGGAGACGGCGATCTGGTCCTCGGCGGTCATCGGGATGGTCTCGCCGGTGTCGGTGACCTCGACCGTCGGGCGCCGCGTGGCCGTCGTCGCGCTCAGCTCCTCGAAGGAGGACAGGCACATGGTCAGGGCATCGAGGGTGTGACCGAACGGAATGGTCATCAGGGTCGCCCCGTTGCTCCGGTCGACCGTGTACGCCCCGCCGGACCCCACGGCCGGACCCCAGCCGCCGCCCGAGCCGAGCAGCGTGGTCGACAGGACCTCGCCCACGTACCCGTCCGCGATCAGGTCGCGGAGATAGCGCACCGCGGGCGCCGAACGCGACTGCAGGCCGACCGCGGTGCGGACGCCGTGCCGCTCGGCGAGCAGGGCGAGTTCCTCGGCCTGCGCGAGGTCCGTGGCCAGCGGCCACTCGCTCAGCACGGCCTTGCCGGCCTGGAGCGCGGGCAGGATCAACTCGCGGTGCCTGGGCACGCGTACGGCGATCACCACGAGGTCGATGTTCTCGTCGCGGGCCAGATCGCTCACATCGGAGTAGGCCGCCGGCACGCCGTAGGCCTCGGCGGCTCGCTGCGCGGCCTGCGCGGAGGAGGCCGCGAGCCCCCGCAACTCGTAGCCTTCCACGGCTTGGAGCGCGGGCACATGGCCTCGCGAGCCCCACCCTCCGCCGGCGCTCAGGCCGACGATGCCCACGCCGATGGGTTTGCGGGGACCGGTGCTTGCTGTCATGAAGAAGTACCTCTTGTTGGTTCGGTGTGGAGGGACACGGCGGGCCACCGCCCACCGTGGTGTCAGTCGGCCAGCCGGCCGTACGTCCCGCGGTAGAAGAGCAGCGGGGCGTCCGCCCCGCGACCGCCGAGGCGGTGCACCCGGGCCACGACCACGTCGTGGTCGCCCGCCGGGTACTCGGCCTCCGTGGAGCACTCCAGCCACGCGGGCGACCCGTCCAGAACGGGAGCGCCGGTGGGGGTGGTGCTCCAGCTCAGCCCCCGGAACTTGTCGCCTCCCCGGGAGGCGAGCCGTGTGCTGATCTCGCGCTGGTTCTTTCCGAGTATGTTGACGCAATAGCGGTCCGCGGTACGGATTTTCGGCCAGCTGCTGCTCGTTCTGGCCATACAGAAGAGCACCAGGGCGGGATCCAGGGAAACCGAGGTGAACGAATTCACGACGACGCCGGCCGGTTCGGCGTCGATTCCGTGCAGGGCCGTGATGGCGACGACCCCGGTGGCGAACTTTCCCAAGGTGGCGCGGAATTCATCGTGGTCGATCGGACGCTGGATTTGAGGCGGCGCGACTGGCGAGGTCATGCTGCCATGGTTGGCCGGGCCCGGGGAATCGGGCAAGTGCCCCTCGGTGGTATTGGTGACGGCAACACCGACAGCTGATGCAACTCCCTTTCCCTGTCCGTAAGGTCGCACTCCGGAGTCACGAGCTCCGTACCACGGACGATCGGGGGTTCGGCTGAGTCATGAACATAAAACAACTCGACGCATTCTTGGCGGTCGCGGAGTCACGGAGTTTCACCCAGGCCGCGCGCCTCCTGGGGCTGGCTCAGCCGACCGTCACGGCCCGCATCAAGGCGCTGGAGCAGATCGTCGACGCGCCGCTGCTGGACCGCACGGCCGGCGGCGCCCGTCTCACCTCCGCGGGACGGCGCCTGCACAGTTACGCGCGGCGGATCGTCCGGCTGAGCGAACTGGCGCAGCACTCCGTGTCCGAACCCGCCGACCAGGTCTCCTCGTTGGCGATCGGCGCGGCCGAGTGCATCACCACGTACCGGCTCGTCCCGCTGATCGAGTATCTGCATCTGCGCCACCGCACCCTGGGCGTCTCGCTGCGTACGCTCGACGACGACCCGGTCGCTCTGGTGAGGGAGGAGCGCGTGGACTGCGCCTTCTTCATCGGCCCCCGCCCGGCCACGCCCGACGTGCGTCACCAGACCCTGCGTCCCGAGAGCCTGAGCCTGGTGGCGGCGCCGTCCCATCCGCTGGTCGGTGTGTCCGTCGGATCGGCAGCGGAGTTCGCCGCGAGCACCGTGGTGTGCGCTCACCGGTGGAACGGTTACCAGCACAGCTTCGAGTCCGTGCTGGCCGCGGCGGGTGAGCCGGCCGGCGGTGTGCTCGCGGTGGGTTCGGTCGACGCGGTCAAGCGCAGTGTCGGCGAGGGCATCGGAATCGCGCTGCTGCCCACCGTCGCGGTCCGCGACGAGCTGCGGGACGGCCTGCTGGGGCGCATCGGGTGGTGGGCCCCCTTCGAGGTCTACTCGCAGTGCGTCTGGCGCCGGGGACTCGATGAGGACCCCTCCTTCGCCACCGTTCTCGACGCGGCCCGGCAGGTGACGGCCGAGGACGACCCGACGGACGGCGTCGCGCTGCGCGCCGCGTGCTGACACCGGCCGGGCTCCGTACGACGCAGACCACCGGCCGATGTGCGCGGCGGCGGATCCCTCAGGCGGCGACCGGCGTGCCGAGCCGGGCCGTCAGCGCCTTGCGGTCCACCTTGCCGTTCGCGTTGAGCGGCAGCCCGTCCAGCACGGTGAGGGATCCCGGCACCATGTACACGGGCAGCCGGGCGCCGAGCCGCTCGAGCAACGCGGCGGTGTCCGGGACCGTTCCGGTGCACACGGCCGCGAGTTCGATGTCGCCGCCGTGGCCGGGCAGCGCCAGCACGACGGCTTCGGCGACGCCGGGCAGATCGAGCAGAGCCGACTCGATCTCGCCGAGTTCGACCCGGTAGCCCCGGATCTTGAGCTGGTGGTCGAGCCGCCCGAGGTGCACGAGTTCCCCGTCGAGGTGGCCCACCCGGTCACCGGTGCGATACCAATGCGCGTCCGTGAGCGGCTCGTTGCCGTCGTGGACGAGCGCGCGTCCGTCCACCATGCGCAGGAACCTGCCGACGTTGTCGGACGGGTCGAGATAGCCGGGGAAGCGCTGCGAGCCGCGCACGACCAGTTCACCGGTCGAGGCGGCCCGGCCCGCCTCGTCGAGTACGAGGTGCTCCTGGCCCGGGTAGGGGGTGCCGATGGGCACGGTGCCGTTGGCCGGCTGCGGCCAGGCCTCCGGCTGCCGCGGAAGCCGGAACTCGGTCCAGGTGACCGTCATTTCGGTGGGCCCGTAGATGTTCTCCAGCACGGACTGCGGGGCGGCGGCCCGCCATGCCTGCGCGTGCCGCAGCGTCAGCGCCTCACCGCAGAACAGGCTCCAGCGCAGGGTCGGCATGGAGCCGGGCCGCAGCGCGCGCAGCCGCATGGCGATGGAGGCGACCGAGGGCACGGAGTTCCAGTGCGTGATGCGCTCGCGGTTCACGAACCGCACCGGTGTCAGCAGGTCCGTCTTGTCCGGCACGACGAGCGCGGCCCCTGAGCCCCAGGCCGCGAACATGTCGTAGACGGAAGGGTCGAAGGTGAGGTCGAATGTCTGCGAGACGCGGGCTCCCGGTCCCAGCTCGTAGCGCGGGATGACGTGGCTCAGATAGGCCGACACGTTGCGGTGGGCGATGGGGACGCCCTTGGGGCGGCCGGTCGAGCCCGAGGTGAACAGGATGTAGGCGAGGTCGTCGGGTCCGGCCTGCGACGGCGGCAGATCCGGGGCCGGGGCGGTTCGCAGGGCCTTCATGCGGGCCGCGGAGAGTTCCACCGTCCGCGTCCCCGGGTCCGTGTCGTCCTCGGTGATCACGAGGTCGAGGCCGGCGTCGGCGGCGATCGTCGCGTTGCGGGAGGCCGGCCAGGCCGGATTGAGCGGCACGACGACGGCGCCGAGGCGCTGCACGGCGAGATATCCCGCGTAGGCGGCCGTGCTCCGTGCGGCCAGCAGGCCGACCCGGGCGGGCACGCCGCCGTGTGCGGCGACGAGTTCGCCCGCCAGGCGTGCGGACAGCGCGTCGAGTTCGGCGTAGGTCACGACCTCCCCGGCGACCTCGAGGGCGGTCTGCCGGTCGCCGTGTCGGGCAACGGAGTTCGCGAACCAGTCGTACATGGTCCCGGTGGCGTTCATGATGTCCGGTCCTCTTCCGTGGCGCGGTGTATGAGGAGCCCCCGGGACTTCTCAGAAAGGCGGCGGAAGCGGGGACCGAGGGCGTCCTATGAATGTTTTGCCGCGCGTTCAGGAAGAGTCAAGAGTGCGGCCCTTAGAGGCAGGGCGCCGATAGATTATTCAAATGCTCTATTTGCTGCCGGGACCGGGAGCAGAGACTATTCGACGGTCTTCCCGGTGGTCTGCCGGGCGGCGTACCGGCGGGCTTTCGCGCGATTTCCGCACACCCGCATCGAGCACCAGCGGCGGCTGCGGTTCTTCGAGGTGTCCCAGAAGACCCAGGCGCAGGCGTGCTCGGAGCAGCGCTTGAGCCGTGCGGCCTCGCCGGTGACGGCGAGCTCGCTCCAGGCGATCGCGAGAGCCGCGAGGGCCTTCCTGGCCGCCGTGAGATGCGGGGCGGGAGCGAGGACGCCAGAGGCGTCGCCTCCCGTGGTGACGACGACGGGGAGGTCACGCAGTGCTTCGGTCGCCTCGTGCAGGAGCGCCGGGTCGGTGTGATCGCCCACGTGGGCGCCGAGTTCCTCGCGGATGCCGGCGCGCATGCGCAGACACAGGGCGTGGTCCTGCGCGTGCACCCGCTCGCCGCCGTGCAGGAGGTCCCGTTCGCGCAGCCAAGCGTCGAGCTTGCCGGCCGTGTCCAGCTCGTCGGTCCCGCACTCGACATCGACCGTGTTGGCGAACGCCTGGACCAGTTGGGCGGATGCCGGTGCGTCGAGCATGGGCCACCTCCTGTGACGAGGTCCCAGCCTACACGGGATAACCGGCTATCGGCTTTGCCGGGTAGCGGGAGCGGGCCCTCCGTGCCAGACTCGACACCTCGGGATTCACCAGCAAAGCCGTTAGACGGTTAGGGGAGACTGATGAGTGAACTCAGCGTCGACACCACGAAGGCGCCGGTGACGCTCACCGATCCGCCGCCGGCGCCCGCGCCGGAACCCCAGCACCCCACCGCGCGCCGGGGCACGCACAACACCGTCGTGCTCCTCGTCTTCACGGCGGTCACCAATCTCGCGGACGGTGTCACCAAGATCGCCCTGCCCCTCATGGCCACCCAGGCATCCGCCTCACCGGCCCAGGTCTCCGCGGTCTCCCTCACCCTGTCCCTGCCGTGGCTGCTGGCCGCGCTCCACGTCGGCGTCCTGGTGGACCGGCTCGACCGGCGCCGTCTGCTGTGGGGAGCCAACGCCCTGCGCCTGATCGCGCTCGGATCGCTGATGCCCCTGGCGGCCGCCGGCGCCGTCTCCATCCCGGTCCTCTGCGGCGCCGGCCTGGTACTGGGGATCGCCGAAGTCATCGCCCTGACCTCGGCGTCGGCCCTGATCCCGGCCCTGACCCCGCCGGAGGGCAGGGAGCGGGCCAACACCTGGATCGCCGGCGCCGAGACGGTCTGCAACGAGTTCGCCGGCCCCTTCGTCGGCGGGCTCCTGCTGGCGGCGGGCACCGGCATCGCCCTCGGCACGACCTGGGTGTCCTACCTGGCCGCCTCGCTGGTCGTGATCCTGCTCGTCGGCCGGTTCCGCGCGGTCCGGCAGGACGCCGCCCAGGCCGCACCCGCGGCCGTGCGCGTGCAGATCGCCGAAGGTCTGCGCTACCTGTGGCGCCACGTGCTGCTGCGCACCATGGCCCTCATCCTCACCGTCCTGTGCGCGTGCTGGGGTGCCTGGCTCGCGCTGATGCCGCTGTTCGCGACCTCCGTGATGCACCTGACCTCGCGCGAGTACGGCACCCTGCTGAGCGCCCTGGGCGTCGGCGGCCTGGCCGGCGCCCTGGCCGTCACCTGGCTGAACCGCTTCTTCGGCCGCCGGTGGGTGATGTTCGCCGACCTGTTCGGCACCTTCGCGATGATGGCCGTACCCGCGCTGACGACCAATCTGTGGGCCGTGGCCGCCGCCGCCTTCCTCGGCGGCATGGGCGGCACCCTGTGGACGGTGAACTCGCGGACCCTGGCGCAGCGCCTCGTGCCCGACGCCATGCTCGGCCGGTTCGGGTCCGTCAGCCGGCTGTTCAGCTGGGGAGCCATGCCGGTGGGCGCCGGCCTCATGGGGCTGCTCGCCGAATGGTTCGGGCTGCGGCTGGCCTTCGGTGTCTTCGCCGTCTCGGTCGCCCTCACCGTTCCCCCCTTCCTGCGCGTCCTGACGCGGCCCGTGCTGACGGAGGCATTCGGCGACCGGTGACAGCGCGTCGCCGAAGGAAGCTCTGAGGAGGAGGCCGGGAACCCGGCCTCCTCTTTTTTTATTGTCTTCATCGATCGAATTCCTTGATGAGTACTTCCGGGCGAAGATCGCGATCAAACCCTTCGATGGGCGCGCAGAGGGGCCGTTGACCACTGCGAAGGCACTGATGAATGATTTGTGGTGCGCCAAGAAGCGACCTTTTCCCGAGGAGTCTGAGTAATGAAGCATGCGGGCGAGATGGCCGACGGGGAAATCGGCTCAGCTATTTCGAGGCACATCCGTGTGTCCTTCGACGACGATTCCCCGCTGGCTGAAGTGGGGCTGCATTCGCTTTCCGTACTGCGCATCGCCAGTGAGCTGATCACCGACCCGGATCAGGAGATCGACCCCACCGGCCTCGCCGCCGTGCACACGGTGGGAGAGCTGCGCAAGTGGCTGCGCGGACTCCTCGCCCCCAAGGAGAGCGTCCGATGACCCTCGCGCCCCACACCGCCGACACCGACACCGCCACCGCCACCCTGCCCCTGACGGCGGCGCAGAAGGGGCTGCTCGTCGTGCATCGCACGGTGCCGGTGCCCCACCTCTACAACGTCGTGGCCGAGCTGGAACTGGACCCGGCACTCACCACGGACACCGTCGCGTCGGCCCTGACCGCGGTGCTGGCCGTGCAGCCGGCGCTGCGCCTGAGCATCCGGGAAGGGGCCGACCCGCACGCCGTCCTCGGCGGCGTCCCCGACGAAGCGCCTCTGCGCGTGGTCACCACCGACCGTGCGGCCCACGAGCACCGGCGCGATGAACTGCTCGCCGGCCTGGGGGACACCGCCTTCGACCTGACGCGCTCCCCGCTGCTGCGTGCCGTCCTGCTGCGCTGCGAGGACGACACCCGCTCGACGCTTCTGATCGTGGTGCACCACCTCGTCTTCGACGGCTTCTCGTTGCGCCAGTTCGTCCGCGACCTGACCGCGGCCGCCCGCCGGAGTCTCGACGTCGAGGCCGTGCGCGCCGTCCGCGAACGGGCCCTGCGCATCGAACTCGGCGCCCAACTCGCCGCCGCCGACGAGGAGAAGGCCGAGCAGGCGGCCGTGGCGCTGGCCGGCCGGCTGCGAGCGACACCCGCCACCGTCCTCGACCCCCGGCCGAACCGCCCCGCGACCACCGCGTTCACCGGGACCCGGCGCGAGATCCGGCTGTCCGCGCGGCACTCCGCCGACCTGGACGCCCTGTGCGCGACGCTCGGCGTCACCCCGTTCGTCCTCTTCTCCGCCGCCTACGCGGCCGTGCTGGCCCGGCACAGCGCCAACACGGCCGTGGTCTTCGGCAGTCCGGTCATGGCCCGCCGCACCCTGGGCTCGATCGACCTGTGCGGATTCTTCGTCAACACCCTGCCGCTCATCGTCGACGTCCCCTGGGACGCGCCGTTCGACCGCTTCGTCAAGGAGACGGTCCGGGCCGAGGCCGACCGGACCAGAGCCGACGCGGCGGTCTCCTTCGACCGCATCGTCCGCCACGTCGACCCGGACCGCTCGACCAACCGCAACCCCGTCTTCTCCTGCATGCTCGCCCTGCAGGACGCGACCGACGCGGAGCCGGGCTCCGCGGTGCGCCGCGTGCGCGAACACGGCAACGGCACCGCCAAGTTCGACCTCTGGCTGGGTGTCACTCCCGGCCCCGACGGCTGGCTGCTCGAACTCGAGAGCGACCTCGAACTGCTGCCGCGGACCTCGGTGGACGCCCTGGCCGCATCGCTGAGCGGCCTGCTCGAGCGGGCCGTCGCCCGCCCGGACCGGACCGTGGCCGACCTCTTCGTGGACGCCTCGCCCGAGGACTCCCGCGCACACGACGGCTTCCGGCGCGCCCTGGCACAGCCCGACCTGTACCGCGCGGTGCAGGCAGCCGCGGCGGAGCGGCCCGAGCAGATCGCCGTGGAGGAGAGCGAACACCGCGTCACCTACGGCGAGTTGGACCGCCTGGCCGCCACGGCCGCCGGCGCACTGGCCGGACGCGGTGTCGGCCGGGGAACCGTGGTCGGCCTCACCACGACCACACTCCTCGACACGGTCGTGGCCGTCCTGGCCGTCCTCGCCCGCGGCGGCGTCTTCCTCCCCCTGGACCCGGCCCTGCCCGCCGAGCGGCTGACGTACATGACGCGGAAGGCGGACTGCCGCCTGATCGTCGGACAGGAGCCGGTCGACGGTATCGGCCTCGTCTCCCCGGCCGAACTGGCCGCGGAGGAGCACGGCGGGCCGCTCGGCCCGGCCGCCGCGAGCGGCCCGTCCGACGGCGTCTACATCATGTTCACCTCGGGCTCCACCGGCCGGCCCAAGGGCGTGCTGATGCACAACGGCCCGCTGATGAACCTCACCGAATGGCAGCTCGACGCCCTGGACATGGACGAGCACACCCGCTTCCTGCAGTACGCGCCGCTCGGCTTCGACGTCTCCTTCCAGGAGATCCTGCCGACCCTGGCCGCGGGCGGCACCCTCGTCTCGCGCGAACCGGCCGACCGCAGGGACCTGCCCGCCGTCCTGGAGCGGGTGCGCGCCCACCGGGTGTCCCACGTCTACCTTCCGGTCGCCGCACTGCCCGCGTTCGCCCGGGCCGCGCAGGACACCGGCGACGCCCTGCCGCACCTGCGTCATGTGTGCGTGTCCGGCGAGCAACTCCTGCTCGACGACCGGGTCCGCCGCTTCTTCGACGAGCGCCCGCACCTGCGTCTGATCAACCTGTACGGACCCACCGAGACCCACGCCGTCACCACGCACCGGCTCACCGGCGACAACCGGCCCTGGCCCGCCCACGTCCCCATCGGCCGCCCGATCACCGGCGTGTCGGCCCACGTGGTGGACACCACCGGCCACCTGGCCCCGCGCGGAGTGCCCGGCGAGCTGTACCTCGCGGGCGCCTGCCCCGCGCTCGGCTACGTCAACGACCCCGCCCGCACCCGGGAGCGGTTCCTGCCCGATCCGTACGCCGACGAGGCCGACGCCCGCATGTACCGGACCGGGGACCAGGTCCTGCGCGACGAGAGCGGCGCGCTCGTCTTCCTGGGCCGCGACGACGACCAGGTGAAGATCCGCGGCTACCGGGTCGAACTCGGGGAACTGGAGACCGCCGCCACCACCCACCCCGGCGTGCGCCGCGCGGTGGCGGTGGCGCACGGCACGGGCCACGAACGCCGACTCGCCCTGTTCTTCCAGCCCGAGGACGGCCGGGCCCCCGAACCCGACGACGTACGCCGTCATGTGGCGGGCACGTTGCCCGGCTACATGGTGCCCGCCCGCGCCTTCCCCCTCGACGCCGTTCCCACCACCCGCAACGGCAAGGTGGACCGCGCCTCCCTCGCCGCCCGGGCCCAGCAGGCCCTGCGCGACGAGGCCGGCTCCGCCGGCGCCCCGACCACGACGACCGACGACCCGCTGATCGCCGCGCTCCAGCAGATGTGGGGACGCCTGCTGTCACTGAGCGACGTACCCATCGACCGCTCGCTCCTGGAGCACGGCGCGCACTCGCTCACCGTCATGGCCGCCAGCGCCACGATCGAGGAGGAGCACGGCGTCCAGATCCCGATCCTCGACTTCTTCCAGGACCCGACCATCCGCGCGCAGGCCGCATGGATCACCGCCCTCCGCGAGGTGCGCTGATGCCTGCCGCCACCCACGAGACCCGGCTGCTCGTGCCGCTCGCCCAGCGCCCGGGACCGCTGCCCGGCGTCCTCGTCCACCCGGCCGGCGGCGGACTCGGCCAGTACCTGGGCATCGCCGCCCGGCTGTCCCGGCACGGCAGCGTGTCCGGCATCCGGGCCGCCGGGCTGCTGCCGGGCGAGACACCGCACGACAACGTCGCGGACATGGTCCGAAGCTACCTGGACCTGCTGGAGAACCTGCCCGAGCGTCCGCGTCTGCTGGTCGGCTGGTCGCTGGGCGGAGTCATCGCCTGGGAACTGGCCGCACGCCTGGCCGAGCACGGCCCGGCCCCCGCCGTGGTGCTGATCGACAGCTTCACCGAGCACACCACCATCAGCGCCCGCGCCCGGACCGACGTACTGGACGCCATCGAGCAGTCCGTCAGCCACCTGGGCAACAGCACCGACGCCGCCCGGGCCCGCGGCACGGCGCTGGCCCACGTCGAGGCCAGCGCCGCGCACCGCACCCGGGCCCGGCACGACGGCCCCGCGCTGCTGATGGCCTGCGACAGCGCCGGCCGTGACCAACAGATCGACAGCTGGCGCGCGTTGACCGGACGGCTGACCGTACGCGACCTCGACTGCGGCCACTTCGAGGTCTTCGACCCGGAGCACCAGCCCCCCCTCCTGTCCCACCTGGACGCGTTCCTGGCCCGTCTCACCGACCCACCGCAGGAGACATCCCGATGACCCGCCCCAGCCCCCTCGCCGTCGTCACCGGCGGCACCCGCGGCATCGGCCTGGCCCTGTCCCGGCGCCTGCGCCGGCTCGGCTACCGCACGGTCGCCCTGTACCGGTCCGACAAGGACGCGGCGCTCCGGGCCGCCGGCGAACACGGACTGAGCACGGTCCGGGCCGACCTCGGCGACAGCGCGTCCGTGCGCGCCGCGGCCCGGCACGTCCTGGCCGAGCACGGCGTGCCCGAGGTGCTGGTCAACAACGCGGGCATCAACATCGACCGGCCCTTCCTCGAACTCACCGAGGAGGACTGGCAGAGCGTGCTCGACACGAACCTGTCCGGCCCCTTCCACCTCACGCAGGCCTTCGCTCCGGCGATGCTCGACGCCGGTCACGGGACCGTCGTCAACGTCGGCGCGACCACCGGACTGCGCCCCCGTCTCAACGGCGCCAACTACGCGGCGTCCAAAGCCGGGCTGCTCCAGCTCACCAAATGCCTGGCCCTGGAGCTCGCCCCCACCGTGCGGGTCAACTGTCTGATCCCCGGGATGACCGAGACCCAGGAACTCGTCGAACGGTTCCGGCTGAACGAGCCGGAGCACCGCGGCGCGGTGCTGTCCGAGATCCCACAGCGACGCATCGGCACCCCCGATGACATCGCCGACGCCCTCGAGTACCTCGTGGGTCCGCTCAGCCGCTACGTCACCGGTCAGAAGCTGATCGTCGACGGCGGCCAGTTCATGTGGTAGGAGATCATGTCCGAAGATTTTCTCGTATCCGCCCGCGAAGCCGTCGCCACCGCCCCTCCGGTCGGCGACCTGGCCTACGAACGCTACTGCCGCGAACTCGCCAAACGACTCGCCGCCCACTGGCCGGCCGTCCTGCAGGCCAACGCCGGGGACATCGCCGCCGCCGAACAGCGCGGCCTGCCCCCCGTACTGATCGACCGGCTCCGCCTGACCGCCGCCCACCTCGGTCAGCTGGAGCGCCTCACCGAAGCGGTGCTGTCCGAACTCGACCCGGTCACCGCCCCGGACGCCGGCGTGCCGGTGGGGGAGTGGGGGACGCGCCTGCGGATGCCGAAGCCCCTCGGCGTCGTCTTCATGGTGTACGAGGCGCGCCCCACGGTCACCGTGGAAGGCTCCCTGCTGCCCGTCGCCGTCGGCAACGCCGTGATCCTGCGCGGCGGCAAGGAGATCGCGCGGACCAACCAGGCCCTGGCCGCCGTGGCCCGTGACGCGCTGGAGGCAGCCGGGCTGCCCGGCGGCCTGATCACCGTGCTGGACGACCCCGACCGCGCCCAGCTGCGTGCGCTCCTCAAGCGCCCGGACGCGATCGACGTACTCATCCCGCGCGGCAGCCCGTCCCTCATCGACTTCTGCCGGACCGCGTCGACGATCCCCGTGATCGCCAGCGGCGGCGGCGTCAACCACCTGTACGTGCACCGCAGCGCCGACCTCGAACTCGCCGCCGAGGCCGCGCTGGACAGCAAGCTCCCCGAGCCCACCGCGTGCAACACCGCCGAGGTGGTCCTGGTCGACGACGCGGTCGCGTCCGACTTCGTGGCGGCCCTGCTGCGCGCCTCCGAGCGGAACGACCGGCGGGTGAACGTGCGGCTCTCCTCGCGCATCCCCCGCCCCGAGGCGGCGGCCGGGCACGACGGCGAGCGGCCCTGGCGCATCGAGGAACTGCAGGAGCACGACCTCGGCAGGGAGTTCCTCGACGCGACGGTCGGTGTGTACCCGGTCGCGGGACCGGCCGAGGCTCTGGAGCACATCCGCAGGTACGGGTCCGGCCACACCGAGGGCGTCTTCGCCACCGAGCCCGAGGTCACCCAGGACTTCGCCCGCCGGGCCGACGCCGCCGCGATCGTCGTCAACGGCTCTCTGCGCCTGCACGACGGCCCGACCCTCGGCCTCGGCTCCGAGATCTCCATCAGCACCGGCCGCATGCACGTCCGGGGCCCCGTCACGCTCGGGTCCCTCGTCACCTACAGCTGGGTCGTCGACGCGCGCGGAGCCCTGCGCAGCTCTGTCTGAACCCCCTCGTCCCTGACAGATCCACCACCCCCTCCACGGAGCATTCAATGATCACAGGACTGGACCGGACGGCGGTCGCCGAATCCGTCAAGCGCGTGGTGCTCGCCGAGTCCCGCCTGCCCCTGCAGCCCGCCGACATAGCCGACCACGAACCGCTCAACGGGGAGATCCTGCACGTCAACTCGCTGGGTTTCGTCGGCATGCTGGTGCAGCTGGAGGACGAGCTGGACATCGTCCTGCCCGACGACCTGTTCGTCGGGCGCAGCTTCCGCACCGTCCACGACCTGATCGAGGTCGTGCTGCTCGGCGCGGAGGCGGCCCGATGAGCGCCACGCGGCTTCCCACCACGTGGCGCAGTGTCCTGCCGCACCTCGACGAGAAGCTGCCGCCGGACCGCACCCCGCAGACCGCGGGCCGCGACGGCGGCGTCCAGGTCAACCTGCCCATGGAACTGGTGCGCCAGAGCGTCCTGCAGAAGGAGCACTGGGACATCCCCGCCGAGGTCGTCGAGGCGTACAAGGCCTTCCGCCCGACCCCCCTGTGGCGGGCCAAGGGCTTCGAGCGTGCCGTCGGGGCGCGCGTGCCGATCTACGTCAAGTACGAAGGCGGCAACATATCCGGCAGCCACAAGCTCAACACCGCGCTCGCGCAGGCGTATTACTACGCCAAGGCGGGTGTCCGGGAACTCGTCAGCGGTACCGGGGCGGGCCAGTGGGGCACCGCGCTCGCCGCGGCCTGCGCCATGTTCGGCATGAAGTGCACCGTCTTCATGGTGGGCAACAGCCTGCGGCGCAAGCCCTACCGGGGCACGCTCATGCGCACGCTCGGCGCCACCGTGCACGCCAGCCCCAGCCCGCTCACCGAGGTGGCGGCGCAGAGCGAGGCCGGCGTCAACAGCCTGTCCCTGGCCATCGGAGAGGCGGTGGAGTACGCCGCCCGCACCGAGGGGGCCGCGTTCTGCATCGGCAGCGGAGAGACGTACAGCATCCTGCACCAGTCGGTGATCGGCCTGGAGGCCGCCGACCAACTGGCCGATCTGGACGCGGAGTTCGACGCGGTCGTCGGCTGTGTGGGGGCCGGCTCGAACTTCGGTGGGATCGCGCTGCCGTTCTTCGCCGCCGCGTCCGCGGCGGGGACCCGGCCGCCGCTCCTGCTGGCGGCCGAGTCCAGCACCACGCCCAAACTGACCCGGGGCACGTACGCCTACGACCGGACGGACGCCACCGGCACGGGGCCGATGGAGGCCATGTACACCATCGGAAGCTCCTATCCGATCCCCGATTCGCACTCCGCCGGCCTGCGTTTCCACGGCGCCGCGAAAGTGCTGTCGGCGATGCGCCACCGCGATCAGATATCCGCGACGGCCGTCGGCCAGGTCGACGCGCTCGACGCGGGCCGCCTGTTCACCCGCAGCGAGATGGTGCTGCCCGCACCGGAGTCGGGACACGCACTGGCCGCCGCCGCCCGCCTGGCCGCCGCCGGGGCGCAGGGCAACAACGGCCCGCTCCGCTCCGACAAGGGCGTCCTCGTGTGCGTCAGCGGCCACGGCTACCTGGATCTGGGGGCCTACCAGCAGCTGCTGGACGGCGAGTTGAGCGATGTGGCCCCCGACCCCCGGGAACTGCGCCGCGCCATGAGCGACCTGCGTCCGGCGAACACACTCGCCGGGGTCGGAGCGGGCCGTGAGCACTGACCGCCCGATCACCACCGACTGCCGCCTCTTCGACTGCGTCCAGGTCAACCTCGCGATCCTCGCGGACCGCTGGCACGGCGTACACACCCATCTCAACCTCGGGTCCGTCCTGCGCTTTTGGCCCACCCCGGGCCCGGCCGGTCTGCCCACGGTGGAACGCTCCCTGGCCGACCAACTCGCCGAAGCAGCACCCCTGTTGGGCCTCGACATCACCGAGCAGGCACGGACCCGGGCGGGCGAGCCGCCGGAGCCCGCCCAGGGCCGCTACATCGTCTCCGACGCCTACCACCTGCCGTGGGTCCCCTACGCCGGTCAGCGCCACATGGAGCACAGCTTCCTGCTGGAAGCGGACGCACACGGCGCCGTGGTCGTGGACGGCTACCACAACGAGACGCCGTGGGGCAGCGCCAGGCCCCTCACGCGCAGACTGGACCGCGCCGAACTCGCCGCAGCCGTACCCGGGTCCGCGACGACCGTCACCTTCGCACCCGCGCGTCCCGCACCCGCCACCCCCGCCACGGTGATCGATCTGGCGGACGACGCGACCATCGACGCCTACGTGTCCGCGTACACCGGCCACCCCGACCGTGTCGCGGCCTTCGACCGGCTCACCCTGGAGACCTGGCTGCTGGCCCGGTCCCGCAGACTGCACGCCTCCTTCCTCGACGGCCCGGCCGGTCTCGCCGCCGACCCGGTGCGGGACGCTCACGTGGCCGCGTGGGAGGCGCTCGCCGAGAGCGTCTACGTCGGCTACCGCAGGGTGGCCCGCGGCCGCTCCGCACCGGCCGGGACACCGGACCGGCTGGCCGCACAGCTCCGCCGCGACCGCGAGGTGTTCGGGGCCGGCACCGCGCACGCCGTGGCGCGCGCCGAGACCGCCGCGGTGACGGTGCCCGCCCCGCTGCGCGATCGTGTCGCCGACACCGTCGCCGCGGTGCTCACCGTGGACGTCGCCGGAGTGCTGGACGCGGACTCGCTGGCGGACCTGCCGGGCTTCACCTCGTTCCGCGTGGTGGAGATCATCGAGCGCCTCGAACACGACCTGTCCGTGGAATGCGCCGCCGACGACCTCGTCCCGGAGAACCTCCACCACCTCGACGGCATCGGCCGCATCGTCCTGAGCGCCCTGCACACCGCACCCGAGCCCGCCCGCATCGCCGCCCGCACAGGAGGGAACTGATGTCCGCCCACGCCGAACTGCTGCACCATCTCCTCGACGAGGCGGCCGCCGCCACCCCGGACGCCCCCGCCGTGAGCAGCGGTGACCACACCCTGACCTACCGGGAGCTCGACGCGGCCTCGCACCGGCTCGCCGGATGGCTGCAGGCCCAGGGCCTGCGCCGCGGCGACCGGCTCGTCGTGTGCGCGCCCGGCTCCGTCGTCCAGCCCGCCCTGGTCTACGCCGCCGCACGCGCGGGCATCACCTTCTCCCTGCTGCACGAACAGGTGCGCGGCGTCCAGCTCGACCACGTACTCGACGACTGCGAACCGGCGCTGCTCGTCACCGACGACACCGACGCGCGCGAAGCCGCGCGCCGCCGGGACGTACGGGCGCAGACCACCGAGGCGCTGGCCGCCGTGGCCTTCGCCGACGGGCCCGCCCCCGAGGTGGCGCCGCCGGGCACGCTCGCCGTCGACCCCGTGTGCCTCATCTACACATCCGGTACGACCTCCCTGCCCAAGGCCGTCGTCACCACCCATCAGCAACTGACGTTCTCCGTCCACGCCATTCAGAGCGTCCTCGGCTACCGCCCGAGCGATGTCGTGTACAGCCCGCTGCCCCTCTCCTTCGACTACGGCCTCTACCAGCTGTTCGTATCGACGCTGTCCGGCGCCCACGTCGTACTGGGCCGTCCCGCCGAGGTCGGGCCCGCGCTGCTGAACAATCTGGTGCGCGCCGGCGCGACCGTGCTCGCCGCGGTTCCGTCCGTGGCCGAGGCCCTGGCCCGGCTGCTGGGCCGCGCCCGCCGGCCCGGCCCGCCGCCGCCCCTGCGGCTGCTGACCAACACCGGGGCGGCGATGCCCGCCGAGACGCTGCGCACCCTGCGTTCGGCCCTGCCCGGCCTGCACGTCCAGTTGATGTTCGGGCTGACCGAGTGCAAGCGGGCCACGATCATGCCGCCCGACGGCGACCTGGAGCGGCCCGGATCCAGCGGCCGGGCCCTGCCGGGAACCGAGGTCTTCGTCGTGGACGAGGAAGGCCGCCGCCTCGCCCCCGGTGAGATCGGCGAGATCGTGGTGCGGGGACCGAACGTGATGGCCGGCTACTGGCGGCGCCCCGAACTCACCGCCCAGCGCTTCCGGCGCGTCGAGGGACTCTTCCCGCAACTCGACACCGGTGACTACGGCTGGGTCGACGAGGACGGCTTCCTCTACTTCGACGGCCGCCGCGACGACATCTACAAGGAGAACGGCTTCCGCGTCAGCGCCACCGAGGTCGAAGCGGCCGCCCGCCGGGTGCCCGGCGTCACCGCCGCCGCGGTGCTGCCCCCGCAACGCCCCGCCCCCGCGCTGCTGTTCGCCGTGGGCGGGCTGTCCGCGAGCGAGGTGCTGCGCGGCATGCGGGAGGAGATCGAGGAGTTCAAGATCCCCCGGCACTGCCTCGTGCTCGACGCGCTCCCCCTGACCGGGAACGGCAAGGTCGACCGCAAGGCGCTCGCCGCCCTGACCGAGGAGGCCGTCCGTGTCCGCACCCGCTGAAGCCGTCACCCCGGCCGCGCAGCCACCGCCCGGCGTCCTGTCGCAGATCCCCACCCCCGCCTACGTCTACGACCTCGCCGAAGTGCGGCGCAACCACCGGGCGCTGCGTGCGGCCCTGCCCGCCGACAGCGGCGTGTACTACTCGCTCAAGGCCAACGCCCATCCGTCCCTGCTGCGTGTGCTGCGGGAACAGGGAGCAAGCCCCGAGGTGTGCTCCAGCGGAGAACTGGAGGCGGCACTGGGCGCGGGATGGCCCGCAGCCGAGGTGCTGTACAGCGGCCCCGGCAAACGGGACCAGGAGATCGAGCAGGCGCTGCGCGCCGGGGTGCGCCACTTCTCGGTGGATTCCCCCCACGCCATCGAGCAGCTGGACCGGATCGCCCGACGGCTCGACGTGAGAGCCCAGTGCCTGCTGCGGATCAACGACGACCAGCCCGTGCGGGGACAGGGACTGGCGATGACCGGGGTGGCGTCCCAGTTCGGGGCCGACACCCAGTGGGTGCTCCAGGAGCCGGCCCGGTTCGCCGGACGGCCGCACGCCGAACTCGTCGGCCTGCACCTGTACATGGGCACCAACCTGGCAGAACCCGAAGCGCTCCTCGGGCAGTTCGACCGCTCGCTGCGCACCGCGAAAACCCTCCGCACGGTGCTCGCCGAACACGGTGTGCGCCTGCGCGTCCTGGACCTCGGCGGCGGTTTCGGCGCGCCCTTCGCGAGCGCCGGCGAGCGGATCGACCTCAGCGCGCTGCGCCCCGGCCTCACCGCACTGCTCGACGAGGAACTGCCGGACCGGCACGACGACGGCACCCGCATCGTGTTCGAGTCGGGCCGGTACCTGGTGGGCACCGCGGGGGTCCTGCTGACATCGGTGCTCGACGTGAAGCGCTCGCACGGCAAGGACGTCGTCGTCCTGGAGTCCGGTATCAACCACCTCGGCGGCATGTCCGGGATGCGCCGCCTGCCGCCGCTCAACCCGCAGCTCGTGCCGGACGCCACCGGATCCGCCGCCCCGCGGCCGGACGTCCTCGACGCCCTGGTCACCGGTCCGTTGTGCACTCCGCTCGACACATGGTCACGGGCGGCGAAGCTGCCCGCGCTGCGCCCCGGCGACGTGCTGGTCGTCCCCAACGTCGGCGCCTACGGCCTGAGCGCGAGCCTCATCGCCTTCCTCGGCCACCCGCTGCCGCTGGAGGCCGTCATCGACGGCGACGACCCCGGCAGCGTCCCCGAGACCACCCGCATCCACCTGACCCGCACCACCGTCCCGGCCGAGGCCGGCACCACCCTGGGAGTGAAGTGATGGACCCCCGATTCACCGACGCGCTCGTGCCGTTCCTGAAGTTCCTCGACGGCCAGGAGATCGCGCCCGAGGCGTCCCTGCGGTCGTACGGCCTCGACTCCATGCAGGCCATCGAGCTGCTGTTCGCCCTGGAGGACGCGTTCGAGGTGACCCTTCCGGACGACGCCATGAACGACGCCACCTTCGCCACCGCGGGCAGCCTGTGGGAGGCGGTGTCCGCGGCGGTCGAGGCCGAGCACGGCCTCGCGGACACCTCCCGGGCGGCGGCATGAGCGCGCCCGCCGTTCTCCCGCCGCCGCCCACGGCTGTCGCACCGGACGCCGTGAGCCTGAGCCGCCGGGTCGAGGAGGTCGCCGCCGTCGCCGGCGAACACCTCGCCCGGCACGAGCGGGACGCCACCTTCCCCGTGGAGGCGCTGGCACAGATGCGCACCGGCGGGCTGCTCGGCCTGCTCGTGCCCGAGGAACACGGCGGGCTCGGCGGCACCCCCGCCGATGTGGTGCGGGCCGGCATCGCCCTCGGCCGCGTCGACATGTCCGTGGCGATGATCTTCGTCATGCACTGCCAACAGGTCGCTGCCCTCGTGGAGTTCGGCAATCGGCGGCTGCGCGACGAGCTGCTGCCCGAGGTCGCCGCGGGCCGCCAGTACCTGGCCTCCGTCACCACCGAGTCCGGCAAGGGCGGCCACCTGCTCACCTCACAGACGGCCCTCACGGCACACCACGGTGGCCTGGTCCTCGACCGCTTCGCGCCGATCGTCACCGGCGGCGAGCACGCCGACGGCTTCCTCGTCACCATGCAGAGCCCCGACTCCGCCTCCCCGCACCAGGTCTCGCTCGTCTACGCCCACCGCGACCAGCTCGAGATCGAACGGTCCGGGCACTGGCAGCCGTTGGGCATGCGCTCGAGCCACAGCGTCGCCCTGCGACTGGCCGGAACCGTGCCGGCGCACCATGTGGTGGGCGAACACGGTGACTTCCGCACCATCGTGACCACCGTGTTCGGTCCCCTGGCCCACCTGGGCTGGTCGGCCTGCTGGCTCGGCACCGCGGCGGGCGCGCTCTCCCGTGTCGTCAAACTGCTGCGCTCCGCGCGCACCAGGGGACGGGCCGACCTCGACTCGGAACTGCTGCTCACCCGGCTGTCCCGGGCCAGGCAGCGCATCGACACCGTGCACGCCCTGCTCGACCACACGCGCAGGACCGTCGCCGAGGCCCCCGACGTGGGCGCCCCGCGCGTCCAACTGCTGCTGAACGGGCTGAAGATCACCGCCGCCGAGGAGTGCTACCGCGCCGTCGACGAGCTGGTGGACGCCGTGGGCATGCGGCACGGCTACCTCAAGGACTCGCCCACACGGCTGGAGCAGAGTCTGCGGGATCTGCGCTCGGCCGCCCTGAACTACAGCAACGACCGCCTCCACCTCGTGGACGGCAAGCTCGCCCTGCTGGACTCCGAGGTGCGACTTGACTGACGTGCAGGCACCGACGAACGTCCGGCACTTCCCCTCGCGGCCCTCACCGCTCGGACCGGCCGCCGTCCTCGCCACCCTGCCCGAGCGGGCTCCGGCCGCGCTCGTCTGGGAGGCCTGCGGTGCGGCCGGGCTGATCGAAGGGCTCTACGACCGGAAAGGATCCGTCGACCCGCGGCGGCTCGCCGAACTGCTCACCGCCGTCGACGCCCGCGGCGACAACGGGGTGACGCTGAGCGTGCTGGTCCAGGCGGCGAGCGCCCTCCCGGTGCTGGCCGCCGGTGCCCCGGCCGACGGACCCGTGCGGGAGGCACTGGGGCGCGTCCGCTCCGGTACGCAGACGCTCGCGCTCGCCGCCACCGACAGCGCGGCGGCGGGCTCCGACCTCGCGGGCCTGCAGACGGAGGTGGTGATCGGGCCGGACGAGATCGTGCTGCGCGGCGGCAAACGCTGGATCACCACCGCGTGCACGGCCCCGTGGTTCCTCGTCCTCGCCAGGCACCGCCCCGGCCGCCACTTCACCAGCTTCACCTGGGTCCTGGTCCCGGCCGACGCACCCGGTGTCCGGGTCACCCCGGCCGACACCGACCTGCTGACCGGCGCCGCGACCGGGCACGTCGAGTTCACGGACGTCCGGCTCACGCCGGACCACGTGGTCGGCCGCCCGGGCCGCGGCATGGTCGCCTTCGCCCAGCACATGGGCACCGAACGGCTGGCGGGCGCCCTGTGGGCGGTCGCGCTGACGAGCCGGGTGCTCACCGACACACAAGAGCGGCTGACCCGGCGGCACGTGGACGGCCTGCCGTTGTGGCACAACAGTTCCGTGCGCCAGCGCTACGCCGCCTGCCTCGTCCAGGTCAGACAGTTGCACGCGTTGTGCGACGGCCTCGGTGACCGGATCGCCCGGCACCAGGACCTCGCCGCGGCGGCGCTGCTCAAGTCCGCCGTCGGCCTGGTCGTCGACCCCGTACTGGCCGTCTGCGCCCAACTGCAGGGCGCCGACGGCCTGTCGCGCGACGGAGCCCAGCGTGTCCGCAGCGAGGCCGCGGTGTTCGGCATCGGCGGCGGGGTGACCGAACTGGTCCTGGACACGGTCGCCGACCACGCGCAGTCCATCCTCGCGGAGCTGCGCGCATGACGACTCTCATCACGCAGGCGGCCCCCGACGTGTGGGTGGCGAGCGGCGAACTGGAGCAGTGGGCCCGGGAAAAGGCGCACCCCGACGACCGGGCCGCCGCGGCGCCCCTGTCCCGGCGGCGCGAAGCCGAGTTCGTCGCCAGCCGGTCGCTGCTGCGCCACCTGCTGCGCCTCACCGTGCCCGAGCGGGCCCGGACGCCGATACGGGCCGACGCGCACGGCCGGCCGGTGCTCGACGGCGACCCCGGCACCGGCATCAGCATCTCGCACGACGGCAGCGCGATCGCCGTCGCGGTCGGCCGTCGCCGACGGGTGGGCGTCGATGTCCAACTCCCTTTGAACACCGTGCCGGACGGCCTGCTGCGACGCTGCCTCGGACCGCACACACCGAAGATCCGCCCGCTGTCCGAGCGGCGGCGGGCCGTCGAGCTCGCCTGGGTGTGGACGGCCCAGGAAGCCTGCGTCAAAGCGGCGGGAACCGGTCTGCCCGGCAGCCCGTGGTCGATCGACATCACCCCCGGACGCCACGAGGGCCAGTGGGAACAGTTCCGCTGGATCAGCCTGCGCGATCGCTCCCACACACCCCTGAGCTGTGCCTTCTCAGCTCCCGACAACGGCCTGGAGGCCACGTGTTCCTGACCGGCGCCCCGGCCACCATGCCGGACCTCAGCTGCTACACCACGAACCTGCTCGCCTTCCTCGCACCGGACGTCCCCGATGTCCACCGCCGGCTGGCCACCGCCGTCCGGCTCGCCGTGCGCACCGACCTGCCCACGGGCGAGCTGGCCTTCTCCCACCATCCCCGCATCGACCGGACCGACGACGGCCGACAGCTCGGCTACGCCGGCGCACGCGACTGGCCGACCACGCGCGAGGCCCTGCACCGCACGCTGCGGCGCGACCAGCGCGCCCTCGCCGTGGGCAACACCCGCCATCTGCCCTGGGCGCCGGCGCGGGGACGGGCGGACGCCCCGCACTGGGTGATCATCAAGGAGCGGCGTGAGGACCAGTGGCTGGTGGCCGACCACTTCTCGGCCCTGACCCCGTTCGGCGACCAGGAGCCCTACCTGGGCTGGATCACCGACGCCGAGCTCGCTGTCGCACTGGCTCCCTGGACCCGGCCTCCGCAAGAAGTCGCCCGCCGCGACGCCCTCGCCCTCGGGCAGCAGACCACCACCGTGCCGGCCGACCACTACCGCTGGCTGGACTGGGAGCCCGCCCCCGAGGACCCGGGCGCCGCCCCCGGCCCCGGAAGCTGGCTCCTCGACCTCGAGCCGTCTCTGCTGCGGATCTCCGAGGTGCTGCGCGCCGACCCGGCCACGGTCGCCCGCTACGTGGACGACCTGTGGGCCGCCGCCCGCCACCACACCTTCAAGCTGGCCTTCGACGTGACGGACGGGAACACCCATCCCGAACGGGCCGCGGCCGCGACGGCTGCCTGGGACGAACTGCCCCGAGCGCTGCGGTTCGCCGCCCAGTCCACCGCGCGCGGCCGCCCCCGCCCGGGCGCGATCGACCGGTCCGTCGACCAACTCCTCACCGCACTGCGGGAACTGCCCGCACCCGATACGGAATGAGCTTGCCATGAACAGGCCGATCGTCCTCATCGCCGAAGAACTGTCACCGGCCGCCGTCGACGCCCTGGGGCCGGACACCGAGGTCCGGTACTGCGACGGCGCCGACCGCCGTGAACTGCTGGCGGCCGTCGCCGACGTCGACGCGGTCCTCATCCGTTCGGCGACCCGGCTGGATGCCGAAGTGCTCGCCGCGGCAGGCCGGTTGAAGGTGGTCGCGCGCGCGGGCGTGGGGTTGGACAACGTCGACGTGGCCGCCGCCACCGAGGCCGGTGTGCTGGTCGTCAACGCCGCGTTCGCCAACGTGGTGAGTGCCGCGGAGCTCGCCTGCGGCCTGTTGATCGCCACGGCACGCAACATCCCGCAGGCCGGACAGGCGTTGAAGAACGGTGAGTGGAACCGCTCCCGGTACGGCGGCGTCGAGCTCGCGCACAAGACGCTGGGCGTGCTCGGCCTCGGCCGCATCGGTGCGCTGGTCGCCGAGCGGATGACCGCGTTCGGCATGAAGATCGTCGCCCACGACCCCTATATCGACCCCGCCCGCGCCGACCGCCTGGGTGTGCGGATCCTGCCGCTGGACGAGTTCCTCGCCGCGAGCGACTTCCTCACCGTGCATCTGCCCAGAACGCCCGAGACGCTCGGGCTGATCGGCCCGCGGGAGCTGCGCGAGGTCAAGCGGGGCGTGCGTCTCGTCAACGCAGCCCGCGGCGGCATCGTCGACGAGGAGGCCCTGTACGCCGCCCTGGTGGACGGACGGGTGGCCGCCGCGGGCCTGGACGTCTACGCGCAGGAGCCCTGCACGGATTCGCCGCTCCTGGGGCTCGACCAGGTGGTCTGCACCCCGCATCTGGGCGCCTCCACGCGGGAGGCGCAGGACCGGGCAGGTGTCTCGGTGGCCGAATCGGTGCGACTCGCCCTCGGCGGGGAGCGCGTGCCGGACGCGGTCAACGAGGTCTGGTGGCACGGGACCGAGGGCTCCGGCGCACAGGCACAGGTGCCGATCGGGGCCGGGGCCGTATGACAGGGGGGCCGGATCAGCGATCCGGCCCCCGCTCCCAGCACCCGGCGTACTACACCGAAGCGGTGGTCACGTCGGCGGTGAACACCGGCCGGCCGTTCTGGTCCAGCGTGACCTGGACGACCTGCGTCCCCTTGCGGCTGTCGGCCCCCGCGGCCAGCGGCACGGCGCTGACGCGGCACGGCACGTCGAATTCGGCGTAGCGGATGAAGCGGGTCGTCATGCCGATCACGGATGCCCTGCGGGGGGACCGCGCCAGCGCTGCCTGCCGCGCAGCCTCGAGCAGGAGCATCCCGGGCGCGTGGTCGACCGGGTGGTCGAAGAGCAGGGGGTGGCCGAGGTCCGTTCTCAGGAACCAGTGGTCCGCTCCGGGTTCCGGCGCCGGTGACAGCACGACGTCCGAACCGCTGTGCCGGCCGACGAGCTCCGGGGCGACCGGCGGGCCCGGCGGCAGCGCACGGGCGTGGGCCCTCGCCATGTCACCGTTCTCCCCGCGAAGTCGCTGGTAGACCGCCGGCGACTGGTTGTTGAACTTGGTCCGGACGTACGCCGAGGGCAGGCCGTGCCAGGACGCCTGCACGGTCATGGTCATTCCCCCGACCCGCGTACCGCGGCGTATGACGTCGGAGCAGGTGACGTCCAGCTGCATGGTCACGGGGGTGTCGGCCCCGGCGAGCATCGAGGGCTCGATGGTGAAGTGCAGGTTCTCCCACGCCTGCCGGAAACCGAACGGTGCGTCGTAGGCGGAGTGGCAGAGCAGCGGGATCGACTGGCGTATGCACTCGACGAGCATGAGGGCATCGCGGCAGCCGTGTGCTCCCGCGTAGAACCGGTGGTGGGCGGGCCAGTGCGCGGAGATGCTGAAGCGATCGGCGCCGACCTGCTGCCAGTCGCGGAGCAGCACCTCGCTCGCGTCCAGTTTGTGCACCTCGGCCGCGGACACGGGCCGTCCGCCGATCGTTGTCTCGGATGTGTTCGCCAGCGTGGTGAGCATGTTGTCCCCCATCAGTGGTGCGGAACGAACGGACTCAGGGCACCCGCGGATCCGGTTGGGTCGCCCCGCAGCAACAACATAAAGAGTGTTCGGTTTTTTGGGAAGTAAAGATGTAGCAAACCTCGATCTCCGTTCGAGGCGGCACAGGCGTCCACGGGCCTGGCCGCCTGCTGCAGGCGTGTGTGGGCGAGGGTTGCTGCGTCTTGATCGACGACGTAACATAGAGAGCGTTACGTTTTGTAGAAAGCGAGAGACCGTGGCGGAGCCCAAACAAGAGCGAGCGGTGCAGACCCGCAAGGCGATCCTCCGCGCGGCGGCCGAGACTTTCGATGAGTACGGCTACGCGGGCGCGAGCATCAACATGATCCTGAAGAGAGCGGGCCTGACCACCGGAGCCATGTACTTCCACTTCGACTCGAAGGAGGACCTGGCTCATGCGGTCATGAACGCCCAGCCCGAACTGATCGTCCCTCAGCTGCAGTCCCACGGCCTGCAGCGGCTGGTCGACATCACCCTGCTGTGGTCCCACATGCTCCAGGTCGACCCGCTGCTGAGAGCCGCCGTGCGCCTGACGGGGGAGCAGGCGTCGATGGGGACCCGGGACGCGACGCCCTACCGGTCCTGGGCCGGCGTGATGACCGACTGCCTGCAGGACGCCAAGGACACCGGCGAACTGCAGGCCGGCGTATCGCCGGACGAACTCGGCGAGTTCGTCACCGAGGCGTGCACGGGCATGCAGATGTTCTCCGCCGTGGTCAGCGGCCGCAAAGACCTGACCGAGCGCACGCTGCGCATGTGGCGGCTGCTGCTGCCCGGCGTCGCGGTCCCCGCGATCATCGCCCGGACCGAGGTCACCCACGAGCGCGTGAAGCGCCTCACCGCCTGACGGGCGGTCGCCGCCGGGCCCGGCGCGGAGTCCGACCACGTCATGGTCCTCCGCGCCGGAAGCGGAGTCCCGGCTCTCCAGAATTTAACGCATGGGCATTGTTTTCGAGGGTGCCTATTCGGAAATTCTATTCCCATGAATCGCCTGTGATCTGGGTCACATCACTCTCCCTTTGGTGTCGCTACTGTCCTCGGTGTCGAGCGAATCGGTCGCTCGAAAAACCGCAAAGGAGAATCGCCATGGGTTCGATTCGTCTGGACGAGATCGTTGCCGGCGTCGTCGGTCAGGTTTCCGCGGAGGAAGTGGCCGCCGCTGCCCAGGTCTCCTCGAACCTCGACGAGGACGCGATGACCTTCGGCCCCGTCAACATGTTCGCGCTCGACAAGTAAGGCCGACGGTGATGAGGCCTGGCCGGCCCGTATGCCGGACCGGCCGGGCCTCATCGGGTACCACATTTCGCGCGAATACAGTCATGCGTCACCCCGTCACGAGAACAATAGGGTGGGTTCGATGATTTCCCTGAAAGGCCCTCAGAGCGTTGTCGAAACCCTCTATGTGGTTTCCAGCGCGCACGCCAGGAAAACCGGTCAGGACGTACCGGCCGGCAGCGACGCGCTGGCCGCGCTGCGCGCCACGTACCACCTGATGATCAGCGACAAGCAGCCCGCCCTGCGCGACGTGCTGCCCGGCGCGGCGGACCTCCCCGTCGCCGTCGGCTCGGGCCCGGCGCACAGCGGCCTCGTCAAGGCGTTCATCGGCTCCGTCGCCGGTGAGGCCTCCGTCGACTACGACATCTTCTCCCGGGCCCAGGAGGACACCCCGCAGGAACTGCGGGCCAAGCACGCGCCGGTCGAGGCCGCACTCGCCGAGACCGGGCGGCAGTGGCCCGAGTTCCGCAGCCTCTACGAACTCCTCGTGCCCGTCCTGCTCTACGCCCCCGACGGCGGCCTGGCCGGGGGCACCGCGAGCACCGTGCTCGGCGTGCTCTGGCTGGATCCCAAGGGCCACTGGAACAGCGTCGACATCCAGGAGTTCCTGCTCCACGAGTTCGTGCACCACACCCTGTTCCTGGAAGAGCGCCGGCACGGCTTCTACAAGAACATGGGCCTGCTGGTCGAGGACCGCTACCTCACCCGCTCGGCCATCCGCCAGGACCGCCGCCCCCTGGACAAGGTCCTGCACAGCATCGTCGTGGGCACCGAAGTGCTGCTCGCCCGCCACGAGAAGCGCATCGTGCGCCCCCAGGGAGTCGACCTCAACCTGCACCCCGCGAGCGCCGAGCTGCTGGCCGGCGTGACGACCAGCCTGGACGACGTCTTCGCGCTGCCCCTCGACGAACTCCTGCGGCCGCGCCCCATCGAAATCCTCGAACTCTGCCGTGAGCGCCTCGCGGTGATCAGCGAATCCTGATCCCGTTCCGACACCTTTGCCGCGTAAGGAAGGCCGCCCATGTTCCACCTCGAAGGAAGTACGGAGATCCTCCGGAACGCCGCCGTACTCAGCCATCCGTATCTGGACGACCCGGAATCGGTGTCGTCACGATCACTGCGGACCGCGTATCTCGAATTCCTGCGTGAGCTGGCCGGTTCCGGTGATTACGCGGACTATCTCGACGGACGCCTCAAGCAGCGCGATAGCGAGAGCGCGGGCGAGATGCTGTTCACGGACAGCAGCCTGGAGATCGGGATTCTGGGGGCGATATTCGGGAACCCGGACAAGAATGGCCCCGACCAGTTCACGCCGGCTTCCGCATGGCAACTGGACAAGTGCCGGAAAGGTGGCGAGTTCATCGCCGACCGGGACCCCGGACTCGCCGGACTGATCACGCTCCTGACCCACACCGTATTCACCGTCCAGACCTCGTGGCACGGATCGATGTCGGACCGGCGGGCCATCGGCGCCACCCTGATCATCCCGGGCGAGAACTGGCACGAGAACGACATCGCCGAGGCGTTCCTCCACGAGTTCACGCACACCGCCCTGTTCCTCGACGAGCGCGCCAAGGGCCACTTCCGCGTGGGCGCCGACGAGGTGCTGCTGCACTCCGCCATCCGCAAGGACGAGCGCACCCTGCCCGCCGTCGTGCACAGCCTCCTCGTCGCCACCGAAGTGCTGTCGTGGCGCAAGGCCCACGGGCTGTGGGACACCGTCCCCTTCCGGCTCCACGGCTCTTCGCGGGCCATGCTCGACAAGGCCCGCGACTCGCACCGCACCCTGGTCTCCCTGCCGGACTGGGACGGCATCGTCAAGCCGCGCATGTTCCAGCTCGTGGCCGCGGCCGGGCAGCGCCTCACGACGTTCTGAGAGACGGGCGCGGCACCACCACCGACTGCCGGCCGGCCGCCCCGGCCGCGTGAAGGAAGCGACATGAGGACATCAGCCCGGGCGCCTTCGGGCCGCGGTGAAGGGGCCCGCAACAGCCTGGCCATCCTGGCCTTCACCGCCGTCACCAACCTCGCCGACGGCGCCCTGAAGATCACCCTTCCGCTGCTCGGGGCGGGACTCACCTCCTCACCCCTTGCCGTGGCGACGCTGTCGGCGGTGCTGATGCTGCCCACCCTGCTGCTGTCCCTGCACATCGGCGTCCTCGTCGACCGCTACGACCGGCGGGCGCTGCTCTGGCTCTCCAACGCCGCCCGCGTCGCCTCCCTCGGCACCCTGCTCGTCTGCGCCCTCGCCGGTCCGGTCGGCCTGCCCGCCCTGTACGGCATCGGATTCGTCCTCGGTGTCGCCGACGTCGTCGCGGCCACCGCCGTCAGCGCTCTCGTCCCCGCCGTCATCCCGAAGTCCGGATGGGAGCGGACCAACGCCTGGGTCGCCGGAACCGAGACCGTGGCCCAGGAGTTCTGCGGCCCGGTCGTCGGCGGCCTGCTCGTCGCCGCGGGCACGAGCGCGGCCCTGGGCGCCGGTGCGGGTGCCTATGTTCTCGCCTCCCTCACCTTGTTGCTCCTCGTCGGCGGCGCCGGCCGGCCCGCCCGCTCCGGCACGGCCACGGCAGGCGTGACCCGCCAGATCGTCGAGGGCGTCACCTTCCTGTGGCGCCGGCCCGCGCTGCGCCTGACATCCGTCGCCCTGACCGTGCTGTGCGCCTGCTGGGGCGCGTGGCTGGCCCTCATGCCGCTCATCGCCACCCACCAACTGGGCCTGGCGCCACAGGAGTACGGCATGCTCCTGAGCGCCCTGGGAGTGGGCGGTCTCGCCGGTGCCGCCGCCGTGACACCCCTGAACCGGCTGTTCGGGCGCCGCCGGGTGATGTTCGCCGACCTGGTCGGAACCTTCGCGATGGTCGTTCTGCCCCTGCTCACCGCGGAGCCCTGGCTCATCGCCGCGGCCGCCTTCGCGGGTGGCTTCGGGGGCGTCCTGTGGTCCGTCAACGCGCGCACCATCGGCCAGTACCTGGTCCCCGACGAGATGCGCGGACGCTACAGCGCCACCGCCCGTGTCCTCACCTTCGGGGCGATCCCCGTCGGCGCCGCCCTGGCCGGCGCGCTCGGTGAACTCCTCGGCCCACGCGCCGCTCTCGGCCTGTTCGCCGTGCCTGTCGCCCTGCTCGTCGCGCCGTTCCTGCGCACCCTCACAGCAGGCGAGCTGGCCCGGATCTTCGCGCAGCCGAAGGACGCGCCGCGGAGCCGGCCGGCCGGGCCGGCCGCCGGTGACCCCGCGGGCACCCCCGCCGCCGCGCCGCCGAAGCCCCGCTGAGCCCGCCTCGTCCCGACCGCCCGATCCATCCGACCCGCCCGATCTGTCCGAGGGGACCCCGACCCATGAGCCCACACCACGCGCCTGTCTCCCACGAACAAGCCCTGATGCTGCGGCGCATGAACCAGTCCCCGTACCCCACGGCCTACATCACCGCCGTCCGCATCACCCTGACCGGCCAGGTGGACCCCGCGGCCCTGCACCGGTCCCTCGACGCCCTGGCCGTACGCCACCACGCCCTGCGCACCCGCTTCGTCCCGGCCGCCCCCGCCGGGGAGTGGACCCAGGCCGTCGACGCCCCCCGGCCGGTCCACCACGAGCAGCACGACTTCACCGGCCGCGACCCCGACGACCGGCACCAGGGCATCCGCGCCCTCGTCGACGCGTTCATCGGGCGGCCCTTCGACATCGCCGGCGGCCACCTGCTGCGCACCGCCCTCGTCCGCACCGGCCACGACCGGTGGGAACTGCTCCTCGCCTACCACCACCTGATCGTGGACGGCTGGTCGCTGCGCATCCTCCTGGAGGACCTGTCCGCCCTGTACGGCGCCGAATCGGGCGGCCCCGCCCCGGCCCCGGCCGCCGTGCAGCTCCAGCCCGCCGACCACGCCCGCGCCCAGCGCACCGACACCGCCCCCGAGCGCCACGCCACGGGCCTCGCCCACTGGCTCGACCTGCTGGGCGACCGGCCCCAACTCCTCGGCCTGCCGGCCGACTTCGCCCGCCCGGCGACCTTCATGGGCCGGGGCGCCGACCACGCCTTCTCGCTCGGCCCCGCACTGCACACGGCGGTACGCCGACTCGCCGGACAGTGCGGCGTGACGCCGTTCGTGGTCCTGGCCTCCGCGGTCGGCGCCCTGATGTCACGCCTGACCGGGCAGCACGACATCGTGCTCTCCGTACCGTTCTTCAACCGCACGGCCGCCTACGAACGCGTGGTCACCTGCATGGCGGGACCGCTGTTCCTGCTGTGCGAGATACGGCCCGACGACACGTTCACCGACCTCGTCGAGCGCACCGGCGACCACTTCTTCGACGCCCTGGAGCATCACCACGTCCCGGCGACCGACCTCCTCGACGCCCTGGTCGCCGAGCGCGGGTGGAGCCGCCAGGACCCGCCCACCGTCGCCGTGGCCATGCAGAACTACGGCCTCGACGACGCCCTGAAGATGCCCGGCATCACCGCACGGACCCACCTGGAGTCGCTGCACATCGCCTACACCGACCTGGTGTTCAACATGCTCGACACCGGCGACAGCCTCGACGGCATCGCCATCTACCGCAGCGAGCTCCTGCGCGCCGACACCGTCGCCGGCTGGACCCGGGACCTGGCCGCACTGCTCACGGAGCTGGTCGACGACCCCGCCGCCCCGCTCGCCGCCGCCGGCTCCGTCCGCGGCTGACAGTCCGTTCCCCGGCCCGACAGGGAGAGAGCATGGAGACAGCACGGAACGCCACAGCCGGCCTCGACGGAGCCATCTGCGCCTATGCGACAGGGGAGTTCGAGGACACCACCCCCCTGGCCGAGATCGGGGTGACCTCCCTCGCCGTGCTGCGCGTCGTCATCGACGTACTGCCCGATCCCTCGCTGGAGCTGGACACCGGATCGCTGGCCACGGTACGGACCGTCGGCGACCTGAAGCAGTGGCTGGCCACGCTCCCCGGAGTACGGCCGTGAACCCGACCGCCACCCCGCCGCTCGACGTCGCACAGCCGGTTCTCTCCGAATCCCAGCGCGGCCTCCTCGTCATCGACCGGCTCATCCCCGTGGAGCACCTCTACAACGGCGTCTTCGAAATGGAACTCGCCCCCCACCACACCCCTCAGCAACTGCGCCGCGCCCTGACCGAGGTGGTCACCGTCCAGCCCGCGCTGCGCCAGCGCTTTCGCGTCCTGCCCGAGCCGCACACGTTCCTCGGCGCCCCGCCCGCCCTCGCCGAGCTGCCCTTCGAGGCCATCGCCGACACCGGCGCCCCCGTCCTGAGCGCCACGGCCGCCCGGCTCGGCGGCCAGACCTGGGACATCGAACAGGGCCCGCTGTACCGCTTCGTCCATCTGCGCTCCGCCGAGCGGGCCGTGCTGCTGTTCGTCGTGCACCACCTCGTCTTCGACGCGGTGTCGGTCGGCCCGTTCGTCCGCGATCTGGAGACCGCCCTCGCCGGCGGCTTCACCCCCGCCGCACTGGCGCGGCTGCGCCCGCGCCGCGAGCAGGAACTGGCCCGCGAGTGCACCGCGCAGGCCCGTCTGGCCGCCGAACCCGCGACGGCGGAGCTGGCCCGCACCTGGGCGCGGGAACTGGCCGGCCGGCCCGCGCCGGTCCTGATGCCGCGCCCGGAACGCCCCGCCGAGACCTCCTTCACCGGCCGCCGCGTCGAGTGGCAGCTCGACGCGCCGGAGTCGGCCGCCGCGGCCGCGCTCTGCCGCCGGCTCGGCATCAGCTCCTACGAGTTGTTCCTCGCCGTGTACGGGGCGGTGCTCGCCCGGCACACCGCGGCCGGTCACACGGTGATCGGCAGCCCGTTCATGTCCCGCCGCACCGTCGCCTCCTTCGGCCTGTGCGGCTTCTTCGTCAACACCCTGCCCGTGGCCTTCGACGTGGACTGGCGCCAGTCCTTCGCCGACTACGCACGCGACGTGGTGCGGCCCGCGGCGGGCACCGCCCGCTCCCGTATCGGGGTGGCGTTCAACCAGATCGTCGAGCACGTCCGCCCGGACCGCAGCAACGACCGCAACCCCGTGTTCTCCTGCATGCTCGCCATGCAGGACGAACTGACCCCGGCCCCCGGAGGCGAGGTCACCGCGGTACGCGAACACGGCAACGGCACCGCCAAGTTCGACCTGTGGCTGGGCGTCACGCCCGTCGGCGACCGGTGGCGCCTGGAGCTGGAGTACGACACGGAGCTGCTGCCCGAGTCCGTCGCCCGGGCCGTCGCCGACGGCCTGAGCACGGCCCTGGCCCGGGCCACCGACGACCCCGGGCGCCCTCTCGCGGACCTGTTCGTGGACGCCTCGCTCGCCGCGTCCGCCATCGACGACGGGCACGGCGTCCCGGCCGGCGCGGCCACCCTCATCGGCTGGGTCCGGCGCGCCGCCGCCGAACGCCCGGACGCGGTGGCCCTGTCGGCCGACGCCGGCGACCTCACGTACCGCGAACTGGACCACCGCACCCGCAAGACCGCCGCCGCGCTGCTCCACCACGGCGTGGCACCACGCGACGTCGTCGGTGTCGCGGCGGACGACTTCACCGACACCGTCGTGGTGATCCTCGCGCTCCTGGCCGTCGGCGCCGCCTATCTGCCCTACGACACCGGCCTGCCCGCCGAGCGCATCCGGTACATGCTGCGCCAGGCCGGCAGCACCCTGGCCATCGGCGACCCGATCGACGCGACAGACGACACCGACACCGGTGTGCGGACCCTTACCCCCGCCCAGCTCACGCACACGCGCGTGGACCCCGGCGCACCGGCCGTCCCGCCGACGGATCCGGACGGGGACCGCGCCGTCTACGTGATGTTCTCCTCCGGCTCGACCGGCCGCCCCAAAGGCATAGAGATGACCGAGGGCGCCCTGCTCAACCTCACCGCCTGGCAGATCGATGCCCTGGGCATGGACGGGGACACCCGCTTCCTGCAGTTCGCGCCGCTCGGCTTCGACGTGTCCTTCCAGGAACTGCTGCCCACCCTCGCCGCCGGAGGCACGGCCGTCTCCCGCGAGCCGGCCGACCGCCGCGACCTCCCCGCTCTCGTCCAGCGGCTGGAGCGTTCCCGGGCCACCCACCTGTACCTGCCGGTGGCCGCGCTGCGCCCCTTCGTCCAGGCGGCCGCCGACGCAGGCGCGGCGCTCCCGGCACTGACGCGGGTGTGCGTCTCGGGCGAGCAGCTCATGGTGGACGACGACATCCGCGCGTTCTTCCGCACCCGCCCCCACCTGGAGCTCATCAACCTGTACGGGCCGACCGAGACACACGCCGTCACCACCCACCGCCTCACCGCCGCCACCGACTGGCCCGGCCACGTGCCCATCGGTGTCCCGCTCCGCGGAGTGCGCGCGTACGTCGTCGACACCACCGGCCATCTCGCGCCACCCGGAGTGCCGGGCGAGCTGTACCTCGGCGGCGCCTGCCCGGCCCGCGGCTACCGCAACGCCCCCGGCCTCACCGCACGGGCCTTCCTGCCCGACCCCTACGCGGCCGGCGGCGGCCGGATGTACCGCACCGGCGACCAGGTGCTGCGCGACGCACACGGCACGCTGCTCTTCCTCGGCCGCAACGACGGCCAGGTCAAGATCCGCGGCCACCGCGTCGAGCTCGGCGAGATCGAGACGGTCGCGCACGCCGCCCCCGGCGTCGCCCAGGCCGTCGCCGCCGTCCGCGGCGCCGGCACCGACCGCGCACTCGTCCTCTTCGTCCGCCCCGGCACCACCGGCGACCCGGACACCGCGCACCTGCGCGACCTGCTGACCCGGCGCCTGCCCGGCTACATGGTCCCGCGCTGGATCCTGCCCGTGACCGCCGTCCCGGTCACGGCGAACGGCAAGATCGACCGCGCCGCCCTGCTGCGCGACGCCGAAACGGAACTCACCCGGCGACAGAGCACGGCCGGCCGCGCCCCCGCGACGTACGCGGACGCCCTCGAAGAGGAACTGGCCGCCCTGTGGGCCGAGTTGCTGACCGCCACGGCACCCATACCCCGCGAGGCGTCCCTCCTGGAGCAGGGCGCCCACTCCCTGATGGTGCTCACCGCCCTGTCCCGCCTGCGGCAACGCCACGAGGTCGAGATCCCCTTGCGGAAGTTCTTCCAGCAGCCCACCATCGCTGCGCTCGCCGCCACCGTGCGCGCCGGACGCACGGCCGAGAAAGGAACGGCCCGCAGATGACACGTCCCGCCCTGCGCCCCGGCACCCTGCACCGCGCCTTCGAGGCCACGGCCCGCCGGTATCCCGCGCGCACCGCCGTCACCGCCCCCGACGCGACCCTCACGTACGCCGAACTCGACGCACGCGCCGAACAGTTGGCGTCCGCGCTACGTGCCGGCGGCGCCGCCCCCGGCACGCTCGTAGGCCTGTGCACGGGCCGCGACAGCACCCTGGTGATCGCGCTGCTCGCCATCCTCAAAACGGGCGCCGGCTACGTCCCCCTCGACCCCGCCTATCCGGCCGCACGCATCCAACTGCTGCTTGCGGACACGCGGGTGGCGGTGGTGGTGGCGACCGCGGAGACGGCACGGGTCGTCGAGGGCGCCACCCGCCGCACGGTGCTGGCCGATCGGCCGGCCGCACAAGGCGGCGCCCCGCGGCCTCCCTCGGCTCCGCCGGGAGAGGCCGGCCCCGACGACGTCGCCTACGTCATCCACACCTCCGGCTCCACCGGCGCCCCCAAGGGTGTGCTGGTCGAACACCGCCAGGTGCTGCGTCTCTTCGAGGCCTCGCGGGACCGGTTCCGCTTCGGCCCGCAGGACGTGTGGACGCTGTTCCACTCCATCAGCTTCGACTTCTCGGTCTGGGAGCTGTGGGGGGCCCTCCTGCACGGCGGCCGCCTGGTCGTCGTCCCGTACGACACCGCCCGTTCACCGCAGCGGATGCTCGACCTCCTGCACACGGAACACGTCACGGTCCTCAACCAGACCCCGTCCGCGTTCCGCGGCATCGTCGCCGCCGACACGGCTCGCGCCGACGCCCCGCCCACGGCGCTGCGCACCGTCGTCCTGGGCGGCGAACGCCTCGACACGGCGATGCTGCGCCCCTGGCTGGCACGGCACGGCGACGCGGCTCCCGAACTGGTCAACATGTACGGCATCACGGAGACGACAGTCCACGTGACCCATCGCCGTATCCGCACCGCTGACCTGGCGGCCCCCCAGGTCAGCCCTCTGGGCACACCCCTCGCCGATCTGCGCGTCCGCCTCCTCGACGAGGAGGGCCGCCCGGTCCCCGACGGCACCCCCGGCGAGATATACGTCTGGGGCGCGGGGCTGGCCCGCGGCTACCTGCACCGCCCCGAACTGACCGCGGAGCGCTTCCCGTTCATCGACGGCGAACGCTGGTACCGCTCCGGTGACCGCGCGCTGCGCACCGCCGACGGAGACCTCCACCATCTGGGCCGGGCCGACGACCAGGTGAAGGTACGCGGCTACCGCATCGAGCCCGGCGAGGTCGAGGCCTGTCTGGCGGCCGACCCCGGCATCGCCACCGCCGTCGTCACGGCCCGCGACCACGGCGAGGGCGACGTCCGCCTGACCGCGTACATCCTGCCGACAGGGCACGAACCCACCCCTGGGCTCACCGAACGCCTGGACCGCCTCGCCCGCACCGCGCTCCCCGCCCACCTGCGCCCCTCCGCCTACCGGGTGCTCCGTGACCTCCCCCTCACCCCGCACGGAAAGACCGACCGCCGACGGCTCGACGACTTCGTGAGCACCGCCGCACCGGCCCGGCAGGCACCCCTGCCCGCGGTGCGGCCCACGGCAGAGGGGCTCGAGGCGGCCGTGGACCGCATCGCCCGCGACATCCTCGAATGCCCGGCCATCGACGCGCACACCGACCTGCGCGCCTACGGGGCGACCTCGCTGTCCCTGGTCCGCATAGCGATGCGGATACGCCAGGACCTGGGCGCCGACCTCGCGCTGGCCGAACTCGGCAGCCATGTGACGCTCCGTCAACTCATCGGCCGCACAGCCCTTGTGCGGAACTGAGCCGGCCATGACGACAACACCCCTGCGCGTACACACGACCGTCCGGGCAGCCGACGGCGCCCCGTTGGAGGCCTGCACAGCGGGCGACCCCCGCCACCCCGCCGTCGTCATCGCCCCCGCCTGCGGCATGCCCGTCGCGCTGTCCGGCCCGTGGATCAGCGCCCTCGCCGCACACTTCTACGTCATCACCTGGGAGACCCGTGGTCTCTCGGCCGCCGACACCCTCACCCCCGGCCAGTTCGACACACTCGGCGACGACGCCACCACCCAGGCGGACGACCTGCTCAGGGTCCTCGACCACTTCGCGGTGGAGCGGGCCCACGCGGCGGGCTTCTGCGGGGGCGCGACCACAGCCCTCCAGGCGGCGGCGGCACAGCCGGACAGACTCTCCTCGCTCAGCCTGTGGCACGGTGACTTCCGCTTCCCCGCCGAGGACACCACCGCCCATCAGCGCAACCTCGACGCCATCCTCGCCATGGCCGCCCAGAGCCGTGCCACGGCACGAGAACTGCTCACCATGCTCCGGCAGTTGATCTCCTCGCAGGCCCCGCCGCACCTGGCCGAGCACCTGTTGCACCCGTACGCGACCCCGGAACGCTTCTACCGCTACAGCAGGCTCAACACGGCCCTCACCGCCACCGACCTGGCGCCCCTGCTGCCGCACGTCACCGCCCCCGCGCTGGTGGTCACCGCGACGACCGACACGACCACCCACCCCGCCGGCTCCCGCGCGGCGGCCCGTCTGCTCCCGGCGGCCCGGCTCGCGGAGGCCGCCGAGGGTGCCCATCTGGACACCTTCGAAGCCACCCCGCCCCACCGGGCCCTGCTGGCCGCCTTCCTGGCCGCTCACGAGAGGGCCCGCTGAGGGTCAGCGCGCGGCGGTGTCGTACGAACGCACTCCGGAGAGGATGATGCGCAGGATCTCGCGCAGCTCGACATGGAGCGAGGGGCTCGACTGGGGGCTCTGCGACCAGCGGTACAGCACGCCGAGGTAGGAGTCCCGCAGGATGTTGCCCACGCGCAGGGGATCGATGTCGACAGCGATGTCGCCGCGCCGGCGCCCGGCCTCGATGATGGCCGCGAACACCTGTCCTGCCTGTTGCTCCTCCACCAGAGGGCGTCCGGCCTTCACCCAGGCGTGCAGCATGGTCGCGGTGGTGCTGCGGTCCTTCTCGTTGAACTCGGCGAGTGCCGCCACGCATCGTTCCAGCAGGACGGTCACGTCGTCGTCGCGTGACGTCATCGTCTCCTTCATGAACTGTTCCAGCTGTTGCCTGCGCTGGTCCGACCAGGCCGTGATGAGGTCGTCCTTGCGCTGGAAGTAGTTGAAGAACGTCGCGCGGGACACGTCGGCCCGGTCGGTGATCTGCTCGATCGTGGTGCGGTCGTAGCCCTGCTCGACGAATAGGGACAGTGCCGACGAGTAGAGGCTCTCCCTGACGCGTTGCTTGCTGCGCTCGCGTCGCCCCATGGGGCGGCTGGTCTCGGACACCATCGGCTCCGACCTCTCTGTCCTGGTGAGCTCGTGATGGAACTTATACTAGAGTACAAACATAGCTTGCAGTCCTACTCGGGCCGCGGCGCGACAGAGACGTCGGGGGCCACCGAGTGCGCCGCGCGCCCCGGTGGCCCCCATGTTCTGTGCGGGTGGGTTCAGTTCAGTGGGCCGGAGCGCACAGCGAACGGACGATGTCCTCGACGCATTCCGCACCGAGGAGCCGCTTCACCGGCACATCGACGCCGAGCGTCGAGGAGAGCCGGACGCGCAGCTCGGCGGCGAGCAGCGAGTCCAGCCCCAGTGCCCGAAGCGGCCGACGGGTGTCCAGCCGCGTGACGGAAACGCCCAGAACGACAGCGAACTGCAGCAGGACGTCCCCGGGACCCGACGCGGCCGGCGCGCCGGCGGAAGGAGCGGGGGCGGGGGCATGGCCGACCGGGGTCCCGGCGGTCCGCTGCGCGGGAATCCGGGCAGCCGCACGGTGTTGACGGCGGCGCAGCCTCACCGTGCGGAACTCCGCCAGTACACGCCCGTCGGGGGCGCTGAGCACGACATCGCACGCGGCATCGGCCCCCTCGGCCCCCGGGGTGAAGCGCACGAGACTCCAGTGCTCGCCGCACAGCCCCTCCTGGTCGACGACGCGGGCGCGGCCGATCGACACGGGCACGAAGGCGACCGTCGCCTCATCGTCCTGCGGCCACGCCCCCGTCATGGTGAGCAGCGCCGCTTCGAGGCCGGCCGTCGTGCCGCCCGCCGCCGGCTGTACGCGGGCCACGGCCTCGCCGTTCCTGCGCCAGAGGCGGTCGACCGTGCGCAGCGCGTCGCCGATGTGGTAGCCGCGCGCCGCGGCCCGGCGATAGAACTCGGCGCCGGGGACGTACTCGGCGCATCGTGTCAGGACGGCGTCGACGTCTTCGGCGCCGGGGGCCGGCTCTGCCGCGCCCAGGGTGCGGAAGGACCCCACGAGACAGAGAACCTCGTTGTCCTCGCCCGGCGTGGTCACGCTCACGCTCACGCAGTGCACCTCCGCCTGTGCGGTCGGCTCGAAGCTGATGCGCACGACCGCATCGCGGGCCCGGGCCAATTCCAGTGGAGAAGAGCAGAGTTCGATGTTCTCCAGGACGCCCGCACCGCAGCCCGGGACGCCGAGGGCGGTGTCGAGAACGGCCTTGACGTACAGCACGGGCGGCACGGGGGTGCGGTGGTGGGCGCTCACCCCGTCGCCGAGCCCGTCGAGCCCCAGCGACCGCATGGGGTACTCCCGGACATGCGCCGGATCCTGCTGTGCGGGGAGTTTCGGGGCGGCTGCTTCGTGGTGGTAGCGGTCGGTGTCCCAGGCATAGGTCGGCAGCGGTACATGCGGTGCGGTGCCCGCATAGCGGCGGCTCCAGTCGATGGGGCCGCCGTGGGCGAAGATCTGTCCCAGCACGCGGGCGACGTTGCCGGCCTCGCTCTGGTGGCGCCGCAGCAAGGGGAGCGCCGCGCCGGGGGCCTTCAGGCCGTCCAAGGTGCTGGACACCGCCGCGGTCAGGACGGGGTGGGGGCTGATCTCGACGAACAGCGTCCGTCCGTCGGCGGCGAGTGCGCGCACCGACTCGACGAAACGGACACGCTCACGGAGATTGTCCATCCAGTAGGCGGCGTCGAGTTCGGCATCGCGCACCCAGCCGCAGCGCGCCGAGGAGAACATCTTCGTCGTGGGCGCCGTGGGCGCGAGATCGGCGAGGGCCGCCAGCAGATCGGGCCGCAGCGCGTCCATGCCGGGGGAGTGGGACGCCACGTTGACCTTCACCGGGCGGCTGGCCACGCCTGCCGCGTCCAGCCGTTCGGCCAGCTGCCCCAGCGCCTCCTCGTCCCCGGCGAGGACGGTGACGCGGGGGGCGTTCTCCGCGGCGACGCAGACCGTCGCGGCGTGCACAGCCAGGGCCGAACGGGCGTCCTCGGCGCTCAGCTCGGCGGACAGCATCGCGCCCTGCCCGGACAACCGCTGCATCAGCGTGCTGCGACGGCAGATCACCTTCGCCGCGTCCCGCAGCGACAGCGCACCGCAGACGTACGCCGCCGCGGCCTCGCCCATGCTGTGCCCGAGGCACAGGTCGGGCTGCACCCCGTTCTCGCGCAGCAACGCGGCCAGGGCGACCTCGATGGCCCACAACAGCGGCTGGATCACGGCCACGTCGGACGGCAGCTCCTCGCGGTCGTCGCGGAGGACGTCGACGATCGACCAGTCCAGTTCCGTGCGTATCGCCTCGTCGCACGCGAGGAGTGCCGCGCGGAACGCGGGCGCGGTGTCGAACAGTTCGCGGCCCATGCCCAGCCACTGCGATCCCTGGCCGGGGAAGACGAACGCGGTGGTGGCCGCGGTGCGCACGGCGGTGTCGGCCAGCGCGCCGTCGGGGGTTTCCCCGCCCCGGGCCAGGGTGCGCAGCGTGGCGGCGAGTTCGTCGTGGGAGCGGCCCACGGCCCAGAGCCGGTAGGGGAGCGCGTCGCGGCGGACCGCCGCTGCATGGCACACGTCGCGCAGGGCGTGGGCGCGGCCGGTGCCTCCGGGGGCCAGGTGGCTCGCGTACCGCTCGGCGAGCAGCCGCAGTGCGCGCAGGCTGCGTGCGCTGAGGACGAGCAGTTCGGGTTGATCGCCGTCCGGGGGAGAGGCCGCGGGTTCCGTGACGGGTACGGCGTGGAACTCCCCCACGACGGCATGGGCGTTGGTCCCCGAGATCCCGAACGAACTGACGCCCAGGAGTGCCTGTTCCGCGGCGGGCTCCAGGGCGACGTTGTGGGCCACGCCCCTGACCGGGTCGGCGTCGGCCAGGAGGGGGTGGGGGTCGCGCAGGTGCAGTGAGGCGGGGATGACGCGATGCCTGGCGATCAGTACCGCCTTGATCAGCCCGGCGATGCCGGCGGCCGCCTCGGCATGGCCGATGTTCGTCTTGACCGAGCCGACCGGCAGGGGCCGCGCACAGGGCGCCTCCGCTCTCAACGCCTCGGCGATCGCCCGCAGTTCGACTCCGTCGCCGACCCGGGTGCCGGTGCCGTGGGCCTCCAGATAGTCCAGGTCCGCGGGGGTGATGCCGGCGCTGCGGCACGCGGCGCGCACCATCTCGACCTGCCCGGCGACCGCGGGCTGGAGGAGCAGGCCGCTGCCGGCGCCGTCGTTGGTGACCGCCGTGCCGCGCAGCACGGCCAGCACCCTGTCCCCGTCGCGCAGCGCGTCCGGCAGCCGCTTCAGGAGGACCGCGCCCACACCTTCGCTGCGGACGAAGCCGTCGGCGGAGGTGTCACCGAATTTGCAGCGGCCGTCGGGCGAGAGCATGCCGCCCTGGGAGTAGGCGATGGCATCGTGCGGTGAGAGCACCGCATTGACCCCGGCGGCGACCGCGAGGTCGCTCTCCCCCGTCAACAGGCTCTGCCGCGCCATGTGCACCGCCACCAGGGACGACGAGCAGGCGGTGTCCACGACCAGGCTCGGTCCGCGGGTGTCCAGGGCGAAGGAGATCTGTCCCGCCGTGACGGTGCGCAGTCTGCTGCCGGTGATGCTGTGGACGTTTTGCGAGGCGGCCGGGTCGGCCACGTCCGCGTACTCCGCGGTCGCCTGTCCCACGAAGACACCGGTGCTGCTCCCCGCGAGTGAGGACGGCAGAATGCCCGCGTCTTCGAGCGCCTCCCAGACGACGTGCAGCAGGACACGCTGCTGGGGGTCCATGCCGCGGGCGTGGCGCGGGGCGATGCCGAAGAAGCCGGCGTCGAACTCGTACAGGTCGTCGAGGAATCCGCCGTGCCGGGACACGGTTCTGCCGGGGGCCGGCTCCGTCGCGTAGTGGAGCGATACGTCGAAGCGGTCGTCCGGGACCGTGGTCACGGCGTCGACGTTGTCGTGCAGCAGACGCCAGAACTCCTGGACTCCGGATGCGCCGGGGAACCTGCAGCCCATGCCGACGATGGCGATGTCACGTTGGCGAGGGGAGCTCTTCTGCGGCCCCCGTTGTGTGTAGCTCATGGGGCAAAAATACACACCAGGTCAATCTTTGACTTGTGAGTTTCGATTTCATCGCCGGTCAACATTGCGGCCACGGGCATTCTTCCTGAGGTGAAGACTCCCTGGTCAGGCAGTTGTTGAAGATTGGATCGCCCGGCCGGGAGGGGGCGATGGCCACTTGATGGCCTCGCGTCTATAGTTAGACCCAAGTTCAGAGATTGGTGCGGTGTCGCCGTCGAACGGGAGATAGCTGATGATCGCCAAGGTGCTCGGCCCCTTGCGGGTGACGATGAACGGAGAGTCGGTCGTACCGACGGCGCTGAAAGCGAAGAAGCTTCTCGCCGTACTCATCCTGAACCACGGCAGAGTCGTCCAGCGGGCCACCATCGAGCGCGAACTGTGGGGCTCCGACGTCCCGATGAGCGCCTCGACCGGCATCCAGAACAGTGTGATGCAGATCCGCAAGGGCATCGCTCTGCGGCGTGACGCGCGCGATGTCCGGCTGCCCAAGGACGTGGTGATCACCGAACCCACGGGGTACCGCCTGGAGACCGGGGGCGAGCAGTTCGATCTGACCTACCACCGCGGGCTGGTCGCCGAGGCCCGCGAGGCCGTCGCCGAGGGCGATCTGCCCCTGGCCTCGGCGCAGTTGAACAGCGCTCTGAAACTGTGGCGCGATGCTCCCCTGGCGGATGTGACGCCCGGGCCCGTCCTGCAGGCTCACGTACGGCAGCTGGAGGAGGAACGCAGGTCCGTACTCAACCGGCGAGTCGCCGTCGACCTGCGCCTGGGCCGCTACTGCGAGGTCATCGGCGAACTGCACGCCCTTGCCGCGCTCAACCCGTACGACGAGTCCCTGCACGAGTACTTGATGCTGGCGCTCCATCTGTCGGGACGCCGCAACGACGCCCTCGCCGTCTACCGCGATCTGCGCCTGGTCATGGCCGAGGGCACGGGTCTCGAGCCCTCACCGCAGATGCGCGATCTGCAGCAGTGCGTGCTCAACGGGGGCGGCGCGCCGGACGAGCACCTGGTGCGGCGCCTGCTGTGGCCCGCGGACGGACAGGGGCTGCGGAGCCGGCGGCCGGCGTTCGTGTAGAGCGGGCGGCGGCGAGGGCGGTGCGGAGTTCCGCGCGCACGGCCTCCCCGCCGTAGGGCGTGAAGGGAAGGAAGTGACCGCCCTCCGTGAGGTGTGACCGGAACTGTCCGGAGGTGAACTGCCGCCAGCCCGGCAGGAGTTCGGGCGCGACCAGGTGATCCGAGCGGCCCGCCACCGCGGTCAGCGGAACGGACAGACAAAGGGCCTCCACCGCGGCAGAGAGCCCGTACGCCAGCCGGAGATCGTGGGCGAGGACCCGCTGGGCGGCCGTGAGCGCCCCGTTGTCCAGCGCGTCACCGGGCAGCCGGTGCGCGGCGAACACCGCGGCCAGCTCGCGCGAGGACGCCGCACGGCCGCCGCCCGGCCGCGCCGTGCGACCGGGCGGCGAACAGCTGGCCACCAGCCCGTGGCACCGTCCGGGGGTCTCGTGCGCGCTCGCGACCGCCAGCAGCGCGCCCATGCTGTGCCCGTAGAAGACACTCGGCAGGGGCTCCAGCACGGCGAGTTCCCCGGCGATCTCCCCGACCGCCTCCCGCACCGAAGTGCGGGGCGGCAGCCCGGAGCGGTGCTCGCGCCCGGGCAGGGTGACCCCGATGACCTCCACATCGCCCGGCAACTCGGCGACCAGGCCCGTGTAGCGGCGCGGCGCTCCGCCGGCGTGCGGGAAGACGACCAGGCGCCTTGCGCGCCGCACGGCGGGGCGCAGGACGGCCGTCCAACGAGCGGCAGAGTGCATGGCGAGTACTCCCGGGAGGTCGAGTGGCGACGAGGGACGACAAGAAACGACAGGAGACGGCGGGAAACGGCGGGAAACGGCGTAGACGGTCAGTGCCCCATGCCGAGACCCCCGCTCACCGGGATGACGGCCCCGGTGATGTAACTGGCCTCCGGGGCGGCCAGAAAACGGATGGTCTCCACGACTTCCGCGACCGTGCCGGGGCGGCCCATCGGAGTCATCCGCATGACGTCCTCCATCCGCCGCTGCGACAGCTCCGCGGTCATGTCGGTGGAGATGATGCCGGGCGCCACGACATTGACGGTGATGCCCCTGTCACCCAGCTCCCAGACCAGGGAACGCGCCAGACCGAGCAACGCGGCCTTGGACGCCGCGTAGTTGGTCTGCCCCGGCGCTCCCAGGAAGCCGAGCACCGACGACAGCAGGATCACCCGGCCGCGCCGTTCCCGCAGCATGCTGCGGGCCGCGGCCCGCACCGCGGTGAACGCACCGGTGAGATTGGTGTTCAGCACGTCGGCGAACTGCGCGTCGGTCATCCGCAGCAGCGGTGTGTCCCGGGTGATCCCCGCGTTGGCGATCAGCACCTCGACCGGCCCGTGGGCCTCCTCCGCCGTGCGCAGCGCGCTCTCCAGCCCGGCCGGGTCGGTGACGTCGGCCTTGATGCCGAGCAGGCCCTCGGGCGTCCCGCCCGAACGGTGGCACACGGCGACTCTGTCGCCCTGCGCCGCGAAGGCCTGGGCCACGGCCAGGCCTATGCCCCGGCTGCCGCCGGTGACGAAGACCGAGCGGTCCATGGTGTTCTCCCTTCCAGAGGTGCCTCGTGGAGCACCGTCGGTCATGCCGTGGTGAAGACCAGAGCGGCGTTGTGGCCGCCGAACCCCAGGGACGTGCTGAGGGCCACGTCCACCCGCCCCTCGCGTGGCTCGCCACTGATGAGGTCCAGCTCCAGGCCGGGATCGGGATTCTTGAGATTCGCGACGGGCGGCATCACGCCGTGCTGGACGGCCAGTACCGCGTACGCCGCCTCGATCGCTCCGGCGGCGGCCAGCGTGTGCCCCGTGACGCCCTTGGTGGAGGTCACCGCCGCTGCGCCGCCCAGCACGCGGTGCAGCATGCGGCCCTCGATGATGTCGTTCATGGGGGTCGCCGTGCCGTGCGCGTTGACATGGTCGACGTCGCCCGCCGCGACCCCGGCGTCGGCCAGTGCCGCGCGGACGGCCCGCTCGATGCCCTGCCCCTCGGGATGCGGAGCCGTGGCGTGGTGGGCGTCGGACGACGCCCCGCATCCGCTGAGCAGGGCGCGGATCGTCGCGCCGCGTGAAGTCGCGTCGGCCGTACGCTCCAGCACCAGTACCCCGGCGCCCTCGGCGGCGACGAAACCGTCGCGTTCCGCGTCGAAGGGCTTGCTCGCGTGTTCCGGCGCACCGTGAGATTTCGACAACGCGCCCATCTTGGCGAGGCCGGACATCACCGTCGGGGTCAGCGCCGATTCGGTGGCCCCGGCGAGCACGATGTCGCACGTGCCCGACCGGAGCAGGTCCCGCGCCGTGGTGAGGGCCGTCGCGCCCGAGGCACAGGCCGTCGCCACGACCAGACCGGGCCCGCGGACCCCCAGGTCGATCGCCAGATACCCCGCGGCCATGTTCGGCATGTACCGCGTGACGAGCAGCGGGGACACCTTGGAGGGGCCCCGCTCCCGCAGCGCGTCGTGCTGCTGCTCGAAGGTCGCCGCGCCGCCGAGCGAATTGCCCAGGACGACGCCGACCCGGGTGCCGTCCCAGGCCTTCGGGTCCCATCCGGCGTCCCGGACCGCCATCCGGGCGGCCACGAGGGCGAGTTGCACGAACCGCTCCAACTGCCAGGCGGGAAAGCCGTCCAGCAGCTGCTCGGGGTCGAATCCCGGGACCCGGCAGCTGAGTTCCACCGGCATCCCGCGCAGTGCTTCGTCCGGGGTGGCACAGGAACGTCCCGACAACACGCGCCGCCAGTTCTCCTCCACCCCGACCCCGGCCGGCGTGACCAGTCCGAGCCCGGTGACCGCGATGTCGCCGACGCGGGTCATCGCAGCACCGCTCCCTTGGCGTGGAGCAGCTCGGCCAGCTCTCCGACGGTCTGGTGCTCGGTGAGCTCGCCGTCGGCTATCTCCACATCGAACTCCTTGTCCAGGACCAGGCCGAGTTCGATCAGAACGAGGGAGTCGAAGGAGAGCTTGCCGAGCGTCGCGGACGGCTCGATGGTGTCGGCCTTGACCTTGAACTGGTCGGACAGAAGGACGGAGACGCGCTGAGTGATGTCCTGCATGGTGATGGCTCCCATCGTGAGGAAAAGAGAAACGGGACAAGACGGCAGAGGGGAAGAGGCGGGGGCGGCGCACACGACCTGTGCGATGGGGTCCCCGCACAGGGGCGATTCAGGAGCCGGGGGCGTGGTCCGGCCCGACAGCGGGCACGTCCGGCCACACCAGGGCGACCGAGCCCCAGGTGAGGCCGCCGCCGAAGCCGCCGAGCACGACGCGCTGGCCGGGCCTGACGTCCCCGGCCGCACAGGCGTCGGCCAGGGCCAGCGGGATGGAGGCGGCGACGGTGTTGCCGACCCGGTCGATGTTCGAGGGGAAACGGTCGGCGGGCAGGTCGATCTGATCGGCGACGGCCGCCAGGATGCGCGCGTTCGCCTGGTGCAGCACCACCCGGTCCACGTCCTCGGTGTCCCAGCCGGCCAGTCGCGCGGTCGAGCGGACGGACGCCGCCATGTTCCGGACGGCCTGGGAGAACACCGCTCGGCCGGCCATCGTGAAGTAGGTGTCGGCCTCCTCGGCCGGCAGACCGGTGGAGCGTTGCCGCGAGCCACCCGCCCGGACCTCGATGAGGTCGCGGCGGCTGCCGTCACTGCCCAGGTGCAGCCCCATGAGCGCCCCCGGCTCTGCCGCCGACCCGGCCCGCAGGTACACCGCGCCCGCGCCGTCGCCGAAGATCGCCCTGGTCGTGCGGTCGCCGGGGGCGAGGATCGTCGAGAACGTGTCCGCCCCGATGACCAGTGCGGACTGCGCGAATCCGGAGGCGATCAGCCCCGCCGCGGTCCCCAGCGCGTAGACGAATCCCGTGCAGACGGCCGCGATGTCGAAGGCGGCCGCACCGGTCAGGCCCAGCCGGTCGGCCACGTCCGGAGCGGTCGCGGGACACGGGTGATCGGGGGTGCTGGTAGCCACCACGACGACGTCCGCCGAGCTCGCTCCCGCCGACTTCAGGGCCCGCTTCCCCGCCTCGACGGCAAGGTCGCCGGTGGCCTCGCCCGGAGCGATGACGTGCCGTCGGCGGATGCCGGTGCGGCTGCGTATCCACTCGTCGGACGTGTCGAGCCGGCCGGCGAGCTCCTCGTTGGTGAGCACCGTGGGCGGGACCCAGGCGCCGAGGCCGGTGACCACCGCGGCCCGTCCGATGTCGTTCATCGGGACGTCCCCGGCCCGGCCGGCTGTCGCGTCCTGGACGACGTGTGCGTTGCCATGGTGATGTTGTTCCTCCCGGTCCGTGTCGGAGCGCCTACGCTGGCAACTGCGCCTCCGGTCCAGCTCATTGATGTCCCACGTGACGCTCACCGGCTCCGTGAGTCCGACGTGAGCGGCAAGGGAGAGCCGACCGCGAGCATCGATGCCGTACACGAACGGAACCGATGCGAGGAGAACTGTGCGGCAGCGCAAGATCGGCACGGACGGGCCGCTGGTATCGGCACTCGGCCTGGGATGCATGGGAATGTCGGAGTTCTACGGCCCGAGCGACGAGGCCCAGAGCCTGCGGACGCTGCAGGCCGCTCTCGACGCCGGCCTGACGTTCCTCGACACCGCCGACATGTACGGCAAGGGGCACAACGAGGAACTGGTCGGCCGGGCCATCGCCGGGCGCCGCGACGAGGTGTTCCTGGCGACCAAGTTCGGCATCAAGCGGGACGACAGCGATCCCCGGCAGGGCCGGATGGTCGACTCCAGCCCCGAGCACTGCCGAGCCGCCGTCGACGCCTCGCTGCGGCGGCTCGGGGTCGACCACATCGACCTCTACTACCTGCACCGGCGCAGCCCCGACATTCCCATCGAGGAGACCGTCGGCGCGATGGCCGAACTGGTCCGCGCCGGCAAGGTGCGGCACCTGGGCCTGTCCGAGGTGACGGCGCAGACCCTGCGCAGCGCACACGCCGTGCACCCCATCGCCGCCCTGCAGACGGAATACTCACTGTGGACCCGCGACGTGGAGGACGAAGTCCTGCCGGTGGCAAGGGAGTTGGGGACGACGCTCGTCGCCTACTCGCCCATCGGCCGAGGCTTCCTCACCGGACGGATCACCCGGCCCGCGGACCTCGACCCCTCCGACTTCCGCCACTCCCACCCGCGTTTCCAGCAGGAGCACCTGCAGCACAACGTACGCATCGTGGAGCGCCTCAAAGAACTGGCCGGCCGCTACGGGTGCAGCCCGGTGCAGCTGGCCCTCGCCTGGCTGCTGGCCCAGGGCGAGGACATCATCCCCATCCCGGGCACGCGCCGCGTCGCGTACCTGCGCGAGAACCTCGCGGCGGCCGACCTCGCCCTCACGGCCGACCAAGTGGCCGCCGTGTCCGCGGCGGTACCGCGCGCGGAGGTGTCCGGCCCACGGTACGACCCGGCCGGCATGGCGACCGTCGGCCTCTGATCCACCGCACCCCCGCACTTCACGAACAAAGGAACAGCCATGACCGAAACGCTCAAGCAGCTCAAGCTCGCCGCCGTCAACATCGACGGCGTCCTGCTCAACGACACCTTCAGCCCCGTCATCCACAACTTCATCGTCAGCCGTGGCGGTGAGTACACCGCCGACGTGGAGCGCAGCATCTTCTCCCAGCCGCAACTCGTCGGCGGCCAGGGCATGGCCAACGCCGCACGCGTCCCGTGGACCGCGCAGGAGGCCATCGACGTCTACTTCCAGGAGCGCGAGGAGTACACCCGCGAGCACCCGGTCGAACTCCTCGACGGAGCCGTGGAACTCCTGCGCAGGCTGCGCGCGCTCGGCCTGAAGACCGTCAGCTACGGAGGCCTCGACAAGGCCCACTTCGATACCTACCTGGGCGAGCACGCCGACCTCTTCGACGAGCCGGGATACGTGTGCACCAACGACTTCCGGCCGGGCCTGCGCGAGATCACCACCGACGTCTTCGGCCTGCGGCACGACGAGGTCCTCTTCATCGACGACGTCGCACGCGTCGCCGAGGTCGCCAAGGGCCTCGACATCCCGTTCATCGGCCACCCCAGCTCCTACGAGCACAGCTTCCAGCCGCAGCTCATGCGCGAGGCCGGAGCACGCCACATCGTCGACTCCCTCAAGGCCATCGACGAGGACCTGCTGCGCACCCTCGACGCCGAGGCCGCCGCCCACACCGTCTGGCGCGCCTGAGCCGGCACCCGCCCCGACCGCCCCCGCACCAGGAGGACCCCATGGAAGCCGCCGCATCGTCCGCGGTCCCCGAGCCCGGCCACCGGCCGGGCACCGTACTCCTCGACTTCGACGGCGTACTCAGCCTCAACGCCTCCGGCCTCCTGCTGCGGGCGCTGCACGAAGGCATCAACCGGCACACCGATCTGCCGGAACAGGCCACATCCCTGCAGTTCAAAGCCATCTCCACCTTTCCGCAGAAGGACAGCCTGCGGGTCCTGTTCGCAGGCCTCGGCATCGAGCAGCACCTCAACGCCGAAATAGACGCGCTGCGCTCGTGCCTGAGCGTCCAGGGAACCCGCATGACCCTGGGCGAGGGAGTGGAGGCCTTCTGCGCCGAGCAACGCGCCCGCGGCATACGCCTGCGCGTCTTCTCCACGATGGACGAGCGCACGGCCCGACGCTCGCTTCTGCAGGGCCTGTTCACCGCACAGGACTACGTGCCGCTCGCTCACGCCTCGAAGGCCGACCCCGACACCTACACCGCGCTGCTCACGGCCGAGAACGAGAACGCCCCCGAGCAGTGGCTGCTCGTGGACGACTCGCCACTGGCGCTGCGCGCCGCCAAGATCGCTGGGCTGCGCACCGTTCTGATGCGGGGCGAGGTGTTCACCGACTGGGACGTCGCACCGTTCGCCTCGTTCATCGATGCCCAGGTCAGCTCCTTCGCCGAGCTGAGCCACGTGCTGGACCGCGACGACACGTCCCGCCCCGGCACCGCCAGGACCGTGGCCTGACACCTCCCCCCCGTCGGGCCCGCCCGCTCACCGGCCCCTGAATCCGGACGGAAACCTCCATGCCCCACTCTCCCGCGGACACCGCTACAGACCTCGCCCCACCCCCGCAGCACCCGCCCGTACCCGCTCCCGGCCGCCGTGCCGAGGCCGGCTCCACCCGCGTACTGGTGGCCGTCGCCCTGGCCGCGGTCATGCTGCCCATCTCGGTCACCGGCCCCGGCGTCGCCCTCGCCGACATGTCCGGAGCGCTGCACGCCTCCGCCGCCTCCACCCAATGGGTGCTCAACGCCTACAACGTGGCCTTCACCGCGTTCATGCTCGCCGCCGGATCCGCCGCCGACCTCTTCGGCCGGCGCCGCCTGTTCCTCTCCGGCACCTGCGTCTTCGCCCTCGCCTCCCTGGTCGCGGGCACCGCCCCCGTCATCGCGCTGGTGGACGTCGCACGCTTCGTCCAGGGCATGGGCGCCGCCGCCGTACTCACCAGCGGCTCCTCCCTGCTGGCCCACCGGTTCAGCGGCGCCGCGCGCGCCCGCGCCTTCGGCATCTTCGGCGCCGCGATCGGGTTCGGGCTCGCCATGGGCCCGTTCGTCTCCGGACTCCTGGTGGCCGCCGCGTCCTGGCACGCCGTCTTCCTCGTCAACGTCGTACTCGGCGCCGTCGTCCTCGTCCTGGGCCGCGCCCTGCCCGAATCGCGCAACCCCGAAGCACGAAGCATCGACAAGCTCGGCGTCCTCACCTTCACCCTCGCCCTCATGCTGCTCGCCCTCGGCTTCGTCGAAGGCCCGGCACAGGGCTGGACCGGCCCGGCCACACTCGGTTCCTTCGCCGGCGCCGCCGTCTTCCTCGCCGCGTTCGTGCTCGTGGAACTGCGCAGCGCCGAGCCGATGTTCGACCTCAGCCTCCTGCGCCGGCCCACGTTCGTCGCGATCATCTGGCAGCCCGTCAGCATCGTCTTCGCCTTCGCCGCCCTGCTCGTCTACCTGCCGCCCTACTTCCAGGGCGCAGGCGGCGTGGGATCGACCGTGTCCGGCGCGATGCTCCTGCCGCTCACCCTGCCGGTATTCGTCCTCCCGCTGTTCTCCGGCGTGCTCGTCCGGTACGTCTCCGTACGCATGCTGCTCGCGGTCGGTCCCGCGGTGCTGGCCGTCGCGTTGCTCCTCATGACGTTCACGGATCCGGTGGAGCACCGCACCGGCATGTTCGCCACGCTGCTGCTGGCCGGCATCGGTATCGGACTGGCCTTCGGAGTCATGGACAACGCCGCGGTCAGTGTGGTGCCGCCCGAGCGCGCGGGCATGGCCTCGGGCATGTTCAACACGCTGCGCGTGGCGGGCGAGACCATCGGCGTGGCCTGCGTGGCCGGGCTCCTGCTCACCGGGACCCGCGGCGAACTCGACGCACACGGCGTCGCGAATGGCGGCACGCTCGCCGACGACGTGGTCCAAGGGCGCCTCGGTTCGGTACGCGAGAACGGCGGTGACGATCTCGTCCAGCGCGCGGTGCAGGGACTGGAGCACGGCTGGCACGTGGTGTACGTCGTCCTCGCATGCGTGGCGCTCGCCGGCGCCATCGCCGTCTTCACCCTGGTCCGCGACCGTGACCTGGCCCCCGCGCACGCCGAGTGAGACCGGTGCCGCCGGCACCCGGAACGTGCCCGCAGTGCCCCACCTCGAAGGGTGGGGCGCTGCGGGCACCGCGCGTTCGGCCCTCACCTGCCCGCCGGGCGCCCCGCAGCGCTCAGCCCTGCCGGAGTGCCCCGAACCTCGCCTCCGCCACGACGCTGCCCTCCTGCTCGAACCGCACCGCCACCTCGACGGCCCTGCCGGAAGGATGCGCCGCGTCCTCGGGGCGGTGCGCAACGACCGTCACCGGCCGGTCCAGCTCCGTGTACGCGCGGAAAGAGGCGGAGAAGCCGGTGATGGTCCATCGGTTGGCGGGGACGTCCAGGAACTCCTCGGCGGCCAGCAGCGCCGCCTGCCGGCCCGCCTCCATCAGCACCATGCCCGGCAGATGATCCTGGGCGTGGTCGAAGAGGCTGGGATGCTCACCGGCCACCCGCAACCGCGCGCGCAGCCGGTCGTCCTGCACAGCCGGATCCAGCAGCACCACGTTCTCGGCGCGCCGACGCCCCACACGCTCGGGGGCGACAAGCCCCGGCGCGTCTGCGGCCCGGTAGTCGTCCGACGTGGGCAGCACCGTGCCCGCACGCCCTCGCAGCATCCGGTACACCTCTGTGCTCACGTATTTGACCCGCATGGACACCTCACCCATGTACGCCCCCGACAAGGACAGCCGCATGCGGTAGGCCATCCCCCGAAGGGTCGTTCCCGTCAGGTGAGGCCGCAGAGTCTCCACCTCGATGACGAGGTTCGAAGGACCGGGCCCGGACGCCGGTTCCGCGAGCCCGGGCAGGTCGGCACTCCACGACTCCAGGACGAACCTGGTCGTGGCATCCGCACCGAAATGCGCGTGCACCGCATGGGTCTCGGCCTGCCGGCAGCACTCCAGCAACAGCAGCGGATCCACTGCCTGCGGGGTCGTGTGATCGGTGAAGTAGGCATGGGAAGGCGGCAGTTGGGCGCCCGCCAGATAGGACACGTCGTCGAGCGGGCGGCTGTCGGTCAGGAACACCTCGGACAGGGCACTGCGGTGCACCAACGTGCGCGGCACGGTCTGTTCGAAAGCGAGGACCGGCACAGCGGGGTCGTCCACCACCGGTTCCAGGGCCACGTTCATCTGTCTGCCTTTCCACGAAGCGGTCAGCGAACTCTCACCCTGAGCGCGTCCGCTCACCCGCGGCTCACGACCTCGTCACGCGCCGACCTGCTCCCGCGCCGGGAAAAGGGCACGAGGCCCTGCGCATACATCAGCGACGCGATGACCAGAACGCACCCGGCCCCCTGCGACCAGTTCAGAGGCTGCGCGCCCGTGGCGGCAGCGAAGAGCGCCGCCGCCACGGGGACGGCGAGCATCCACAGCATCACGCTCGCCGACCCGGCCCGGGACACCGCCTGGTACCACACCACGAGACCTCCGACCGTCACCAACAACACCGAATGGCCGAGCGAGACCCAGCTCAACGTATGCCGGACGGCCCCGTGCACGGTCCACCCGGCGATACAGGCCGACGGCAGCAGCACCGCTCCACCGATGGCAGCGGTCCAGGCGGTCACCCGCAGCGGACTGTGCTGCTCCAGCAGAGGGCGAGCGATCACCGGATACGGGCCTCACAGAACGGCGGCGAGCAGTGCGCACGCGTTTCCCGACCACACGTTGCCCCCTCGGTGAACCCCGCCGCCCGTCTGACCGAGCACCACGAGCACCACACCGCCGAAGGCGACCAGACCGGCCGTCACCGGGAGCGTCCCCTGCTCACCGGCGAGACGCGAGAACAGCGCGGCGAAGAACCGGAGCGAGGAGCAGGATGATGGCTCTTTTTCCGGACTCGCTTATTCCGGGTGCGTCTCCGGTCCGCACGGGCGGACCATGGGCCCATCCACCAATCGATCATGGAGGCGTACATTCATGAGACCGACGCGTGCCGTCCTGCTCGCCGTTGCCAGTGGCCTGGCCTCGTCCCTCCTCTTCACCGCCCCGGCCCTCGCCAGCGGTTCGACAGTACCGTCGACCACCACCGTGGCGGCCGCGTCCGACACACCGGTGGACGCGATGTCGGAGGATGAACTGCGTGCCGCCATCGCCGCCATCCTGGCGGACGAGGGCAGCGGCCGGGGAGTCGTCCGAGAGGCCGGTGAGGCACTCAACGGCACCGTGGACGACATGCGGGCCTTCTTGAAGACCGGCTATCGGCTGGCCCAGGCCGAGGACGACCAGGTCGCCATCGCCCGCATC
>NZ_JBFAKV010000032.1:80615-84696 GCF_040655895.1 Streptomyces sp. NPDC050264
GACCGGCTATCGGCTGGCCCAGGCCGAGGACGACCAGGTCGCCATCGCCCGCATCCTCGCGAACCCGAACATCAGCGATGCACTCCGCGCCGCCGCCAACGACGCTCTCGACGACGGCTCCCCGGAGGCTCTGCGCTACTTCCGTGAGGTGGGGCAGTACGAGGTGGACGGCTAGGCAGAACGGGGGCGGAGTCCGGGGAGGGGTATCGGGGAGCGCGGCCGCAAGGGTGCGGCCCGGGTCGGGGCGCGGTGGGCGGCTCATGGCGGGTGAGCGGTCTCGGGGAGGAGCCCGAGCTGTCCGGCGGCGGCCGCGGTCGGGTGACTTCTCCGCGATCCCCCTGTACGTGCCGCACATGATCGCCGCCGGCCCGGACAGCGCCCGCGCTCGACGTGGACCGTTCAACGCGGTGGGCGCGGAGAGGGGCGACATCTTTCTTGGCCCGCCCGCGACCACCCCCGCAGACCTGCCTCCGGGACAGGTGGCACACCCCTGAAGAGCGAGCCCCGACAGGAGGGCGTGACCGGGCCGTCCCGGTCACGCCCTCTTTGTTTCCAGATTTTCCGGACCACGCCCGAACAGCATGGCTTACAGCCGTAAGTTTATTGCCGTAGCCCCTTGCTGGATCCGCCCTGACGCCTATAACCTTACGGCCGTAAGCACACGGCGGTAACCCATAGGAGTACGTCATGACCAGCACCGTCACCAACACGGTCACCGCGACCGAGATCCTCCTGCCCGGCAAGGTCGAGCCCGAGGGCCTGGAGCTGCGGACCCGCGAGCTGCCGGACCCGGACAAGGGGCAGGTGGTCCTGCGGATGGAGGCGACCGGTGTCTGCTTCGCCGAGCAGCAGATGCGCCGCGGCAAGTACTACGACCAGCCGCCCTTCCCCTTCGTGCCCGGCTACGACCTGGTCGGCACCGTCACCGCGGTCGGACCGGAAACCGATGCCGCGCTGGTCGGACGCCGGTTCGCCGCAGTCACCAAGGTCGGAGCCTGGGCGAGCCACCTGCTCGTCGACGCCGCCGACCTGATGCCCGTCCCCGACGGGATCGACGCGGCCACCGCCGAGACGGTCGTCGTCAACGGCATCACCGCCTGGCAGTTGCTGCACCGCATCGCCAAGGTCAGCGCCGGCCAGACCATCGTCGTACTGGGCGCGAACGGCGGCGTCGGCTCCACCCTCGTCCAGCTCGCGGCGCACGCCGGCATCACCGTCATCGGCACCGCCGCACCCCGCCACCACGCCGCCCTGCGTGAACTCGGCGTCACCCCCGTCGACTACCGCGACCCCGACCTGTACGCACGCATCCGCGAACTGGCCCCCGACGGCGTGGACGCGGTCTTCGACCACGTCGGCGGCCCCGCCATCGAGGACTCCTGGCAGCTGCTGCGCCGCGGCGGCACCCTCGCCTCCTACGGCACCGCCGCCAGCAAGGACGAAGAAGGCAACTCCCAGCTCCCCGTCCTCAAGCTCTTCGCCCGCCTGAACACCTGGAACGCCCTGCCCAACGGCAAGAGCGCCGGCTTCTACAACTTCTGGGCCGGCAAGCGCCGTTGCCGTACCTCCTGGCAGCGCCGTATGACCGAGGACCTCACCCAGGTCCTGCGCCTGGTCGCCGACGGCTCCCTCGTCCCGCAGATCGCCGCCAAGTTCGCCCTGACCGACACCGTCGCCGCCCTGCGGCTCGCCGAGTCCCGCACCGTCGCCGGCAAGGTCGTCATCGTCCCCGAGATCTGACACCCGGCGTGCCCCAACGCCCGCTACTCCCACTGCCGTTCCCCTTCACCCCGCTACGCCGCGCACATCCGACCCGGAGGTATCCGCCATGTCCCTCACCGCCACCGCTGTGCCGACCGCCGTCACCCCAGGTACGGCGCACACCCCGGGCGAGGTCGACAACCGTTCGACGTACGTCAGCTTCGGACTCGCCTACGTGTTGGGCCACGGTTCCGCGGCCCTCTCCAAGGGCGACACACCCGTGCTCGACCTGCCCGGCTGGCTTCCCATGACCCTCCTCGGCGCCGGACTCGCCGTGGGTACCGTGCTGGCCACCCGCGCCGCCCTGCGCGCCCAGAACACCGCCACCGACCCGGGCGAAATCCTCTCCGGCAAACTCCTCGGCGCGGCCTGGGTCACCGCCTTTGCCGCCCTCTTCCTCACCATCACCGGCCTCGCGGCCGCCATCGACCACCCCGCCGTCCAGACCCTGCTGTGGCCCACCGGCTCCGGCCTGATCGTCGGCCTCATCTACGTCGCCGAAGGCGCCGCACGCCGCAACCCGCTCCACTACGGCCTCGGCACCTGGCTCGCCCTGACCTCCACCGGAGCCCTTCTCCTCGGCGACCCCGCCTTCTACTGGGTCCTCACCCTCGCTGGCGGCGGCGCCTACGCCCTCGCCGCCCTCCTCGAACGCCGCCGCCTCACGTCCACTCCGCGCTGAGCGTCCGGGGCCCACACCGAGCGGCCCTGGGCGGGCGACACGAAGCGGACCGCGAGAAGCCGGTCTCCTCCCTCCGGGACAGAAACTGAGAGGGAGGCCGAACTGGCCTTACAGGCAGCAGACTTCGACCGTTGGCGCCGGGACGGAAGGTGGCAGAGTGAAGGACACCGGATCAGTAACAGCGTCGGCCCGTGCGAAGCAGGCCCGCATCCGCAACCGCCGCGGGGAGGGCGGGCGGCTGCGTGAGGAGATCATCGACGCGGCGGCGGAACTGCTCGACGAGACCGGGGACCAGCACGCCGTCACCCTGCGAGCGGTCGCCCGTCGGGTCGGGATCGCCACCCCCTCGATCTACCCGCACTTCCCGGACCAGCCCGCCATCCTCCTGGCCGTCGTACAACGAGAGTTCACCGGACTGGAGAGCCGACTGGACGCAGCGTTGGGGCAGGCCGGCGGCGATCCGCGACGACGACTGCTGGCCGTCTGCGAGACCTACCTCGACTTCGCCGGTCGCCACCCTCAGCGCTACCGCACCATGTTCGGCGGCCTGTGGACGCCGAGCCTGGGAGACAGCTCGCTCACCGAGACGGATCTCGTCACGCTCGGCGCGCCGTGCATGCTGGTGCTCGTCGCCGCGCTGGGTGACTGCGTCGCCGCCGGTTCGGTCACGAGCACCGATGTGTCCGCCGACGCGACGGCGTTGTGGGTGGGCCTGCACGGACTCGCTCACCAGCGCGTCGTCTCGCCGTCCTTCCCCTGGCCCCAGGACATCACCGAGCGGCTCATCACCTCACTCGCGCACCTGGCCGAGACGACCGGGACCTGAGACGCGCACCAGCTGTCGCTCTCCTCGCCCTGCACCACCAACACAGGAGCAAGTCGTGGACGCGGTAAGCGATGTCGCCACGGTCGCCGACGAGGGGCGGCGGATCGTCCACTTCCTCGACGAGTCCGACGTCCGCAGGGTCGTCGACCGGCCGGCCGCGTTGTCGGGACGGACGGTCGATGCCTGTCGACCCGGCAGTTCCAGTGCTGTGCTCCGCTGGAGCATGCCGGGCGAACAGCTCATGAAATGCGGATCGTGCGAGCGTCCGGTCCGGAGTACGAGAGGGAGTCGCCGTTCGCCGGCCTCCAGCAGCCGAGCATGCCGATGCCGGCGTACCTCCCCCACTGCGGAACGCGCTCGGCCTCACCGACCACGACCTCGTCGGGCGTGCGGACGTTGCGGACACCCCGGCGTCACCGTCGTCTTCCTGAAGGTGCACGAAGGAAATACGAGCAGCGTCGGCGGACACTCCGGCAGCGCACGCCGGACGCCTGCCGCGCGCGAGGCGTTCACCCGGACTGTGGGTGAGCGGCCCTCGTGCTGTGTACGACGCCCGCGCGGTTCCTCGGCGTTAGTGAGGCGTTAGTGGTCGGCGATCAGACGTTAGTGGTGCCGGGCAGTGTTGTGGTCGTACCGGGGAGAGCCCGGGGAAACAACGACACCGACCGCTTCAGGGAGACCCGACATGCGCGCCACCACCGCTCGTATCGCCAGCCGCCGCAACCTGCGGATCGCCGCCGCGACCCTGACGGCGGTCGCGGGGCTGTCCCTGACGGCCTGCTCCGGCTCGGACACCGACGCGGCGAGCGGCG
>NZ_JBFAKV010000033.1:0-11601 GCF_040655895.1 Streptomyces sp. NPDC050264
GAAAGAACTCATACCAGGCCCCGTACAACGCCCGCTCCCGCTCCACCAGGAGCGGCATGGGTTCGGAGGGCGTGACCAGTTCGCGCAGCGGATGGCGGGAGAGCACCGTGTCGATGTCCGGGGTGAGCGCGGCGGCGAGCCGGGTGGCGGCCTGCCGGTCGGTGTCGCGGAGCGCGGCGACGGCCTGAAGAACCGTTTCTCGCAGTGGTTTCGGGAGGTCCGCTGCGGCCCGCTCGTACAGCAACGCGCCTTCCTCCATGACGAGTTCGGTGTCGATCCCCGCGGGGATCTTGATCCGGGCCGCGTGCCGCCAGGTGGCCACCGGGTCGCCCCAGGCCTCCACGGTGAAGGTCCACGCGCCGGGTGCGTCGGGGGTCACCTCGGCGCCCCAGCGGTCCGTGCCCGGAGCGAGTTCGCGCATCGGGGCCCAGGGTCCGGGCTTCCCGTCGGGGCCGCGCAGCACCACGTTCGCGGCGACGGCGTCATGGCCCTCGCGGAACACGGTGGCCGTGACCTGGAACGTCTCGCCGACGACGGCCTTCGCCGGGCGGCGGCCGTGATCGACGACCGGACGTACGTCCCGGACCGGGATGCGGCCGATGGTGAGCGGGACCGGCGGTGGGACCGGGGCCTTGCGGGCGGCCGGGGCCCTGCGCGGGGCCGGGGTCTTCGGCGCGGCGGACTTCTTGGCCGTACCGGAGGAGGCCGCCTTCTTGCGGGTGCGCTGCGCCGCCGGCGCTGCCGCGGGGGCTGGAGTCTTACCGGGAGGCGTCTTGTCGGAAGACGTCGGAGTAGGGCGCTGTGCGGGCATGACCGCTCCTGTCCGCGGGGAATTTGGGGGTTGCGGAGACGACGTGAGGGGAGGGGGCCGTGCAGTGGTGCCGAAAGGCGTACCGAGGGAGCCTTCCACACTCTTCGGGCGGGCAACCCGGTACTTTGTTAACTACTCGCGCGTAAGGGCACACACAAGACCGGCCCCGCTCGCGGAGACGGGACCGGTCCATGAACTCCCCTTCCGCTTATGGATTGTCGACCTGCAGCAGCCTGTTCGGTGAGCCGAGCCCGGCGCTGGTCACCCGGTCCGATGCGGCCCGGTCGACCAGTGCCTTGCCGACTTCGGCGGGCGTGGCTCGTGGGTGGTCGGCGAGGTACAGTGCGGCCGCTCCGGCGGCGTGCGGTGAGGCCATCGATGTGCCGGAGAAGGTGGCCTTCCCGGTGTCGCTGGTGTACGACGCGGATGTGATGTCCACCCCGGGGGCGAACAGGTCCACCCGAGTACCCCAGTTGGAGAAGCTTGCACGTGTGTCTTCACGGTCGGTGGCGCCGACCGTGACGGCCTCCTTGACCCGGGCGGGCGAGTAAAGATCCGCCGGGAGGCCGTCGTTGCCCGCGGCCACGGTGTAAGTGACCCCGGCGGCAATGGAGTTGCTCACGGCCGCGTCGAGCTGCGCGTTGCCGTATCCGCCCAGGCTCATGTTGGCGACCGCCGGCCTCTTCGCGTGCTCGGTCACCCAGTCGATGCCCGCGATGACCTGCGCCGTGGTCCCCGACCCCTCGTTGTCGAGCACCCGTACGGCGACCACGTGCGCCTTCTTCGCGACGCCGTAGGTCTTGCCCGCGACGGTCCCGGCCACATGGGTGCCGTGGCCGTTGCCGTCCTGTGCGGTGGCGTCGTCGTCCACGAAGTCCCAGCCGTAGGAGGCCCGTCCGCCGAAGTCGCGGTGGCTGATGCGGATGCCCGTGTCGATCACGTACACCGTCGCTCCTGCGCCCGCCGACTCCGGCGAGCTGTACGACGTGTCGAGCGGCAGGTCGTTCTGGTCGATGCGGTCCAGGCCCCACGAGGGCGGGTTCTTCTGGGTGCCGTCGAAGGCGACCTCCGTGTCCTGCACCACGGACGCCACGTCCGGATCGGCCGCGAGCCGCCTGGCCCGTGCCTCGTTGACCCTCACCGCGTACCCGTTGAGCGCCTTGCTGTAGGTGTGGCTTATTTTCGCCCCATATTTGTTCGCGAGGTCCTTGCCCGCCGACGACGGCGCCCTGGTTCCTCCCTTCAGCGTCACGATGTAGCTGTCCGCCACGGCGCCGGGTTCACCGGCGCCGAATATCCGCCCCTGTGCCGGGGCGGCGTGTGCGGGCAGTGTGATGGCCGAGATCACCGCGGCCGTGGCGATCGCGGTGAGCCCGCCGGCCCAGCGCGTATGCCACTTCCGCGTCACTGGCACGGTCACTGCCATGTATGGGTTCCCCTCCTCAACTCGGCGCATCCGCGCGCCAGTTGGCAGCCTCTCGTGTGGTGTGAAGTGTCACAAGGATGTACGAGGGGGCGGAATCGGCCATATCGCCCGCGGTGGGTGAGCGCGCGCGGGCGGGATCACGAAAGGGTTGCGTCGACATCCGGCCGTTCGCCGTCCGGCGGGGCCCGCCGGGGGCGTGCGAGCCTGTGCGCATGTCGACCATTCACCGCACCACCCTCACGCCCACCAAGCTGGAACTCCTCGCCGGCTGGCTGCCGAAGCAGCCCTGGTACGAGGGCTCCGGCACCCCCGAACTTGCCAAGGCCGGCGGCTTCCGGCTCGACGACCCGGCCGGACAGGTCGGCATGGAGTTCATGGCCGTGACGGACACCTCGGGCGCCCGGCCCGTGACGTACCACGTGCCCATGGCCTACCGGGGCGCCCCGCTGCCGGACGCGGCCGACGACGCGCTCATCGGCACCCTCGTGCACGGCGTGCTCGGCGAGCGCTGGGTGTACGACGGGGCCCACGACCCGCTGCTCCTCGCCCAGCTGACGGCGCTGCTGAAGGGTGACGTGCCCGCGCACGCGCAGAGCACCGACGGCGCCCTCGACCCGTCGGTGCACGCCCGGCTCGACGCCGCCGACGCACGGCCCGAGATCGTCCGCGTACTCACGCCCGGCGGTCCCCTGTCCGGCGCGGCGGGCGAGGTCAGCGCGGAGTGGCGGCACGGGGACGAGGCTCCGGTGCGCGGGGTGTTCGTGACGGCCCTGAAGGCCTGAGCCGGTCCCGGCGGGTTCCGGCCGGGGGCGGCGACGCGCGGAGACGCGGTGGCGTCCCCCGATTCGCCGGCTCCGGGGCGGAGCAGGGGAGTTCCGGTCATGTGCCACGCCGTCGAAGCGTGAGCGGGGCCGTGCGCCGTGGCCCGGGGGGCCGCTGCCCATTAACGTCATGGATGACGTCTGGGACGTACACGAGGTGCGTCCCGCAGCGGTGCGCCCGGCCGCGCCGCCCGACCGTCCGCCGACGCCCCCGCTGCACGCGCGAAAGGGGAACTGTGAAGGCCATCCGTCGTTTCACCGTCCGCCCGGTCCTGCCCGAACCACTCGCTCCACTGCACGAGTTGGCACGCAACCTGCGCTGGTCATGGCATGCCGGCACCCGTGACCTGTTCGCCGCCGTCGACCCGGTGCGCTGGGCCGCTTCCGACGGCGACCCGATGCGACTGCTCGGCAGCGTGCCGCCGTCCCGGCTCGCCGAGCTCGCCGCCGACGAGGCGTTCCTGACCGCTCTCGGCGAGATCGCCGACGATCTGCGCGGCTACCTCCAGGACGACCGCTGGTACCAGACCCAGACCCACTCGAACGAACTCCCGTCCGCCATCGCCTACTTCTCGCCCGAGTTCGGCATCACCGCCGCGCTGCCGCAGTACTCGGGCGGCCTCGGCATCCTCGCCGGCGACCACCTCAAGGCCGCCAGCGACCTCGGGGTGCCCCTCATCGGCGTAGGCCTGCTGTACCGGCACGGCTACTTCCGGCAGTCGCTGTCCCGGGACGGCTGGCAGCAGGAGACGTATCCCGTCATCGACCCGAACGAACTGCCGCTGACCCTGCTGTGCGAGCCGGACGGCACCCCCGCGCACCTCGCGATCGCGCTGCCCGGCGGCCGCCGCCTCCTCGCCCGCGTCTGGCAGGCACAGGTCGGCCGCGTGCCCCTGCTGATGCTGGACTCCGACGTCGAGGAGAACGACGCCCACGAGCGGGAGGTGACCGACCGGCTGTACGGAGGCGGCAGCGAGCACCGGCTGCTGCAGGAGATGCTGCTCGGCATCGGCGGGGTGCGGGCCGTGCGCACGTACTGCCGCCTCACCGGACACCCCGCCCCCGAGGTCTTCCACACGAACGAGGGCCACGCGGGCCTCCTCGGCGTGGAGCGCATCGCCGAACTGGGCGCCGAGGGGCTCGACTTCGACGCCGCGCTCGAAGCGGTCCGGGCCGGCACGGTGTTCACCACGCACACCCCGGTCCCGGCCGGCATCGACCGCTTCGACCGCGAACTGGTCGCCCGGCACTTCGGGCCGGGCGCCGAACTCCCCGCCCTCGACGTCGAGCGGATCCTCGGCCTCGGCATGGAGACGTACCCGGGCGGCGATCCGAACGTCTTCAACATGGCGGTGATGGGGCTCAGGCTCGCCCAGCGCGCCAACGGCGTCTCCACCCTGCACGGCGCCGTCAGCCGGCAGATGTTCTCCGGGCTCTGGCCCGGATTCGACGCCGAGGAGGTGCCGATCACCTCCGTGACGAACGGGGTGCACGCGCCGACCTGGGTGGCCCCCGAAGTGTTCCGGCTCGGCGCCCGCCAGATCGGCGAACGGCGCACCGAGGACGCCCTGTCCGTCGGCGGCTCCGACCGCTGGGACGCCGTCGGCGACATTCCCGACCGGGACATCTGGGAGCTGCGGCGTGAACTGCGCGGCCAGCTGGTGGACGAGGTGCGGGCACGCCTCACGGCATCCTGGCGCCACCGCGGCGCGGGCGGCGCCGAACTCGGCTGGATCGACGGGGTGCTCGACCCGGACGTCCTCACGATCGGCTTCGCCCGGCGCGTGCCCTCGTACAAGAGGCTCACGCTGATGCTGCGCGACCCGGACCGGCTGATGCGGCTGCTGCTCGACGAGGACCGGCCGGTGCAGATCGTGGTCGCGGGCAAGGCGCACCCGGCCGACGACGGCGGCAAGCGCCTCGTCCAGGAACTGGTCCGCTTCACCGACGACCCGCGCGTGCGCCACCGCATCGTGTTCCTGCCCGACTACGGCATGGCGATGGCGCAGAAGCTCTACCCGGGCTGCGACATCTGGCTCAACAACCCGCTGCGGCCGCTGGAGGCGTGCGGCACGTCCGGCATGAAGGCGGCCCTCAACGGCTGTCTCAACCTGTCCGTCCTGGACGGCTGGTGGGACGAGTGGTTCGAGCCCGACTTCGGCTGGGCGATCCCCACGGCCGACGGCACCGCGACCGACGAGCACCGCCGCGACGACCTGGAGGCGGCCGCGCTCTACGACCTCCTGGAGCGCCGGGTGGCCCCCCGCTTCTACGAGCGCGGACCCCAGGGCCTGCCCGACCGCTGGATCGAGATGGTCCGCCAGACGCTCACGCACCTCGGCCCGAAGGTGCTGGCCGGCCGGATGGTCCGCGAGTACGTCGAGAAGCTGTACGCGCCCGCGGCCCGCGCCGACCGGTCGCTCACCCCGGGCGCGGCACGCGAGCTGGCGGCCTGGAAGTCCCGGGTGCGCACGGCCTGGCCGCGCGTCGCGGTCGACCACGTCGAGGCGTCGACGGCGGCCACGGCGGAGCTCGGCGCGACCCTGTCCCTGCATGTGCGGGTGGCCCTCGGCGATCTGGTCCCGGACGACGTGGAGGTCCAGGCGGTGGCGGGCCGCGTCGACGCCGAGGACAGCATCGCGGAGGCCGCCACGGTCCCGCTCAAGCCGATCTCGGGCCCCGACGAGGAGGGCCGCTGGTCCTACGAGGGCCCTCTCTCCCTGGACCGTACGGGCCCCTACGGCTACACGGTCCGCATCCTGCCCACCCACCGTCTGCTGGCCTCGGCGGCGGAGTCGGGCCTGGTGACGGTGCCCTCGGAGACGGTGGGGGAGGGGGCCGGGGTGTTGATGCGGTGAGCTGCCCGCGCCCCTCGTACGAGTGGCAGCCCCCTCCAACTCGGCTTACGACAAAGGTAAGTTGAGAGAGTCATGCAATTGGCTCAACATGACTCAACGGGGGTTGTACATGCCGGCGTCCGCAGGGCAAGGTCTGCCGATCGAGATCGTCCGGGCCGGTGAGGCCCACCTCGATGCCGTCGTGGCGCTGGCCGAGGAGCGCCGCCTGGATCCGCGGGACCCGCAGGCGGGCCGCGCCGGGTTCCTCGTCTCCGACTACACCCGGGACGACTACCGGGCGCGGCTGTCCAGCGCCGAGCACTTCTGGGTCGCCGTCAAGGGCCCGGAGGTGCTCGGTTACCTGCTGGCGTACAGCGACGAACGCCTCGATCCCGACGAATGGCTGAACCACCGGATCAAGACGACGCTGGGCGCGTTCCTGGTCATCAAGCAGATCTGCGTCTCGCGCACGGCCGCCCGCAGCGGGGTCGCCTCCCGCCTCTACCACCACCTCCTGGAGCAGTGGCACACGAGTCCGGTGATCGCCGCCGTGGTCAGCGTCCCGTTCAACGAGGCGTCCACGCGCTTCCACCGCAAACTCGGCTTCGAGGAGCTGACCCGGCTCACCCCGCCCGACGGGAAGGAGCGGATGGTGTGGGTGTGGCGCAAGCCGCGCGAGGCGATGCTTCAGGGGCAGTACCTGGTCGCCGTCGACCTGTACAAGCACGAGGACGTCCTCAACTGGAACAAGCTGAACAACTTCTTCTACATCACCGCGGGCCTCGCGGCGGCGCTCGGCTTCACCCTCGCCGAGCGCGGTGACACGGCCTCGCCGTCGGCGGGCATCGCCGACACGCTCGCGCTGGTCATCTCGGTGATCGGGTTCGGCTCCTCCCTCGCGTTCACGCAGATGCTGCGGTTCGGGCGGCGCTATCTGGGCGCCCGCAAGAACGCCGCCATGGAACTGGAGGAGCATCTGGCCTGGTACGGCGGGCAGCGGATAGTGGGCCGGGAGGTGTCCGTCGACGGCAACAGCTGGCTGAAGCAGTCGCCGACCGGGCTCATCATGATGCTGCTGCCGGTGCTCGTGGCGCTGTGCTGGGCCGCGATGCTGATCATGCTGACACTGGGCTGAGGGCACTGGGCTGAGGGCACTGGGACGGCAAGGGGCGCCCGGATCTCTCCGGGCGCCCCAAGTGCCTTCAGTGAGCGGTTACTTGACGTTCACGCCCGCCCAGGCCGCCGCCACGGCCTTGTACTCGGCCGAGTCCGCGCCGTACAGGTCCTTGGCCGCGCTCAGCGTGCCGGTGCGCGCCGCCGCGTAGTTGGTGGTCGACGTGAAGTACGTCGTCAGTGCCTTGAACCAGATCTGCTCGGCCTTGTCGCGGCCGATCCCGGTGACGGTGGAGCCGTCGGAGGTGGGGGAGTCGTAGGCGACGCCGTTGATCGTCTTCTTGCCGCTGCCCTCGCTGAGCAGGTAGAAGAAGTGGTTGGCGATGCCCGACGAGTAGTGGACGTCGACGTTGCCCGCGCCGGTCTTCCAGGCGTCGAGCGAGGCGCCGTCCTTGCTCGGCTTGTCCATGTAGCGCAGCGGCGAGCCGTCGCCGTTGATGTCGATCTCTTCGCCGATGAGGTAGTCGCCGACGTCCTCGCTGTTGTTCGCGTAGAACTCGACCGAGGTGCCGAAGATGTCGGACGTCGCCTCGTTCAGGCCGCCGGACTCGCCGCTGTAGACCAGGCCGGCGGTGGCCGCCGTGACGCCGTGGCTCATCTCGTGCGCGGCCACGTCGAGGGCGGTGAGCGGGTTCTTGTTGCCCTCGCCGTCGCCGTAGGTCATGCAGAAGCAGCTGTCGTCCCAGAACGCGTTGACGTACGCGTTGCCGTAGTGGACGCGGGAGTAGGCGCCCTTGCCGTCGCCGTTGATGCCGCTGCGGCCGAAGACGTTCTTGTAGTAGTCCCAGGTCTCCTGGGCGCCGTAGGCGGCGTCGACACCGGCGGTCGCGGCGTCGTTGACCGTTCCGTCGCCCCACTTGTCGTCGGCGTCGGTGAACAGCGTGCCCTTGCCGGACGAGCCGTTCTTGAGGTTGTACGTGGAGTGGCCGCCGCGGGTCGCGTCCGTGAGGGAGTAGGACGAGCCCGACTTGGTCGTGCCGATCTCGACGCTGCCGCTGTACTCGGACTGGCCGGTGCCGGTGTGGATCGCGTCGTACGAGTAGATCTTCTTGCCGGTCGCCGCGTCCGTGATGACGTGCAGCTTGCTCGGCGTGCCGTCCTTCTGCGTGCCGGTGACGACCTTCTCGTAGGCGAGTCTCGGCGTGCCGGTCGCCGCCCAGACGACCTTGCGGGCGCCGGACGGAGCGGCCTTCAGGGAGGCGCCGGCGGTGGTCACGTCGATGGACTTGGACGTGGCGCGGGTGACGCCCTCGCGGCTGCCGGACTTCGTCTCGTGGACCACCAGGTCGCCGCCGAGGACGGGCAGGCCTTCGTAGGTGCGCTCGTAGCGGGTGTGGGTCGTGCCGTCGCGGTCCTTGACCACGTCACGGACGACGAGCTTCTCCTTGGAGTCGAGCTTCAACTCCTTCGCCGTCTCGGCCGACTTGGCGCTCGCGTCCTTCACGAGGTCCGCGTGGGCCGTCGCGCTCAGGGCCAGTGGGGTGGCCGAGGGGACAGCGGGCTGCGCGGAGGCGCCGGTGGCGGTGAACGTTCCGGCGAGCAGGGCGCCGGCGGCGACAGCGGTGGCGATGGAGAGGGTGGTGCGACGGGATATGTGAGAGGTCACGAAGAAAGCTCCTTGAGTGACGTGGGGGGAGTGAGCTTTGCCGTGCGGGTGATGCGAGTGATGCGAGTGGTGCGGGTGGTGCGAGTCGTGCGGGTGGTGCGGTGAAAACTTTGACAGTTGAGGACCGGACATGTCATGTACGTGATCGCAGGTTGGCCGGAATTCGTTCGTTGAGAGAAAACTGACGCCCGTATTGCGAACGGAGTATGAACGGGATCGCATGTGAAAGGGCGCGCCGCTCCGGGGAGTTGAACCACCGGTGCGACGCGCCCAGACCGTGCGCGGCCGTTACCGGCCCGCGGGCCCGCTTACGGGAACGTCAGCTTGAAACTGTTGATGTAGCCCGTGTCCTGCGCGCCGAGGTCCTGCGCCTTGAGCTTCCAGACACCGTTGGCCGTCTCCGTGGAGGCGTTGACCGTGTACGTGGTCTGGATGTTGGGGGTCGGGTCGTACACGGACGAGTGCAGCCGGTACGTCTTGCCGCTCGGGCCGACCAGGTCCACCTGGAGGTCGCCGCTCCACGTGTGCACGATGTCGACGCCGACCTTCAGCGTGGACGGCGCCGTGCCGGTGATGCCGGTGACCGTCAGGGACGAGGTGACCGCCGCGCCGGGCGAGTCGGGGATGTTCACGTTGGCGTCGTTCGTGAACGTCTTGCCGGTGCCCGGGTCGCCGCCGCCGGAACGGGCGCCGACGTTGATCGCGGCGAACGCGTCCTGCACGGCCTTGTACTCGGTGGATGTCGTCCCGTACAGCTCACCGGCCGCCGCGAGCGCACCGGTGCGCGCCGCCGCGTAGTTGGTGGTCGAGGTGAACTTCGTGGTCAGCGCCTTGAACCAGATCAGCGCCGCCTTGTCGCGGCCGATCCCGGTGACGGGCAGGCCGTCGGAGGTCGGGGAGTCGTAGCTCGTCCCGTTGACGACCTTCGCGCCGCTGCCCTCGCTGAGCAGGTAGAAGAAGTGGTTGGCCGGACCCGACGAGTAGTGCACGTCGATGCCGCCGAGGCCCGAGTACCAGGCGTCCTTGGACGCGCCGTCCTTGCTCGGCTTGTCCATGTAGCGCAGCGGGGTGCCGTCGCCGTTGATGTTGATCTTCTCGCCGACGAGGTAGTCGCCCGGGTCGGACGTGTTGTTGGCGTAGAACTCGACGGCCGCCGCGAAGATGTCGGAGGTGGCCTCGTTCAGACCGCCCGACTCACCGCTGTAGTTGAGGCCCGCGGTGTTCGAGGTGACGCCGTGCGTCATCTCGTGCGCGGCCACGTCGATCGACGTCAGCGGGTGCGTGTTGCTGGTGCCGTCGCCGTACGTCATGCAGAAGCAGCTGTCGTCCCAGAACGCGTTGACGTAGTTGTTGCCGTAGTGCACCCGGCTGTACGCGCCGACACCGTCCCCGCGGATGCCGGTGCGCCCCTGCACGTTCTTGTAGTAGTCCCAGGTCAGCGCGGCGCCGTAGTGCGCGTCGGCGGCGGCCGTCTCGGTGTTGGAGGCCTGCCCGTTGCCCCACGTGTCGTCCGTGCCGGAGTACAGGGTCCCCGTCCCCGATGTGCCGCGGTTGAGGTTGTACGTCTTGTGGTTGCCGCGCGCGGTGTCGGTCAGCGTGTACGACGATCCGGACTGCGCGGTGCCGAGAGTGACGGTGCCGCTGTACTGGGTGTTGCCGGTGCCGTTCTCGATGGCCTGCCACTCGTGCAGCTTCTTGCCGGTGGCCGCGTCGGTGATGACGTGCAGCTCGTTCGGCGTGCCGTCCTCCTGGAGACCACCGACCACGGTCTCGTACGCGAGGGTGGGCCCGCCCTTGGCCGCGCCCTCGCCCAGCCAGACGACCTTGCGCGGCGCCCGGTCGGCCGCGGTCTTCTTCGAGCCGTCGGCCTTCGCCAGCTTCAGTGCCTGCGTCTCGGCGGCGGCCGGCTTCACGTCGGCCGCCGTCTCCACGCCCTTGAGCTGCGCCTTGGACGCCTTCGTCACGCCCTGCGCGGCACCGGACCTGGCCGTGTCGACGATCAGGTCACCGCCCAGGACGGGCAGTCCGGCGTAGGTGCGCTCGTAGCGGGTGTGGGTCGTTCCGTCCTTGTCCTGCAGCACGTCCCGTACGACGAGCTTCTCCTGGGAGCCCAGGCCGAGGTCCTTCGCGGTGTCGGCCTTCGCCTTGGTGGTGTTCGCCGCGCGCAGCAGCTCGGCGCGCTTGGCGGGGGAGAGCTTCGCGGGCAGGGCGCCCGGGTCGGCGCCGCGGGTGGCGTTCGCCGTGATCTTCGTCGCGGCCGGGGCGCTGTCCCACTGGTCGTCGGCGGAGGCCGCGCCCGACTGGAACGCTACGGCGAGCAGAGCGGTGACGGCTCCGAGGGCCGCGGCGGCAGTGGCCCGGCGTCTGTGGGAGGTGGAGGTGCTTCTCAACGCTGACTCCTTCTGCGCGGCCGCATGGGTGTGCGGCCAGTGGGGACCGGGCGGCGGGTGGCCGTCCGGGCAGAACGCAGTGCAGGCAGTGCGGAATTCAGGTGTGGAGCGGGTGGTTCGGTTCGGCCGCGCACTTGGTTGCCCGGGTGGGGTGGTGCGGTGGCGGTTGTGCGGGTGCGGTGGCCGTTGGGAAGAGTGGCAGGAGAGAGCGCCATCTGTCAGGGGCGCGTCAACAGGTTGGCCGGATTTGGTTCGGTGCGCGGGGGAGGGTGTTCGATATGCGGGGTCGTTCCGGGCGGGGCGGTGGGTGTTGCGGGGGTGTGTCGTCGAGGCGTCTACCACGCCGTACGTGGTGGGGTGCCGGGTTGTTCTCGGCGTCCGGAACGGAGGGGTTCGGGGGGCCTGGGGGTGGGCGGGTGCGCCTGTGGGGGCGGTTGGCCGGTTCGCGGGGGCGTACCTCGGCGTGGCTGTAATTCGTCGTCCGGCACTGGGGCTCGGCCCCGGGGCTCTGTCCCGGTCCCCGCTCCTCAATCGCCG
>NZ_JBFAKV010000033.1:11700-78214 GCF_040655895.1 Streptomyces sp. NPDC050264
GGAGGGGCTTGAGTGGGGCTGGAGTGGGCGGGATGTTGGCTGGGGGCGGCTGGGGCTCGGCTCTGGGGCTCTGTCCCGGTCCCCGCTCCTCAATCGCCGGAGGGGCTTGAGTGGGGCTGGAGTGGGCGGGATGTTGGCTGGGGGCGGCTGGGGTTCGGCCCCGGGGCTCTGTCCCGGTCCCCGCTCCTCTATCGCCGGAGGGGCTTGAGTGGGGGCGGGGCGTTAGCTCACCAGGCTGTCCTGCCAGGCTCGGTGCAGGTCTGCGTAGATGCCGGTTCCGCCGGTCAGGTCCGAGGGGGAGCCGTCCTCCACCACCCTGCCGTTCTCCATCACCAGGACGCGGTCCGCGATCGCCACCGTGGAGAGGCGGTGCGCGATCACCACGGCCGTGCGGCCGCGCAGCACCGTGAGCATCGCGCGCTGGACCGCCCGCTCCCCGGGGATGTCCAGCGAGCTGGTCGCCTCGTCGAGGATCAGTACCGCCGGGTCCGCGAGCAGCGCCCGCGCGAACGCCACCAACTGGCGCTGCCCGGCCGAGATCCGCCCGCCGCGCTTGCGCACATCGGTGTCGTAGCCGTCGGGCAGCGCGGTGATGAAGTCGTGGGCGCCGATCGCCCTCGCGGCCTCCTCGATCTCCTCGCGGCTCGCCTCCGGACGCCCGATCGCGATGTTCTCGGCGACCGTCCCGGAGAACAGGAACGCCTCCTGCGTCACCATCACCACCCCGCGCCGCAACTCGGCGTGGGACAGCTCCCGCAGGTCGACCCCGTCGAGCAGCACCCGCCCGTGCGACGGGTCGTAGAAGCGGGCGAGCAGCTTCGCCAGGGTCGACTTGCCGGCGCCCGTCGAACCGACGACGGCCACCGTCTGGCCGGCCGGCAGCAGCAGGTCGAAGCGCGGCAGCACCTCACCGCCCGTGCGGTAGCCGAACGAGACGTCCGCGAAGTCCACTTCGCGCCCCGGCCGGCCGGGGCGCGGCGCGGGCAGCGGACGCGGCGACTCCGGCTCCGGCACGGACGGCGTCTGTTCGAGGAGGCCCGCGATCTTCTTCAGGGACGCGGCCGCGGACTCGTACGAGTTGAGGAACATCGCGAGCCGGTCGATGGGGTCGTAGAGGCGGCGGATGAAGAGCACCGCGGCCGCGAGCACGCCCAGTTCGAGGGTCCCGTCCGCGACCCGGTACGCGCCCCACAGGACCATGCCGGCGACAGCCGTGTTCGCGAGGAGGCGGGAGCCGATGACGTAGCGCGCCATCTCCAGCATGGCCGTGCCGTTGGCCCGCTCGTGCCGGTGGTTGAGCACGCCGAAGTGCTCGTCGTTGGCCTGCTCCCGGCGGAACGCCCGCACCGGCCGGATGCCGTTCATCGTCTCGACGAACTTCACGATGACCGCGGCGATCGCCGACGACCGCTCCCCGTACGCGCGCGCGGCCCGCCGCCGGTAGAGCCGGATGAGGACGGACAGCGGGACGAAGGAGAGCGCGGCGACCGCTCCGATGCCCAGGTCGAGCCAGAGCAGCATCACGGTGATGTAGAGCGAGGCGAGGATGACGTTGACCAGTTCCTGCAAGCCTTCGGCGAGCAGTTCGCGCAGCGCCTCGACGTCCGTCGTGGCCCGGGAGATGACCCGGCCGGAGGTGTACCGGTCGTGGAAGTCGACGCTGAGCGCCTGCGCGTGCCGGAAGATGCGGCCGCGCAGATCGAGCAGCGCGTTCTGGCTGACGCGGGCGGAGAGCTGGACGTAGGCGTACTGGAAGGCAGCCGAGCAGCAGGCGGTGAGCAGGAAGGCGACGCCGACCGCGATCAGCGGCCCGTAGCGGTGGTCCCGGAACGCGGGCACCGCGCCGTCGATGGCGTACGCGACGATCAGCGGCCCGGACTGCACGGCCGCCTGCTGGAGCAGCAGCGCGAGGACGGTGAGCCAGACCGTGCGGCGGTGCGGCGCGAGCAGCGAGCGCAGCAGCAGACCCGTCGCACCCTTGGGCGTGGGCAGGTCGTCCTGGTCGAAGGGGTCGCCGGGGGAGGGGGGCCGGACTGCGCCGTCCGGGGTGTCCGGGCCGTCCGGATCGGTGGGCGCCTGGGTGTTCGCGGTGGTCGTCATGTCTGCGCTGCCTCCCGGGCGTCGCCCGCCGTGTCCCCCGACATCAGGTGCCGGTACTCCGCGCTCGTGCGCAGCAGTTCGTGGTGCGTGCCCACCGCCGTGATCCGTCCCCGGGAGAGCAGTGCGACCCGGTCGGCGAGCAGCACCGTGGAGGGGCGGTGCGCGACGACGAGGGCGGTGCTGTCCGCCAGCACCCGCCGCAGCGCCGCCTCCACCGCGGCTTCCGTGTGCACGTCGAGTGCGGACAGCGGGTCGTCCAGGATCAGGAAGCGCGGTGCGCCCACGACGGAGCGGGCGAGCGCGAGGCGCTGGCGCTGACCGCCGGAGAGGCTCAGCCCCTGCTCGCCGACCTCGGTGTCGACGCCGTCCGGGAGGCGTCGCACGAAGTCGGCCTGCGCCACCCCGAGCGCCCGCTCCACCTGCTCCGGGGTGCCGTCGGGCGCGCCCATCAGCACGTTCTCGGCGACGGACGCGGAGAACAGGGTCGGCTCCTCGAACGCCATCGACACGAGGGTGCGCAGCTCGTCGCGCGGGACGGCGGTGACGTCCCGCCCGTCGAGCGTGATGCGTCCCGCCGTGACGTCGTACAGGCGGGGCACGAGCGCGGTCAGTGTGGTCTTGCCGCAGCCGGTCGCGCCGACCAGGGCCATGGTCTCGCCGGACCGGACGTGCAGGTCGATCCGGCGCAGCGTCGGCTCGGAGTCCTCGGCGGCGTCCGGGTAGCGGAACTCGACGCCGTCGAAGCGGAGTCCGTCCTCGCCGGGTGCGGCGGCGGACTGCCGCACCAGCGGGTCCTCCTCCTCGGCGTCCATCACCTCGAAGTACCGCCGTGTCGCCGTCGCCGCCTCCTGGCTCATCGCCAGCAGGAAGCCGATGGACTCGATGGGCCAGCGCAGCGCGAGCGCCGTCGACAGGAACGCGACGAGCGTGCCGGTGGACAGCTCGCCGTCGGCGACCTGCACCGTGCCGATGACGAGGGCCGCGCCGAGCGCCGCCTCCGGCAGCAGCGTGATCACCGCGAGGATGCCCGCGAGCAGCCGCGCCTTGGTCAGCTCGGTGCCGCGCAGCGTGCGCGACAGCTCACGGAAGACGCGGGCCTGGCTGCGGTGCCGGCCGAACCCCTTGATGATCCGGATGCCGAGCACGGACTCCTCGACGACGGTCGTCAGATCGCCGACCTGGTCCTGGGCCCGGCGCGACGCCTGCGCGTACCCGTGCTCGAACCGGTAGCAGACCGCGATCAGCGGCACGGCCGGCGCGAGCAGCACGAGCCCGAGGCTCCAGTCCTGTGCGACGAGCAGGGTGAGACCGGCGGCGATGGTCACCCCGTTCACGATCAGGAACGTCAGCGGGAAGGCGAGGAACATCCGCACGACCATGAGGTCCGTCGTGCCGCGTGACAGCAGCTGGCCCGAGGCCCACCGGTCGTGGAAGGAGACGGGCAGCCGCTGCAGATGCCGGTAGAGATCGCCCCGCATCGCCGCCTCGACCCCCGCGAGCGGCCGCGCGATGAGCCAGCGCCGCAGCCCGAACAGGAGTGCCTCGACGATGCCGAGCGCGAGCAGCACCCCGGCGCCGGCCCACACCCCGCCCGGGTCCCGGTCGGTGACCGGTCCGTCCACGATCCACTTCAGCACCAGCGGAAACAGGAGCCCCACGAGCGACGCCAGTACGGCCACCGCGGCAGCGCCCGACCAGCGCGCCCGCACCGGCCGTACGTACGGCCACAGCCGCAGCAGCGTGCGGGACGCCGACTGCCGTACAGGCGCCGGGTGTTGGTCCGCCCCGTCGATCCGGTCAGGGTCCGTGGTAGGTGCATCCGTAGTCGCCATCAGGGGTGAGACTACGGTTCGGCACTGACAACGCCCAGTGGGTTTCCGGCGGCCGACCACCGCGGTCGTACCGCCCGTCAACCGATCGGCTGATGCCCCTTCGAGCGCGATGGCCGATGCCCGGGCCGCCCCCGTCGGGCGACGCTTGGGCCATGACCACCACCAGTGCACCGCTCATCGAGGTCACCGGGCTGCGCAAGACGTACGCCGGGCGGGCCGTCGTGGACGGGATCTCCTTCGCCGTGGAAGAAGGCGAGATCTTCGGCATCCTCGGGCCCAACGGGGCCGGGAAGACCACCACCGTGGAGTGCGTCGAGGGACTGCGCGTCCCCGACGAGGGACAGGTGCGGGTCGCCGGGCTCGACCCCGTGCGCGACCACGAGAAGGTCACCCGGATCCTCGGCGCCCAGCTCCAGGAGAGCGAGGTCCAGGCCAAGCTGACCGTGCGCGAGGCCCTGGAGCTGTACTCCTCCTTCCATCCGGACCCGCTCGACTGGCGGCCGCTCGCCGAACGGCTGCGGCTCGACGAGAAGCTCTCCACCCGGTTCGCGAAGCTCAGCGGTGGCCAGAAGCAGCGCCTGTTCATCGCGCTCGCCCTCGTCGGCAACCCGCGCGTCGTCGTCCTCGACGAACTGACCACCGGACTCGACCCGCGCGCCCGCCGCGACACCTGGCAGCTCATCGAGGACGTACGGGACAGCGGGGTCACCGTGCTGCTCGTCACGCACTTCATGGAAGAGGCGCAGCGGCTGTGCGACCGCATCGCCGTCATCGACAAGGGGCGCGTCGCCGCCCTCGACACCCCGGCCGGGCTGATCAGCCGCGCCGCCGGGGCGACCGTCATCTCCTTCACTCCGTCCGCGCCGCTGGACGAAAGGGAGCTGGCCGGACTCCCCGGGCTCGCCACCGTCGAGCACCGGGACGGCCGGACGACCCTCACCGGCGGCGACGAGACCGTCAACGCCGTCATCACCCTGCTCGCCCGGCACCACATCACCGCCCATCAACTGCGTGTCGTCGACGCCACGTTGGACGACGCGTTCCTCGACCTGACGGGAGCCGGCCAGTCATGAGCGCCCTCGCCCACACCCCGGTGCGTCTGCCCGGCGCCAACTCCGCCGTCCTGAAGAGCGAGGTCCGGCTGTTCCTGCGCGAACCCGGCGCTCTCTTCGGCATCGCGGTCTTCCCGCCCGTGCTGCTGGTGATCCTCGGCTGCATCCCGGCGTTCCGCGCATCGGACTCGGGGCCCGACGGCCTGCGCCTCATCGACGCGTACGTGCCCGTCACCGTGCTGCTCCCGCTGATCGTCGCGGGCCTGCAGGCGATGGCGCCGGTCATCGCCGGATACCGGGAGCGCGGCATCCTGCGCCGCATGTCGACCACGCCCGTACGACCGCCCGCGCTGCTCGGCGCGCAGATGGCCATCCACGGCGTCGCGGCCTTCGTCTCGTCGCTGCTCTCGCTCGCCATCGGGCGGCTCGCGTTCGACGTCCGGCTGCCGCAGCAGGCCTTCGGCTACCTGCTCGCGCTCGTGCTCTCGGTCGTCGTCGCGCTGACGCTCGGCGCGCTGGTCGCCGCGCGGGCCCGTACCCAGAAGGTCGCGGGGGCGATCGGCTCGGCCGTGTTCTTCCCCAGCATGTTCTGCGCGGGGGTGTGGCTGCCGGTGCAGTCGATGCCGGACGCGCTCGCCCGGGTCGTCGAGTGCACCCCGTTCGGCGCCGCGTCCCAGGCCCTGAACGAGGCCGCCGCCGGGAGCTGGCCCGGCTCGGCCCACCTGGGCGTCCTCGTCCTGTGGGCCGTGGCCCTGTCCGGCTCCGCGGCGCGCTGGTTCCGCTGGGAGTGACGTGAAGAGGGACGGCGGGGCCGTGGAGACTGAGCGTATGACCAGGGGTACCGGAGTGGAGCGCACAGCGGAGGAAGCCGTCGCCGCCATTGAGGAGCGGCGGCTGGCCTTCCACCGCTGGGCGCCCTACGTGCTGTTCGGCGTCGGCTTCGTCCTGTGCGTCGTCACGTCCGGCATGATCGGCACGGATCGCGTCGAGTGGTACGCCATCGGCGTCCTCACCGCCGCCGGACTCGCCCTCCAGCTGTGGTGGACCCGAAGGGAACGCACCCGGCCGGGACCATCCGCCGCCGGCGTCTTCTGCTACTGGACGCGCTGGGCCTTCGCCTTCGTCCTCGCGATGATCAACCCGTTCTACTCGTTCTACGCGGCCGTCGGCTACTTCGACGCGGACCGGTTGCTGCCGCGGTCGCTGCAGTGGCCGGGCCTGCTCGCCTCGGCCGTCATCATCGCGGGCGCGCAGGCCGGGGGGTTTCCGCCCGACGGATCGCTCGGCTGGTCCGTGTTCGGCGGGCTGCTCGTCGTCAATCTGGTCCTGGTCTTCGTGACGGGGCGCCTCCAGGGGCAGGAGGAGGATCGGGCGCACGCGCAGGCCCGCATCATCGGGGAACTGGAGGAGGCCAACACCGCCCTCCAGCAGGCCATGGACGAGAACGCGCAGCTGCACACCCAACTCCTCGTCCAGGCAAGGGAAGCGGGCGTCGCCGACGAGCGCCGCAGGCTCGCCGCCGAGATCCACGACACCATCGCGCAGGGCCTGACCGGCATCATCGCCCAGCTCCAGGTCGTCGCGAACGCGCCCACCCTGGAAGTCGCCCGCGAGCACCTCGACCGCGCCTCGGGCCTCGCCCGGCACAGCCTCGGCGAGGCCCGCCGCTCCGTGCACAACCTCTCGCCCGCCGCCCTCGCCGACGCCACCCTGCCCGAGGCGCTGAAGAAGACGGTCGCCGACTGGGCGGGCCGCACCGGCGTACGCGCCGAGTTCACCGTCACCGGCACCGCCGAACCCCTCCACGACGAGATCGAGGCGTCCCTGCTGCGAATCGCCGAGGAGGCCCTGTCCAACGCGGCCCGGCACGCGCACGCGACCCGGCTCGGTGTCACCCTCTCCTTCATGGCGGGCGAGGTCACCCTCGACGTGCGCGACGACGGCCTCGGGTTCGACCCCGTCGCCCTGCCCGCCCGCACCGGCACCGCGGGGTTCGGCCTCGACGGCATGCGGGCGCGCGCCGAACGCCTCGCGGGCGACGTCACCATCGAGTCGGAGCCGGGCGGCGGCACGGCGATCTCGGCTCGCGTACCGTTGGTCCGCCATGACTGACCCCGTGATCACCCTCCTCATCGTCGACGACCACCCCGTGGTCCGCGACGGCCTGCGCGGCATGTTCGAATCCGCCGACGGCTACACGGTCCTGGGCGAGGCGGCGAACGGCGTCGAGGCGGTCACCCGCACCGCCGAACTCGACCCGGACGTCGTCCTCATGGACCTGCGCATGCCCGGCGGCAACGGCGTCGACGCCATCAAGGAGCTGACCCGCCGCGGGGCCCGCGCCCGCGTCCTGGTCCTCACCACGTACGACACCGACTCGGACACGCTGCCCGCGATCGAGGCGGGCGCCACCGGCTACCTCCTCAAGGACGCGCCGCGCGAGGAACTGTTCACGGCGGTGCGCGCCGCCGCCGAGGGCCGCACGGTCCTCTCCCCGGCGGTCGCCTCCCGCCTGGTCACCGCCGTGCGGACGCCCGCCGCCCCCGCCGACGAGACCCTCTCGGCCCGGGAGCGCGAGGTCCTGGGCCTGGTCTCCAAGGGCACCTCGAACAAGGAGATCGCGCGCGAGCTGTTCATCAGCGAGGCGACGGTGAAGACCCATCTCACGCACATCTACGGCAAGTTGGGCGTGAAGGACCGTGCGGCGGCGGTGGCGGTGGCGTACGACCGCAAGATCCTCGGCTAGCCCCTAGCCGATCTGTTCCGGGGTCACGGTCACCCACCGCTTGTCGGCGGTGACCTTCTGCCCCAGCTCCTTCTGCCGCTTCGCGCCGTCCGCCTTCATGGCGTTCAGCTCCTGCATGTAGCTGTCCTTGCGGTTGACCCATACGCGGACCCCGCCGTGCGCCACGTCCACCGACCGGAACAGCATCGGGCCGTCGCTCCTGGGCGTGTCCCCGGCGGCCAGAACCGGCTTCTTCCATGCGTCGATGTACGTGCTGATCGCGGCGGGCTTGCCCTCGTACCAGGTGGCCGGCGCCCACAGAGTCGGTGTCAACTCCCGGTTCTCCAGCGCCTTTTGATCGAACGTCCCGGCCGCGATCTCCTTCCGGGAACTCGTCACGTCACCCGTCTTTCGGTCCTTCAGCAGGGCGGCGACGCCGAGCACGTTCTCCGGCTTCACGTCGTAGCCGTACTTCGGATCGGCGAGCACCATCCGTACGAGGTCCTCGCTCGCGGCGCTCACCACGTACACCTCGATGCCGTGCGAGCGCAGCGCGTGGTACAGCTCCCGCATGCCGTCCGAGAACCGCGGCGGCTTCGCCCCGCCCGGCAGCGGCTTGTCGTACGCCAGCAACTCGTCGACGTAGCCCTTGAGCTGCTTCAGTGTGAACCCGGAGAAGATCTGCGCGGCCCACGGATAGCAGACCTGGTCGTCGACCTCGCACAGCCGGTTGTAGTACTCGGTCAGCGTCTCCTTGTGCGTGGCCGTGTCCTTGAAGGGGATGACCTTCAGCGACGGGTCCATCGTGTCCCGCGTCAGGACGCCCTTCGTCTCCAGGAAGGGCAGCAGCGACTCCTCCAGGTCGTTTCGGTACGTCGTGTTGTCCGCGTCGAAGGTCGCGTACGCGCCCTGGTTCTTGTGCGCGGCGATCACGCGGGCGAGCTGTGCGGCCTGCGGCCGCGGCCAGTGCTTCAGCTGGGCGGCGATGGTCCGCACGGCGGTGTTGTCGTCGCGGCCGGCCGCCGCGGTGGCGTCGGCGCCCGGCCACAGCACGGTCGTGGCGAGAGCGGCGGCGAGGGCGGCGCCTGCGGCCCCGAGCAGAAGGGGCTTCTGGGGCTTTTTGCGGAAGGAGTCACTGCTGGTGAAGTTCACGGCGGGCCACGCTAGGGCGGCCCCGCCGCCTGCGCCATGATCGACGTCACCGCGGGTGACGGGCATGCGCCCCGCAGGCACGGGTATGGGCAAGCCCAGTCTCCGGTGGTTCGCGGGCGCTCCGAGCGTCTGCCGGGTTCCTGTGGCCTTACGAGTGCGAGTTCGTCGTGGCTGGTCGCGCAGTTCCCCGCGCCCCTGAGATGCGCACTTCGTGCGGCATCTCCTGAGGGGCGCGGGGAACTGCGCGAGAAGTCCCCACCGAGCCGCACCCGCCGACGAAGCCCCAACCCGGCGGACACAATCGCGGGCTACTCCCGAACCCGGAGCAACAACACCGTCCGGGCCCCCACCGTGATCACCGTCCCCGCGCCATGGACCACACCCGGCACCGAACCCTGCTCCTCGGAACCCGTGTCGACCACCACCTCGTACCCCAGGGCCCACGGCTCCCCGGGCAGCACGAACTCCGACGCCCTGTCGCCCGCGTGCAGGACGGCCAGGAAGCTGTCGTCCTCGACCGGCTCGCCGTGCGCGTCCCGGCCGGGGATGTCCCGCCCGGACAAGTACATGCCGAGCGTGGCGGCGGGCGCGTACCAGTCCCGCTCGGTCATCTCCGTGCCGCGCGACGTGAACCAGGCCAGGTCCCGCAGCCCGTCCGCCGAATGCGCGCGCCCCGAGAAGAACGCCCGCCGCCGCAGCACCGGATGCGCGTGCCGCAGCGCGATCAGCCGGGACGTGAGGTCGAACAGCGCCCGCCAGCCGGGGTCGTCCAGGAGCCCCCAGTCGACCCAGCTGATCTCGTTGTCCTGGCAGTAGGCGTTGTTGTTGCCGCGCTGGGTGCGCCCGAACTCGTCGCCCGCGACCAGCATGGGCACCCCCGTCGACAGCAGCAGTGTCGTCAGCAGGTTCCTCAACTGCCTTCTGCGCAGGGCGAGTACGGAGGCCTCGTCGCTCTCGCCCTCGGCGCCGCAGTTCCATGACCGGTTGTCGTTCGAACCGTCCCGGTTGCCCTCGCCGTTCGCCTCGTTGTGCTTGCGCTCGTAGCTGACCAGGTCGCGCAGGGTGAAGCCGTCGTGCGCGCTGATGAAGTTGACCGACGCGTACGGCCGCCGCCCGCCCCACGCGTACAGGTCGCTGGACCCGGAGAGCCGGTAGCCCAGATCCCGTACGTCCGGGAGCGCGCCGCGCCAGAAGTCCCGTACGGCATTGCGGTACCGGTCGTTCCACTCCGTCCACAGCGGGGGGAACGCGCCGACCTGGTAGCCGCCGGAGCCCACGTCCCACGGCTCCGCGATCAGCTTCACGCGGCGCAGCACCGGGTCCTGCGCGATGACCGCGAGGAACGGCGACAGCATGTCGACGTCGTGCATGGAGCGGGCCAGCGCCGCCGCGAGGTCGAAGCGGAAGCCGTCGACGCCCATCTCCGTCACCCAGTAGCGCAGCGAGTCGGTGATCAGGCGCAGCACGTGCGGCTGCACCACGTGGAGGGTGTTGCCGCAGCCGGTGTAGTCGGCGTAGCGGCGCGCGTCGTCCTGCAGCCGGTAGTAGCCGCGGTTGTCGATGCCCTTCAGCGACAGCATCGGGCCCAACTCGCCCGCTTCCGCGGTGTGGTTGTAGACCACGTCGAGGATGACCTCGATCCCCGCGTCGTGCAGCGCCCGCACCATCCGCTTGAACTCGTCGACCTGCTGCCCGCCCGTGCCCGACGCCGCGTAGGCCGCGTGCGGGGCGAAGTAGCCGATCGAGTTGTAGCCCCAGTAGTTCTTCAGGCCCCTGCGTAGCAGGTGGTCCTCGTGGGCGAACTGGTGCACCGGCAGCAGCTCCACCGCCGTCACCCCGAGCCGTGTGAGGTGCTCGATCGCGGCGGGATGGGCGAGGCCCGCGTACGTGCCCCGCAGCCGCTCCGGTATCCCGGGGTGGCTGCGGGTGAAGCCGCGTACGTGCAGCTCGTAGATGACCGAGTCCGCCCAGGGCGTCTTCGGCCGCCGGTCGTCCACCCACTCGTCGCCGGGCGCGTCGTCATGGACCACGACCCCCTTCGGCACGTACGGGGCCGAGTCCCGGCCGTCGCGCACGGTGTCGGCCACGTGCTGCTCGGGCCAGTCGCGCACGTGCCCGTACACCTCGGGGGGCAGCACGAACTCACCGTCCACGGCCCGCGCGTACGGGTCGAGCAGCAGCTTGGCCGGGTTCCAGCGGGCGCCCGTCCACGGGTCCCAGCGGCCGTGCACCCGGAAGCCGTAGCGCTGCCCGGGCAGCACGCCCGGCACGAAGCCGTGCCAGATCTCATGGGTCAACTCGGTGAGCGGCGCCCGGCGTTCGCGCCCCTCCTCGTCGAACAGGCACACCTCGACGGATTCCGCGCCGCCGGCCCACAGCGCGAAGTTCGTTCCCGCGACCCCGTGCGGGCCGACCCGGAACCGTGCGCCGAGCGGCATGGACGCGCCGGGCCACACGGGATCGAGCGGGGGCGTGCGCCCACGCTCCGGCTCGTTCGGCGCCGGGGCGCGGACGGGCGGCCTTCCGTTCCCCGTCCGTCCGGCCGGCACACCGGCCTGCACTGCCTCCTGCTCGGGTGCGCTCGACACCTGTCAGCCTCCCGCGGCTCCACGAAGGTTGGGCGATGGGGCGGACGGCGTCCCGACCAGGCCCCGTCCCCTCTCCACTGTTCTGCCCAGAGCTTGGGTCGCACTCACGTTTCCCCGGCGGGGGGAGCGTCGTTGGCCTCACGTGAGAACAGCTGTGGGGCGCGCGCGGCGCGCAGGGGCGACACTGGCCGCCGTACTGACATGGGCAGGACTTCTCGGCGGGCTCGCCGGGTGCGACGCGGGCGGGACACTCGGCAAGCCCCGTTCGCCGGAGAATCTGATCCGGGTCGCACCGGACGACGCCAGCAAGGACGTGAAGACGGACGACAGGCTCCAAGTCGAGGTCCCCGAGGGCCGGTTGGAGTCGGTGAAGGTCGTCAGGGTGCAGGACGCGCAGGAAGAGGCGGTACCGGGACGCCTGGAGGAGGACAGCACGCGGTGGCGCCCGACCGGCCCCGGCGCGGACCGGCTGACACTCGGTGCGAAGTACACCGTCGACGCGGTCGCGGTCGACGACGGCGGCCGCCGGATGGCCCGCCACACCACCTTCACGACGGCCGTGCCCGACGAGCGGTTCATCGGCTACGTGACGCCCGAGAACCGCGCCACGGTCGGCACGGGCATGATCGTGAAGCTGGAGTTCAACCGGGACATCGACAACCGCGCCGCGGTCGAGCGGGCGATCCGGGTCAGGGCCCGGCCCGCCGTGCGCGTCGCCCCGCACTGGTTCGGCAGGTCGCGCCTCGACTTCCGCCCCGAGAAGTACTGGAAGCCCGGCACCACGGTCACCGTCGACCTGGGGCTGCGCGACGTCGAGGGCGCTCCCGGTGTCTACGGCCTGCAGCACAAGTCGTTCTCGTTCACCATCGGTCGCAGCCAGGTCAGCCTGGTCGACGCGGCGCGGCACACCATGGAGGTCCGCAGGGACGGGGAGCTCCTCGACACCCTGCCGATCACGGCGGGGGCGCCGAGCTCGACGACGTACAACGGGAAGATGGTCGTCACCGAGATGCTCGACGTCACCCGTATGAACAGCCGCACGGTCGGTTTCGGCGGCGAGTACGACATCCCGGATGTGCCGCACGCGGTCCGGCTCACCGACTCCGGCACGTTCCTGCACGGCAATTACTGGTCGGGCAGCGCCTTCGGCTCCAGCAACGTCAGCCACGGCTGTGTCGGCCTGCGCGATGTGAAGGGCGGCAGTTCGCTCACCCCCGCGGGCTGGTTCTTCGATCGCACGCTCATCGGCGACGTCGTCGAGGTGAAGAACAGCGCTGACAAGAAAGTGGCTCCTGACAACGGCCTCGGGGGCTGGAACATGGACTGGAAGGAGTGGACGGCGGGGGCCGCGGCGGGTTCGTAGCCCACGGGAGCGCGGAAAGGGGGTCTGCGCCCGGCCGTTGGGACCGAACGGTGACATATGTGGGGGGCCGTTTTCCCAGGTCGTGCAGTTAATCTTTCAAACGCGCGCGCAGACGCGCGGGAGTGCGGGCCTTGGACCGAGGCCGTGCGAGGGGAGAAGAACATTTTGAACGGGCGACGACCGATATCGGCGGCTCTGCTGGGGGCAGCGCTGCTGCTGGTCACCGCGTGCGGTGGCGGGGGCGATTCGGGTCATGACGGCAAGGGGAAATCCGGCAAGGCGGCCGAGGCGTCACAGGCCGTCGTGACGGTCGCGCCGAAGGACGGCGCGGGCGGCGTCGCCACCAGCGGGGCCCTCAAGGTCACCGCCGCCAAGGGCAAGCTGACCGAGGTGAAGGTCGCGGACTCCAAGGGCAACGCGGTCGAGGGCGAGATAACCGGCGCGAGCAGCTGGACCCCCGCGCACCACCTGGCCGCGTCGACCAAGTACACGGTGCACGCGGTGGCGAAGGACAAGGACGGGCGGGAGTCGGCCAAGGACACCGCCTTCACCACGCTCACCCCGAAGAACACCTTCGTCGGTACGTTCACACCGGAGGACGGTTCCAAGGTCGGCGTCGGTATGCCGTTCTCGGTGCACTTCACGCGGGGCATCACGCACCCCGAGGACGTCGAGAAGGCGATCACCGTCAAGACGGAGCCCGCCGTCCCGGTCGAGAGCCACTGGTTCGGCAACGACCGCATCGACTTCCGCCCCGAGAAGTACTGGGCGAGCGGCACCACGGTCACCGTCAAGCTGAACCTCGACGGGGTCGAGGGGCGTCCGGGCGTCTACGGCAAGCAGGTCCGCACGGTGAAGTTCACCATCGGCCGCAGCCAGGTCTCCACGGTCGACGCGAAGACGCACATGATGACCGTCAAGCGCGACGGCAAGACCCTCAAGAAGATCCCGATCACGACGGGCAAGCCGGGCTACGAGACCTGGGACGGCCAGATGGTCATCAGCGAGAAGCTCGCGGTGACCCGGATGAACGGCGAGACGGTCGGCTACGGCGGCGAGTACGACATCAAGGACGTCCCGCACGCCATGCGCCTGACCACATCGGGCACGTTCATCCACGGCAACTACTGGGGCGGCGGCGCGTTCGGCAACTACAACGCGAGCCACGGCTGTGTCGGCCTGCGCGACGTCCGTGGCGGCTACGACAGCAAGGTCCCGGCCGCCTGGTTCTTCAACCAGTCGATGATCGGCGACGTGGTCGTGGTCAAGAACACCCACGACAAGACGGTGGCCCCGGACAACGGGTTCAACGGCTGGAACATGTCCTGGGCGGACTGGAAGAAGTAGGGCGACCGCCGCGGCGCGGTGAACGGCCGCTAACCTGCGGCCCATGACCGTACACCTGGAAATCGCCGACGGGGTGGGCACGATCCGCCTCGACCGCCCCCCGATGAACGCCCTGGATGTCGCCACCCAGGACCGCGTCAAGGAACTGGCAGCAGAGGCCACGGCCCGTACCGACGTACGGGCCGTGGTCGTCCGCGGCAGCGAGAAGGTCTTCGCGGCCGGTGCGGACATCAAGGAGATGCAGGCCATGGACCACGCGGCCATGGTCGTGCGGGCCCGCGCGCTGCAGGACTCGTTCAGCGCGGTGGCCCGTATCCCCAAGCCCGTCGTGGCCGCCGTCACGGGGTACGCGCTGGGCGGCGGCTGCGAGCTGGCGCTCTGCGCCGACTTCCGGATCGCCGCCGACAACGCCAAACTCGGCCAGCCGGAGATCCTGCTCGGCCTGATCCCCGGCGCCGGCGGCACCCAGCGCCTGGCCCGCCTGGTCGGCCCCTCCAAGGCCAAGGACCTGATCTTCACCGGACGTCAGGTGAAGGCCGACGAGGCGCTCGCCATCGGCCTGGTGGACCGGATCGTCCCGGCCGGGGAGGTCTTCGCGGCGGCGCACGCCTGGGCGGCGAAGCTGGCGCAGGGCCCGGCGATCGCCCTGCGCGCCGCCAAGGAGTCCATCGACGCGGGTCTGGAGACGGACCTGGAGACGGGTCTCGCCATCGAACGTGGCTGGTTCGCGGGTCTGTTCGCAACCGAGGACCGGGAGACCGGAATGCGCAGCTTTGTGGAGGAAGGTCCGGGCAAGGCCAAGTTCGCCTGAGGGGCCCTCAGATACACCGGTCAACTCCCCTGCGCCTCGGTCGAGTTGATCTCGTACCTCGTTGGAGCGCATTATCCGAACCTTAAGGCGGCCTTAAGTGAACCTTGTCCGTGACGATCACGAATCGGTCGCGCACGGTAAGTCATCGCAGGTCAGATGGGTTGCGAAAGCTCCTTAAGTGCCGGTGGCATATGCCAAACCGACTCTCCGGAATGAGGCGTTCCGGGGGGTCTATTCAGCCGGAACGGCCCCAAGACCCCGTCTCTGCAGCCATCATGGGGGCATGGCGGGGCTTGAGGGTGTCGAACAGCCGCGACGGCACGGAAGTGCGACCGCGGCGCGCTGGTCTCCCGCGGTCGAGGACGAACACGCGCTGCGGGCGCTGGAGTTGTTCGGAAATCCGACCGAGGCGGAGGTGCCTCTGCCGTCGCGTCCGGAATCGGCGGCGACCGCCCGCCGCCTCGCCCAGGTCATCGTCCTGCGTCACTGGGGGCTGTCCCCGAAGATGACCGAGGACGCGGTCCTGCTCGTCTCCGAACTCGTCGGCAACGCCGTGCGGCACACCGGCGCCCGCGTCTTCGGACTGCGCATGCTGCGCCGCCGGGGCTGGATCCGCATCGAGGTGCGCGATCCCTCGCGCGGCCTGCCGTGTCTGATGCCCGTGCAGGAGTTCGACATCTCCGGCCGCGGCCTCTTCCTCGTCGACAAGCTCTCCGACCGCTGGGGCGTCGACCTGCTGCCGCGCGGCAAGACCACCTGGTTCGAGATGCGCGTCGCCGACCGCTGAGCCGGCCCGGAACGCACGAAAGCCCCCGTTTTCGCCGTCGTGCGGCGCCGCGGGGGCTTTCGTGTGGTGCGCCGCGAACAGTGGGGGGTGTAGTCCGCGGCGTCTGACGACGACCTGGCCCGGGTCAATGGGGGTCGTGGCACCGATCATGGCAGACGGGTTCGCCGAGGACCAAATAAATCATCGGCGACATGGGCCACCAGCCTCGCAAATGAAGAATAAATACACCTGGCATCCAGTAATCGTTAAGGCCCTCGGGTCGGTAAGAGGCTTTTGTCCGTGATCCCTCTTAAATGGGCGGGTGACACAGGCAGAACCGATCCGACGCCGCTCGGCCCTGCGCGTCGGCGCCGGGCTCACCGCCGCTCTTGCAACCGGTTGCGCCGCCGGACGGCAGGCGCCCACCCCGGCCCCGGCCGCCCATTCGGCGTCCCCCAGCCCCGCCCGCCCCGCCCGCCCTGCCCGCGCCGCCCCCGGCCCCCGCCGGCTCCCCGGCCTGCCCGCCCAGATCGGCCACGGCCCGCGCACCGGCGACCGCGTCGCCCTCACCTTCCACGGCCAGGGCGACCCGGCCATCGCGTACGCCGTTTTGAAGGAGGCCGAGCGGGCCCGCGCCCACGTGACCGTGCTCGCCGTCGGCACGTGGCTCGACGAACACCCGGCCGTCGCCCGGCGCATCCTCGACGGCGGCCACGACCTGGGCAACCACACCCTCCACCACCGCTCCGTCAACACCATGTCCGAAACCGACGCGTACGCCGAGATCACCGGCTGCGCCGAGCGCCTGCGCCGCCTCACCGGTTCCATCGGCACGTGGTTCCGGCCCTCGCGCACCCAGACGGCGACGCCGCTCGTCACCCGCCTCGCCCAGCGCGCCGGATATCCGCACGTCCTGTCGTACGACGTCGACTCGCTGGACTTCACCTCGCCGGGCGCGGACGCCGTCGTCACCAACGTCACCTCGGCCGTGCGATCCGGCTCGGTCGTCAGCCTGCACTTCGGCTACCGGGACACGATCGCCGCCCTGCCGCCCCTCCTGGACCACCTCGCCCGTCGCGGCCTGTCCGCGGTGACCTGCACGGAGCTGCTCACGTGAACACCACCCCGTCCGACTCCCCGAAGGCCCGCCCGAGCCGGCGCACCGGTGTGCTGCTCGCCGCCGCTGTCACCGTCGTCCTCGCCGCACTCGCCGGGTGCGGCACCGAGGACACGGCGGACCGCGGCACCCAGGGCGCCGTGGTCCCGGTCAGGCCGGCGGCGCCGAAGCAGCAGGCCGTGAACGGGCTGCCCGGTATGCCGCCCGTCCAGGACCCCAAGGACGTGTACGCCGCGGACCGGCCCAACAAGCTCTCGCCGGTGGTGAAGGACTTCCCGTCCCGCGTCTACGTCCCCAACACCGAGTCCGACTCGGTCACCGTCATCGACCCGAAGACGTTCAAGGTCACCGAGACCATCCCGGTCGGACGGCAGCCCCAACACGTCGTCCCGTCCTGGGACATGAAGACGCTCTGGGTGAACAACAACCGCGGGAACACCCTCACCCCGCTCGACCCGAAGACCGGCAAGGCGGGCCCGCCGGTCGACGTGCACGACCCGTACAACCTGTACTTCACGCCCGACGGCAAGTACGCCGTCGTGATGGCCTCGCTCGACCGCCAGCTGGTCTTCCGCGACCCGCACACCATGAAGATCAAGCACACCGAGCCGGTCAGCTGCTACGGCGTCAACCACGCCGACTTCTCCCGCGACGGCCGCTACTTCATCGTCAGCTGCGAGTTCAGCGGCGAACTCCTGAAGGTCGACACGGCGAGGATGAAGGTCGTCGGCCAGCAGAAGCTCCCCTTCCAGGGGGCCATGCCGCAGGACGTGAAGATGTCCCCGGACGGCAAGAGGTTCTACGTCGCCGACATGATGGCCAACGGCATGTGGGTCCTGGACGGCGACACCTTCGGGAAGCCGCGGCTGCTGCCGACCGGCAAGGGCACGCACGGCCTCTACATCAGCCGCGACTCCAAGGAAATGTTCGTCACCAACCGTGGCGAGGGCACCGTCTCGATCTTCGACTTCACGCGGAACCGGCTGACGAAGAAGTGGCAGCTGCCGCAGGGCGGCAGCCCCGACATGGGCGGCGTCTCGGCGGACGGCAACACGCTGTGGCTCTCCGGCCGTTACGACTCCGAGGTCTACGCCATCGACACGCGCACGGGAGTGCAGATCGCCCGCATCCCGGTCGGCGACGGCCCGCACGGCCTCGCGGTGTACCCGCAGCCCGGCCGCTACTCCCTGGGCCACACCGGCATCTTCCGGTAGTCACCGGGCGGTCAGCAGCGCCTCCGATCCCACCGGGCGGTAACCCGCCGCCTGGAACACCCGGACACTGCGTGCGTTGCCCGGTGACTGCTGCGCCCAGACGAACTCCTCCGTGACCAAGTGCCGGGCGGCGACCGCCAGTTGCCGCCCGAGCCCGCGGTGGCGTACCTCCTCGGCCACCTCGATCGCGGCCTCCGGACGCCCGCCGACCCCGCGCCCGAGCACCAGCACGCCGCCGTCCGCCTCCCACACCCGCACCTCGTCCCGGTGCGCGAGGGCCCGCGTCACCCGGGGGTGCTCCCGGTCCCTGATCTCCCGCAGCTCCAGCGGCGGCGGGCCCGCGAGTGCCGGCGCCACCGTCAGCAGGTCGACCGTGTCGTGGGCGCGGCCCGTGCGGTCCATGAACGCGGCGAGGAACCGGGCGTTCATGGACGCCGCGAACGCGTCGCAGTCCACCGCCGCCAGCGCCTCGCGCACCCACTGTTCGGGCTCGTCGGTGAAGATCACGGTGTGCGCCGTGAACGCGATCACTCCGGCGTCCCGCGCGCACATCTGCGGCACGACCGTCGTCGTACCGTCCGGCGGCGGGAAGACACCCTTCGCCGCCGCGTCCAGAATGTCCCGCAGCTCCACCTTGACTCCTCGCTTGAGTCTCCACCCACTGGAAGGCCCAGACTCCTCGACATGACCGACGACGGCCCGCAGCGGCTCACCATCGGACAGCTGGCCCGCCGCACCGGCCTCACGGTGCGCACCATCCGCTACTGGTCCGACGAGGGCGTCCTGTACCCCGTGGCCCGCAGCGACGGCGGCTACCGACTGTACGACGCCGAGTCGGTGGCCCGCCTGGAACTGATCCGCACCTTGCGCGAGCTGGGCCTCGGCCTGGACGACGTACGCCATGTGCTGGCCGGGGAGCGGGACATCGCGTCGGTGGCCGCCGCGCACGTGCGGGCGCTCGACGCGCGGATGCGGACGCTGCGGCTGAACCGGGCGGTGCTGTCGACGGTCGCGAAGCGCAACTCGACCACCGAGGAGATGGCCCTGATGAACAGGCTGGCGCGGCTCTCCGCCGCCGAACGCAAGCAGATCATCGACGACTTCATGGAGGAGACGTCCGGCGGCCTGGACGCCGCCGATCCCGATATCCGCAACCGGATGCGGGTCATGGTCCCGGACCTGCCCGACGACCCGTCCAGCGCCCAGGTCGACGCCTGGGTGGAACTGGCCGAGCTGATGCGGGACGCCGGCTTCCGCGCCCATATGCGCCGGATGATCGAGTTCAACAGCGCCGACCGCGGCCCGGACGTGGCACCGGGCAGCTCGCTGTGGTTCATGAGCCGCCTGGTGCAGCTCGCGAGCGAGGCCCTGGAGCGCGGGGTCGCGCCCGCCTCCGACGAGGCGGACGAGGTGCTCCGGGGCCTGCTCGGCGACGCCGACCGGGCCGAGGTCCTGCACCGTCTGGAGGACGGGGCCAACAACGATGTCGCGAGGTTCCGCGACCTGGTCTCCCTGGTCCGGGGCCTGGAACCCACGCGCCGCCCCGACGAGGAGTTCACCTGGGTACTCGCCGCACTGCGTGCGCGGCTCGCCGGATAATCTGACCCCGTCAACACAGCAGTACGTAACAGCGGTACGTAAACGAGGGGTGGTCCCGGTGGCGGACATCGAGGAAGCACGCAAGGCGTTCGCGCGGTTCGACGCGGACGGCGACGGCTTCATCACGGCGGCCGAGTACAAGAGCGCCATGGCGCAGATGGGCGACTTCAACGTCACCGAGTCGGTGGCCGAGGTCCTCATCGCCCGGCAGGACACCGACGGGGACAAGCTCCTCTCGTTCGACGAGTTCTGGGCGAACCTGAACAAGGCCTGACAGCCGCCGGGCGAGGCCCGGTCAGTGCCGCAGGAGCGCGGCCCGGTTCACCGCGGACAGCACCGCCCGCACGGAGGCGGTCAGCACCGAGGTGGACCGGGCCGCGCCCCATGCGTGGGCTCCGCCGACCCGGCAGCGTACGTAGGCGATCGCCTCGCTGTCGGGGCCCGCGGTCAGGCCGTGCTGGGTGAACGACTCGATGCCGACGTCGAGCCCGGCGGCGGCCAGCGCGTCGGTGAAGGCGGCCAGCGGGCCGTTGCCCTTGCCGTCCAACTCTCTTGCCTCGCCGTCGACTTCGGCCGTGCAGGAGAAGTGGTGCACGGCTCCGTCCTGGTGGGCCGTCCAGTCGGCCAGCGCGACGGGACCCGTGACGTCCAGGTAGGCCGAACGGAACAGCTCGTACAGCTCGTCCGGGCTCGCCTCGGCGCCGCTGTCGTCGGTGGCCTCCTGCACCACGCGCGCGTACTCCGGGCGCATCTCCCGCGGCAGGTCGACCCCGTGGCGCTCCTTGAGCAGGTACGCCATTCCACCCTTGCCCGACTGGGAGTTGACGCGGATCACCGCCTCGTACGTACGCCCGACATCGGCCGGGTCGATCGGCAGATACGGCACCTCCCACGGCTCGTCCGGGTGCTCGGCACGGTGGGCGAGACCCTTGCTGATGGCGTCCTGGTGCGTACCGGAGAAGGCCGTGTGGACGAGGTCGCCGCCGTAGGGATGGCGCGGGTGCACCGCGATGCGGTTGCAGTGCTCGACCGTCTCGCGCACCGCGTCGATGTCCGAGAAGTCGATCATCGGGTCGACGCCCTGCGCGTACAGGTTCAGGGCGAGGGTCACCAGGTCGACGTTGCCCGTGCGCTCACCGTTGCCGAACAGGCAGCCCTCCACGCGCTGCGCGCCCGCCAGGACGGCGAGTTCGGCGCAGGCCACGCCGGTGCCGCGGTCGTTGTGCGGGTGGACGGAGAGGATGACGGAGTCGCGGCGGTCCAGGTTCCGGTGGGCGTACTCGATCTGGTCCGCGTAGATGTTCGGGGTGGCGATCTCGACCGTCGCGGGCAGGTTGTGGGTGACCGGGCGGTCCGGGCTCGCGTCCCACAGTTCGGTCAGGCCGTTGCAGACCTCCAGGACGAAGTCCGGTTCCGTCAGGTTGAACGTCTCCGGCGCGAACTGGAACCGGATGTGCGCGTCGGGCCGGGCGTCGGCGAGCCGCGCCATGTGCGTGGCGGCCTCCCGCACCGTCTCCCACACCTCGGCGCGTGAGCGGCCCAGCACGACGTCGCGCCAGACGCGCGAGGTCGGGATGTACAGGTGCACCACCGCGCGGGGCAGCCCGTCGATCGAGGCGAAGGTCCGCTCGATCAGGTCCGGCCTGGCGGGCGTGAAGACGACAGGGGTCACGTCGTCGGGCACGGCGCCGCTCCGGACACGGTCCACGAGGTGGCGTACGAAGTCGAAGTCCGTGCGGCTCGCCGACGGGTAGCCGACCTCGATCTCCTTGAACCCCATCCCCACCAGCAGGTCGAAGAAGCGGCGCTTGCGGGCGGTGTCCATCGGCTCGGCCAGCGCCTGGTTGCCGTCGCGCAGGTCGACGGGGATCCACAGGGGCGCCTCGGTGAACGTGCGGTCGGGCCAGCTCCGCTGCAGCACGGGTACGTCGACGCGGTCCTGATAGGGGCGGTAGCGGTGGAACGGCATGGGGCCGGGCCGCTGCGGATTCCAGCGGAAGCCGGTGTGCGCGGGCCGCGTGTTCGCGGGACGGTTCATGGGAGGGGGCCTCTCGTGACTGGGTCGTCGGGTGCGACCGGCAGCACGGCGACCCGCGGCGGGGTGCCGGTCGCGTCAGGCCCCGCCGCGGCAGCCGAGAAGAAGGAGACCGCGGAACATGGTCGGTAGACTAACCACACCTCAGGTCCTCAGACAAGTACTCCTCAGACAAGTTGGTTCCCAGTCATGTCGCAGCCCCTCGGTCCCGTCCGCCCCAGTCCCCTCGTCGAGCAGGCCGCCGAGCGTCTGCGGGCCAGGATCGCCGAGGGCGTCTGGCCCGTCGGCGCCCGGCTGCCCGGCGAGACGACCCTCGCCAAGGACCTCGGCGTCGGCCGCTCCACGGTCCGCGAGGCGCTGCGCGCGCTCGCCGGGGCCGGGATGGTGCGGGCCCGGCAGGGCGCGGGCGTGTTCGTCACGGCCCTGCGCCCGGTCGAGGACTGGCCGGCGCGGCTGCGCAGGGCGGCGGTCGGTGACGTGTACGAGGTGCGCACCCTCCTGGAGATCCAGGCCGCACGCCTCGCGGCGGAGCGCCGTACGGACGACGACATCGCGGCGATGCGGGCCGCGCTCGAAGGGCGGCGGGCGGCCGCGGGCGGTCCCGGCGACGCCTTCGTGGACGCCGATGTCGCGCTGCACGCGGCGGTCGTGGCGGCGGCGCACAACCCGGTTCTGACGGACCTGTTCACGGAGTTCGCGCCGGCGCTGCGGCAGGGGCTGATCGAGTTGCTCGGACTCGTCGACGTACAGCGGGCCGAGCGCGACCACGGGGACGCGGCGCACGCGGAGCTGGTGGACGCCGTCGCGGCGGGGGACGCGGAACGGGCGGGGCGCGCGACGCGGGAGGAACTGGTGGCGATCCAGGGGAAGTTGAGGGCGGAGGAGACCGGCTGACGGTCGGCCTGCGATGCGTAGCCCGCCCGTTGGGATACGGCGCGCAGCGGTGCGTGCTCGGTGGGCGGCAGGGGTCACTCTCCGAGCCGTCACTCTTTGAGCCGTCACTCTTTGAGCGGCGCCCAGGAATAGCCGAACCGCCCCCGAGGTTCGCACTCGATGCACATGCATGAATTCCTCTCGAAGGGCATGACATGAAGTTCGGCATCATCGGCGCGGGCAACATCGGCGGCAACCTCACCCGCCGCTTCACGAGCGTCGGCCACGACGTGCACGTGGCCAACTCGCGCGGCCCGCACACCCTCACCGAGCTCGCCGAGGAGACCGGCGCCACGCCCGCCACCCTCGAGGACGCGGTGCGCGACGCGCAGGTCGTGGTCGTCACGATCCCGCTCAAGGCCGTCCCGAACCTGCCCAAGGGCCTGCTGGACACGGCCGCGGCCGACGTGACGGTCATCGACACCGGCAACTACTACCCGCAGCAGCGCGACGGGAAGATCGCCGAGATCGAGGAGGGCCTGACCGAGAGCCGCTGGACGGAGCGCCAGATCGGCCACGACGTCGTCAAGGCGTTCAACGGCACCTACGCCCAGGACATCCTCGACAAGCCGCGCCCGTCCGGCGACCCGGCGCGCGTCGCCCTGCCGATCGCGGGCGACGACACGACCGCCAAGCAGGTCGTCACCGCACTGCTCGACGAGATCGGCTTCGACACCGTCGACGCGGGCGGCCAGGACGACTCGTGGCACCAGCAGCCCGGCACCCCGGTCTACGGCCTCGCCTCCGACGCCATCGCCGTCCGCAAGGCCCTGGACGCGGCGTCCCCGGAGCGCACCGCGGAGTGGCGCGCCTGACCTCCGTCGCCCCGGTGTCCGTCAGGGCGTGGCCCACTCGCGCAGCGCAGCCTTGCTCGCGAAGTCGGCCACGTTCTTGTCGAGGGGTTCGTCGGTGTACTGGTGGAAGCGCCAGTCCGCCTGGATGCGCGGCTTCCCCGACGTCACGTAGTCGGCGATCCACAGGCCGTCACCGGCGTACGACGTCGTGTCGACGGTCAGCCAGAAGTTCCGGTTCGTGTAGAGCACGACCCGGTTGTCCGGCCGCAGCCGCTTCACCTCCCGGATGAACTTGTCCTTCTCCGCGTTGCTCGCGCGCGTGCCGTCGCCGGTCGTCTCCCAGTCCACGGCCAGCAGGTCACCCGCCTTCTCGGGTGCCTTGCTCACGAAGTACTCGGCCTGTGCCGTCAGGTTCCCCGGCCACAGGAAGTGGTAGAAGCCGACGACACAGCCCCCGTCGCGGGCCTTCTTCGTCTGCGCGGCCAGCCGCGGGTTGACGTAACTGCGGCCTTCCGTCGCTTTGATGAAGACGAACGACAGGCCGTCCGTGTCGAACGAGGACTGGTACGCGCTGACATCGATGCCACGAATCATGCAGGGGCCTCCAAGCCGGTGGGGCGACGAGATCGGCATACCCATCGTTACCGGTCAGGCACCGTCGGAAGGGCAGCGTCTCGGTCAGCGGTCGTTTGCCCGCCCGCAGTCTTGGAACACGCTTTACACGGGGATACGCAACTACCGTCGGTCCCTCCGCTGTCTCACAGGGAGTCGGGGGACAGGGAGCGGGCCCCATCGGGGCGCGCGGCGTGACGGAGAGAGTGGGGCAGGTCGTGGGACGGCGCAAGGGCAGCGGCATAGGGATCGCGCTCGTGACGGTTGCGGCGCTGGCGGGCGTGAGCGCCTGCGGCGGCAGCGGCAGCGGGTCGGGCGGGGACGACGGCAGGGCCGCGGGGAAGCCGAGTGCGAGCGCGTCGCACGCACCGGCGAAGCCCAAGGGCCCGCCGATGCTCCTGGAGACGATCACCCCGCAGACCGGCACCACGGTCGGCGTGGCGATGCCGGTCTCGGTGGTGTTCACCAACCCGGTGGCCGCCAAGGCGCGGGCCGCGGTCGAGAAGCACATGAAGGTGAGCGCCTCGCAGCCGGTGGAGGGCGCCTGGCACTGGTTCGGTGACAAGCGCGCCGACTGGCGGCCGAAGGAGTACTGGCCCTCCGGTACGACGGTCAAGGTCGACGCCGACATGAAGGGCGTCACCAACGGCAACGGCCGGTACGGCGTGCGCAGTTACACCCACACCTTCAAGGTCGGCGACGACGTCCGCGCCGATGTCTCCGTCACCGGCCACACCATGAAGGTCACCAAGAACGGCTCGACGGTACGCACCCTGTCGATCAACGCGGGCAGCGCCGAGTACCCGACCTGGAACGGCACGATGGCCGTCATCGACAAGCAGGAGAAGGTCCACATGACCTCCTGCAGCGTCGGCATCAGCTGCGACAAGGGCAGCGCCAACTACTACGACCTGACCCTGCCCTGGGACGTCCACCTCACCCAGTCCGGCACCTACGTCCACTACTCCACCGGCGACCCGAACCCGGGCGGCGGCAGCGCCCGCGGCTCGCACGGCTGCGTCCACCTCTCGCTCGCCGACGCCAAGTGGTTCTACGGGCAGGTCAAGCAGGGCGACCCGATCACCATCACCGGCTCCCCGCGCGCCAAGGCCCCGGCCGACAACGGGTACGCGTCGTTCAACCTGAGCTGGGACCAGTGGCTCGCGGGCAGCGGCTCGGGCGAGGGAACCACCGCGAACCTCTGAGTCCGGGCGCGGCGGGTCAGCACTCGATGATGTGCACCGCAAGCCCGCCGCGCGCCGTCTCCTTCTACTTGACGTTCATCGGGGGACGGTGAGGGGTGAGAGGGCTGGTGCGTTTCTCACTGCACATCACTGGTTTTCGGCCTACGCTCCACGGCCGTCCGAGCTAATAAGCCTTTCCCAACCTGTTGGCTGCGCAGAGGCGTTAGCGGCGGAGGGCTGTACGGAACGACGAAGCTCCTGGTAGACGGGTTCACGACCAAGATCACCCTGTCCGCCAGGAGTTTCACGTGCTTGTCTACCCATGCGCCATCGATCTGTCGAGCCGTATCTTGCGATACCTGAGCAGGCAACTTGCTACGCGGCGAGGGGAAGTCGGTACGCGGTGGCGACGTCTGTCTACGGGGCGCCAGGCCCTGCTCACGCCGGCCCACCTGCGGTGCGGTGACACCTACGCCCAGCTCGCCACAGGGTTCGGCGTGGGGATCGCCACGGTCTACCGCTACATACGAGAGGCCATCAACGTCCTCGTCGCTATCGCGCCCACGCTGACCGAGGCCCGTGGGGGCCGCACGACACAAAGCGTTCGTCATCCTGGACGGCACCTTGTTGCCGATCGACCGGATCGCCGTCGACCGCCCGTACTACTCGGGGAAACACAAGCGCCACGGCGTGAACGTGCAGGTGATGACCGATCCGTTCGGTTGTCTCATCTGGGCTTCTCCGGCCCTGCCCGGTTCTACCCATGATCTGACCGGGGCCCGTGCCCACGGACTCGTCGAGGCCCTGGCAGCGGCCGAATTGGAGTGCTGGGCCGACCGCGCCTACCAGGGCGCCGGCCGCCACGTCCGCGTACCGATCCGAGGCCGGAAGCTCAAGCGATGGCAGCGGCGTCACAACACCACCCACGCCAAGATCCGGTGCGTCGGCGAACAAGCCATGGCCACCCTGAAGAGCTGGCGCGTCCTCCGCAAGATCCGGTGCAGCACCACCCGGATCACCGGCCTCGTACGGGCGATACTCGCCCTTCACCTCGCCGCTTCCGTATGAGGTTGGAAAAGGCTCAAGTTGTGGGTGGGATCCGGGCCGGCCTGACCGCCGTGGCCGAACGGATCGGCCCTGCTTCTTGCTTCCGCAGCCTCGTGGTCTTCACCGCCGAGCTCATGGCCTGTGTAGTCCGCGTCTGTAACGTCGTTCTACGTACGGGGAGTTGCCGCATCTTCGCGGCATCGCGAACGGGGCGGCATCCACCATTCGTGTGTCAGGCGTATCACATCCACGTACTGGCTGAGCTGCTCCAAACACGTGTGTCGGCAGCGCCTGCGAGCAGCGGGTCTGCGAATGCGACCACAACGCCGACCACGTCAGTGAAGAGATTCGGGTAACCGGCCGAAGAAGGCCCCTGTCGTCGGCGCCAGGCGGCGTAGGAGGATTGGCGGCGCTCGGCGAGGTCGGTGATCGCGGCGCTGAGGGGCTTCAACTCGATGCTGCGGTGTGTGGCTGTGGCGGCCAGTGCCGCGGTCAGTTCTCCGCCGCTGAGATTGTTCAGCGTCAGCAGGCGGTAGAGGTCCGCGTAGTCCCGATCGCGAGTGTTGAGATCGCCGAGTGAGACGGCGGTGGAAAGCTTCTCGGCGATGACCGTGGCGAGCGGGTGGCCGAGGAGCGGGAAGCTTTCCGGGGTGAGCTGCTGTGGGTAGTCGATGGTCTGAGGTCCAGGAGTGACGGGATCGCCGAAGCTGATGTCCAGTTGGAGTTTGAGACGTGCCCGGGCGATCGATGCGGCCATGGACAGCCGCAGACCGTGATACTCGTCCTCCTCTCGGATGGGTACGGTTCTGAGCGTGGCGGAGTCGAATGCCACACCGTCATCGACCTCTGTGGCTGCGATCGTGGCGATTCTGTGGGTGATCTCGGCTTCCTCGCCGGAGAACGCGTGACCGAGGATGTCGATGTCCCGGGTTGTCCGGCGGGCGCCGAATTGGGCGAGCAGCAAGCCGCCCTAGAGGATGAAGTGTTCGCGGCCGAGAGGGGATGCCGCCAGGCGGTAGAGGAAGCGTTCGAGCACGTACTCGACCATCACCTCGTCCGTTGAACGGTCGTCGCGGCGGGCCAGTTTGCGCAGGTCGTTGTAGACGCGCCCTGCGGTGGTACTACGGGTTGGGTTGACCATCAGGCGAGCACCGCCTCTACGGCGGGACGGATGATGGAGAGCGCGCCCAGTTCGCGGGCGATGAGCTGGAGTTCGCCGCCCCCGCTCCGTCCGTTGCGACGCAGGTAGCGGCCAAGTGCCGACAGGGCCGTGGTCTCGCCGATTCTGCCACGGTGGCGCATCGCGTCGACAACGCTGCGGGCGGCGTTGTAGGAGGGAATTGTCTCCCCTGGTGCGGCCTCGAACCGTTCGACGCCGAGGTTGAAAGTCTTCGCCGTGTACTGCGCCACCACGGTCGGGGGATAAGAGATCGTAGGACGGCGTGAGCCGCGTGGTACGGCGATGTGTACCGCGCTGGGGATGTCGTCGATCAGCTCGTGCAGAGCCAGGGCGGACTCCCCGCAGAGGACCGCGCGAGGCGCCCGAGTGCACACGGCCAGTAGGTCTGCGTGTGCAGTCTCCGGCGCGTCTGCCCGCCGGTACACACCACGGGACAGTTCGTCTATCTCGCCTTCGGCGACCAGGTGCGCCACATCGCGAGCGGAGAGCAGGGCCTGACGTGCCTGCGCTGTCGTGAACGTAGGGGATAGGTCGGACAGCCGCTGCTCCAGGCGCGAGATTTCCGCAGCACTCATGTATCAAATGGTACCCCCATAAGTGGTTCGAGGGGTCGATTCGATACATTCAGATCGCGGGAGCGGATCTCGTAACTGGTCGTGTGTCGCGAACCTGCTGCGCAGGGTGTGCCCTCTCAGCACTCGGTGATCAGCACTCGATGATGTTGACGGCGAGCCCGCCCCGCGCCGTCTCCTTGTACTTCACGCTCATGTCCGCGCCGGTCTCCTTCATGGTCTTGATGACCTTGTCGAGGGAGACCTTGTGCGAGCCGTCGCCGCGCATCGCCATCTTGGCGGCGGTGACCGCCTTCACGGCCGCCATGCCGTTGCGCTCGATGCAGGGGATCTGGACGAGGCCGCCGACGGGGTCGCAGGTCAGGCCGAGGTTGTGCTCCATGCCGATCTCGGCCGCGTTCTCCACCTGTTCCGGGCTGCCGCCGAGGACCTCGGCGAGCGCGCCCGCCGCCATCGAGCAGGCCGAGCCGACCTCGCCCTGGCAGCCGACCTCGGCGCCCGAGATCGAGGCGTTCTCCTTGAACAGCATGCCGATCGCTCCGGCCGAGAGCAGGAAGCGGACCACGCCCTCGTCTTTTTCCTGGGAGGACCCGCCGGGCACGAAGTTCACGTAGTAGTGCAGGACGGACGGGATGATGCCGGCCGCGCCGTTCGTCGGGGCGGTGACCACCCGGCCGCCGGCCGCGTTCTCCTCGTTCACCGCCATCGCGTACAGCGTGATCCACTCCATGGCGTGCGCCAGCGGCTCGCCCTCGGCGCGCAGCTTGCGGGCCGAGCCCGCGGCCCGGCGGCGGACCTTGAGGCCGCCCGGCAGGATGCCCTCGCGGGACATGCCGCGCGACACGCACGCCTGCATCACGCGCCAGAGTTCGAGCAGCCCGGAGCGGATCTCGTCCTCGGTGCGCCAGGCCTTCTCGTTCTCCAGCATCAGCGCCGGGATGGACAGGCCCGTCTCGCGGGTGAGGCGCAGCAGCTCGTCGCCGGTGCGGAACGGGTACTTCAGGACGGTGTCGTCCGGCACGACCGGGTTCTCGCCGGCCACGGCATCCTCGTCGACGACGAAGCCGCCGCCCACCGAGTAGTACGTCTTGGTCAGCAGCTCGGCGCCCTCGGCGTCGTGGGCCCACAGCCGCATGCCGTTGGCGTGGTAGGGCAGCGTCTCGCGGCGGTGCAGGATCAGGTCGTCGTCGTAGGAGAAGGCGATGTCGTGCACGCCGAGCAGGTTGAGCCGGCCGGACGACCTGATCGTCTCCACCCGCTCGTCGGCGTGCTCGACGTCGACGGTGCGCGGGGACTCGCCCTCCAGGCCGAGCAGGACCGCCTTCGGCGTGCCGTGCCCGTGGCCGGTCGCGCCGAGCGAACCGTACAGCTCGGCGCGTATCGAGACGGTGTGGGCCAGCAGGCCCTCGTTCTTCAGGCGCCGCGCGAACATCCGCGCGGCGCGCATCGGGCCGACTGTGTGCGAGCTGGACGGGCCGATGCCGATCGAGAACAGGTCGAAGACCGAGATGGCCACGGTGAGGACTCCAATGGTGGGTGGTAGACGCCGTTGTCTGCCGGGTCGTGCGGATGTGCGGGAACGGGTTCAGGAACACGGGCGGGGCACCGTGCGCGCTGGATCCTTCTGTTTCCAGTGTGCGCGGTGCCCCGGAAGTGTGTACGTACGCAAGGGTACGTAACTGCGTCCAATTCCCTACAGGCCGGGGTACAGGGGGTGCTTCTCGGCCAGAGCGGTCACCCGGGCCTTGAGGGCGTCCGCGTCGTAGGACGGCTTGAGGGCCTCGGCGATCACGTCGGCGACCTCGGTGAAGTCCTCGGCGGTGAAGCCGCGGGTGGCGAGGGCGGGCGTGCCGATGCGCAGGCCGGAGGTGACCATCGGCGGGCGCGGGTCGTTCGGGACGGCGTTGCGGTTGACCGTGATGCCGACCTCGTGGAGGCGGTCCTCGGCCTGCTGGCCGTCGAGCTCGGAGTCGCGCAGGTCGACCAGGACCAGGTGCACGTCCGTACCGCCGGAGAGCACGTTCACGCCGTGGGCGCGGGCGTCCTCGGAGGTCAGACGCTCGGCGAGGATGCGGGCGCCCTCGATCGTGCGCTGCTGGCGCTCCTTGAAGTCGTCCGAGGCCGCGAGCTTGAAGGAGACCGCCTTCGCCGCGATCACGTGCTCCAGGGGGCCGCCCTGGAAGCCCGGGAAGACGGACGAGTTCAGCTTCTTCGCGAAGTCCTTCTTGGCGAGGATGATGCCGCCGCGGGGACCGCCGAGCGTCTTGTGCGTCGTGGAGGTGACGACGTCCGCGTGCTCGACCGGGTTCGGGTGCAGGCCCGCGGCCACGAGGCCCGCGAAGTGCGCCATGTCGACCCACAGGTACGCCTCGACCTCGTCGGCGATGCGACGGAACTCGGCGAAGTCCAGCTGGCGCGGGTACGCCGACCAGCCGGCGATGATCACCTTCGGGCGGTGCTCCTTGGCGAGCCGCTCCAGCTCGGCCATGTCGACCAGGCCGTTGTCGTCGACGTGGTACGCGACCACGTTGAACTGCTTGCCGGAGAAGTTCAGGCGCATGCCGTGCGTGAGGTGGCCGCCGTGCGCCAGGTCCAGGCCGAGGATCGTGTCGCCGGGCTTGGCGAGCGCGAAGAGGGCGGCCTGGTTCGCGGAGGCGCCGGAGTGCGGCTGCACGTTGGCGTACTCGGCGCCGAACAGCTCCTTGACCCGGTCGATCGCGATCTGCTCGGTGACGTCGACGTGCTCGCAGCCGCCGTAGTAGCGGCGGCCGGGGTAGCCCTCGGCGTACTTGTTGGTGAGGACCGAGCCCTGGGCCTCCATGACGGCGACCGGCGCGAAGTTCTCCGACGCGATCATTTCGAGGGTCGACTGCTGGCGGTGCAGCTCGGCGTCGACGGCCTTGGCCACGTCCGGGTCGAGCTCGTGCAGGGACGCGTTCAGTGCGGACTTTTCAGACATCTTCGGTCAGCTCCCGGAGAACTCGGTGTACTCGTCGGCGGTGAGCAGGTCCTTGGGCTCCTCGGAGATCCGGACCTTGAACAGCCAGCCGCCCTCGAAGGGGGCCGAGTTCACCAGGGACGGGTCGTCGACGACGTCCTGGTTGGCCTCGGTGACCTCGCCCGAGACCGGGGAGTACAGGTCGGAGACCGACTTGGTGGACTCCAGTTCGCCGCAGGTCTCGCCCGCGGTGATGGTGTCGCCGACCTCGGGGAGCTGGACGAACACGATGTCACCGAGCGCGTTGGCCGCGTGCTCCGTGATACCGACCGTGGCGACGCCGTCCTCCACGGCCGACAGCCACTCGTGCTCCTTGCTGTAACGCAGCTGCTGGGGGTTGCTCATGAGGCGAATTCTCCTGTACGCGGGACGGTGCTGGTGACAGTGGGGTGAGCGCTACGGGGTGGCGCGGGTTACTTCTGGCGCTTGTAGAACGGCAGCGCCACGACCTCGTACGGCTCATGCGTACCGCGGATGTCCACGCCCACGCCTGCCGTGCCGGGCGCGGCGAGCGCGGCGTCCACGTACGCGATGGCGATCGGCTTGCCCAGGGTCGGGGAGGGGGCGCCGGAGGTGACCTCGCCGACCACCTGGCCCTCGTGGACGACCGGCATGCCCGCGCGCGGGACGCGGCGGCCCTCGGCGACCAGGCCGACGAGCTTGCGGGGCGGGGCGGTCTCGGCGCGACCGGCGGCGGCCGTCAGGGCCTCGCGGCCCACGAAGTCGCCGTCCTTCTCGAACTTCACGACCCGGCCGAGCCCCGCGTCGAACGGCGTCAGCTCCGTGGTCAGCTCGTGCCCGTACAGCGGCATGCCCGCCTCCAGGCGCAGCGTGTCGCGGCAGGACAGGCCGCACGGGGTGAGGCCGTACTCGGCGCCCGCCTCGGTCAGCGCCTGCCACAGCTTCTCCGCGTCGGCGGGGGCGACGAACAGCTCGAAGCCGTCCTCGCCGGTGTAGCCGGTACGCGCGATGAGCGCCTCGACACCGGCGACGGTGCCGGGCAGACCGGCGTAGTACTTCAGCCCGTCCAGGTCGGCGTCCGTGACGGACTTCACGATGGCGGGGGAGTGCGGGCCCTGCACGGCGATCAGCGCGTACGCGTCCCGGTCGTCGCGGACCTCGGCGTCGAACCCGGCGACGCGCTCGGTCAGGGCGTCCAGGACGGTCTGCGCGTTGCCCGCGTTCGCGACCACCAGATATTCGGGGGCCTCGGTCTCACCGAGGCGGTAGACGATCAGGTCGTCGAGGATGCCGCCGTCCGCGCGGCAGATCATGGTGTAGCGGGCGCGGCCGACACCGACCGTGGCGATGTTGCCCACGAGCGAGAAGTTCAGGAACGCCGCCGCGTCCGGTCCCGACACCGTGATCTCACCCATGTGCGACAGGTCGAAGAGGCCGGCCTTCGTACGCACGGCGTTGTGCTCGTCGCGCTCACTGGCGTACCGCAGCGGCATGTCCCAGCCGGCGAAGTCGGTCATCGTGGCGCCCAGCGAGCGGTGCAGGGCGTCGAGTGCGGTGGTACGGGTCATGGTGCTGCTCCCGGGCGTGACGGCGATGGCGAGGGGTCCCCCGTGGCGGAGGTTCCTCCCCATCTGTCATCGGAACCTGAGAGGTTCGCCCCGACCACGCGTACTGGTGGTCATGACTTGCACCTTGGGTGGGACCGCCGGACTGGCCGGGCGGCCCGCTTTTCAGATGTGCCTCGCCCGCGCGGTACGGGGCCTGAGAGATTCAAGGGAGGAACTTGCTCCTTCGGCGTCCGGGTACACGTACGTGTCCGGAACTCTCCCGCGCGGATTCGAACGGCCGGTATGCGGTTGTGTGCGTGTGGCGCGCACATCATTGCACGCCCGCGGAACGGGGAAACCTCTTGTAGGGCATTACCTTCTCTTTACACTTGGTGAGAAGAGTGGCGTGACCGGAACGGGGAGGACGATCACGGTGCACAAGGCAGTCGTGGGCGCGTACGGGACGACGGCTTCGGCCGGGTCGGCGGTGGTGCCGGGAGTGCCGGGGGTGCGTGCCCCGCGGCAGCGTTCGGTGCGGGACCTGCGAGGGCGCGATGGCCGTACACCGCACCGGATCGGCTTCGCGGCGGGCGACTTCGTCGTGCTCTCCGGACTGCCGGGCAGCGGCAAGTCGACCCTGATGCGGCGGGCCGTCACGGTCGTGCGCATCGACTCGCAGGACACCCGGGAGCGCTGGGCCGCCCGGCTGCCCCGCCGGGTGCCGTACGCGCTCTACCGCCCGCTGGTCCGCATCGCGCACTACGTGGGCCTGCGGCGGGCGATGCGCTCGGGCGCCAGCGTCGTCGTGCACGACTGCGGCACCCAGGCCTGGGTGCGCCGCTGGGTGACCCGCGCGGCCCGGCGGCGCGGCGCCTCCGTCCACCTGCTGCTCCTCGACGTGCCGCCGGACACGGCGCTCGAAGGGCAGCTGGAGCGCGGCCGAGGGGTGTCGCGGTACGCGTTCGCGCGGCATCGTCGGGCGGTGGGCGCCCTGGTGACGTCGACGGAGCGGGGCGATCTGCCGTCGGGGATCGAGTCGGCGGTGCTGCTGGACCGGGCGGCGACCGACGCGCTCGGCGGGATCACGTTCAGGGAACAGCCGTCCGGGCCCGGGGAGTAGCCCGCCCGTCCGGACGTTCGCGTTATCGTCGGCGGCTATGGAGCACCCGGCGCATCACGAGGACGCACACCCCCACCCCCACCCCACGCGGGGCTGGCCGGCGAACGAGCTGGAGGAGGTCCTCGCCGCGGCACTCGGTGTCGAAGGGGCGGGCGCCCGCATCGTCGAGGTCCTCGGCCGCAGCCCGGTCTGGATACCCCTGCCACAGGGCGGCGGCACCGCGAGCCGCGACCTCGACCTGCCGACGCTGGAGATCGAGGGCCAGGTGTACGTGCCCGTCTTCAGCTCCGAGCAGCAATTCATGCAGGTCACCGGCGGCCGCATGGACTGCACGGTGGCCCCGGCCGTCGAGTTCGCGCGCGGACTGCCCGCCCAGGTCGGGCTCGCCGTGAACCCGGACGGCGCGGTCGGCATCCCGCTGCCCCCGGCCGCCGTCGCCGAGCTGGCCCGCAGCGGCCGCACCCCGCTGGACGGCCCGGCCACCGGCGGCCGCGTCGTGCTCTCCGAGCCGGACTGGCAGCACGACCCGGTGGACTTCCTGGCGGCGGTGCGCGAGGAGTTCGAGGCGACCGGCACCGTACTGAGCGCCCGCCGCTGCCTCGCCGTCGTCGAGGACGCGACTCCCTCCCTGTTCGTCGGCGTGGAACTGAGCCAGTGGGAGGGCGCCGCACGCGATCTGCCGCTGGACGCGCTGGGCCGTGCGCTCGGCCGGGCACCGGTCGGCTGGCCGGTGAACCTGGTCTTCCTCGACGTCACGCAGGACCCGGTCGCCGACTTCCTGCGCGCACGCGTACGTCCGTTCTACGCGCGGGAACGGTGACGCCGTCCGTCAAGTCGGTGTCAGGAACGCCGCTTAAGCTGGTTTCATGACCTGACCGGGCGGCGCTGTGCCCTCCGGTCACGGCGGAACACGGACGTTCACGAAGGGGCGGTTACGGGTGAGTGCGTCGGGCACGGCCGCGGCCGGACAGGTCGAGCACATGCTGCGCCAGGTGACCCCCGGGCGCTACGACGCATACGAGGCGCTCCTCGCGGCCCTCGCCGCCGGACAGGTCTGGATGCTGCTCTGGCACGGCCAGGCCGGCTCGCCCGACGCCCAGTACGGGAACATGGACGTCGACGGTTTCTCCTACGCACCCTGCGTGACGTCCGCTCAGGAACTCTCCGCGTCCGGCTGGTCCCGCGCCTACGAGGTGGTCGGCGGGGTCGACGCGGCCCGCACCCTCTACCCCGACCACTACGGCCTGTGGCTCAACCCGCACGCCCCCGGCGGCGGAGTGGGCGTGCCCTGGCTCGACCTGCGCCGCATCGCGGGCGGGCTCGACCGGCAGCCCGCCGGGCCGATGCGGCTGGCCGAGCCGACCATCGAACTCCCGCAGTTCTACGCGCTGCTCGCGCAGAACGCGCACCGCACCACCGCGATCCGCTCGCTGCGCCGCGCCTGGGTGCAGCCCGCGATCGGCGTGCCGTACCTGGCGATCGGCCTCGACGTGTACGACACGGCGCCCGCGTCGGTGGACGCGGTGCGCGCGATGATGCAGCAGTCCGTCGCGGCGGTCCCGGAGGGCCTGCCGGTCTCCACGGTGGCCATGTCCGACGCGTACGACCCGGTGGCGATGTGGCTGCGGGCGAACGCCCGGCCGTTCTACGACCGTGAGGCGCATGCCGCGCCGGCGGCCCCGGCCGGTGGCGGGTACGGATATCCGCCGCCGTACGGCGCTTCGTACTGACCACGGTCTATGGGCAGTTGTGGGCCCAATGTCCGAGCTGGCGCCACTAACGACCCAACTGCCCAACGTCCGCACCCCGTTCACAGCCGTCCGGATAACGGAACACCCCTGACAGCATCACGTTTAGGCATCCTTTCCCCGTCAAGTCTGGCAACAGATCGCACACAGGTTGAAGACTCCGGCAGCAAGGGGCTTCGCCTCTTTGTACGACGGACTGAATCACGCCGCTACAGCGGCAAGTGTGGGCCGGTCACCGCCGGTTGAGAGGGGTCCTTGCCACGATGACGGCACCATTGCACGACACGACTGCGGAAGCGGATCCGACCGCCGCGGTCGACGCCGCCGCGAGCGCGCCCGGCCGCAAGGTCGAGGGCCGGTCGCTGAAGCAGATCGCCTGGAACCGCCTCAAGCGGGACAAGGTCGCCCTCGCCGGTGGCATCGTTGTCGTCTTCCTGATCCTGGTGGCGGTCTTCGCGCCGCTCATCGTGAGCCTTCTCGGCCACCCGCCGAACCAGTTCCACCAGGACAAGCTGGACCCCCTGACGAACCTGCCCACCGGCTCCCTGGGCGGTGTCAGCGGCGACTTCCTGTTCGGCGTCGAGCCGAACAAGGGCCGCGACGTGTTCAGCCGCATCGTCTACGGCGCCCGCATCTCGCTGCTCGTGGCCTTCCTCGCGGCGATCCTCGCGGTGGCGCTCGGCACGCTGTTCGGCATCATCGCCGGCTACTTCGGCGGCTGGGTCGACGCGCTGATCAGCCGCGTCATGGACGTGCTGCTCTCCTTCCCGCAGCTGCTCTTCATCATCTCCCTGGTCTCGGTGCTCCCGGACGACCTGCTGGGCCTGACCGGCAGCGGGGTGCGCATCGCCGTCCTCGTGATGGTCATCGGCTTCTTCGGCTGGCCGTACGTCGGCCGCATCGTCCGAGGGCAGACGCTCTCGCTGCGTGAGCGCGAATACGTGGAAGCGGCCCGGTCGTTGGGCGGCGGCTCGCGGCACATCCTCTTCCGGGAGCTGCTGCCGAACCTGGCCGCGCCGATCGTCGTCTACATGACGCTGATGATCCCGACGAACATCCTCACGGAGGCCGCGCTCAGCTTCCTCGGCGCCGGTGTCCGGCCGCCCACGGCGTCCTGGGGCGGCATGCTCCGCGACGCGCTCGAGACGTACGAGCACGACCCGATGTTCATGATCTTCCCGGGCGTCACGATCTTCATCACCGTCCTCGCGTTCAACCTCTTCGGCGACGGGCTGCGCGACGCGCTCGACCCCAAGGGGTCCCGGTAAAGCCACAGGCCCGACAGGTCTGTACCGAACTGCCCCTGCCGCACTGTCAGGTGGCTCTACTCCATGGTTCTCCGGCAGCTCTGCCCGGGACCGCGATCTCGGAGGTTACGAGAAAATGCCCACAAGTTCCCCGAAGCGACGGCTCGCCGCTGGCGCGGCCCTCGTCGTCGCGGCGCTCGTGTCGACCACGGCGTGCGGCGGCGGTGACGGCGACTCCAAGGACTCGTCGAAGGGCGCCGGTTACGACGCGGCGTACAACAAGATCGCCAACGCCTCCACGAAGAAGGGAGGCACGCTGAAGATGGTCGGCAAGCAGGACCTGGACTCCGCCGACCCGCAGCGCGCCTACTACGGCATGTCGTGGGACTTCATGCGGTTCTACACGCGTCAGCTGGTGACGTTCGCGCCGAAGGCGGGCGCCGCCTCCACCGAGCTGGTCGGCGACCTCGCCTCCTCCACCGCGAAGGTCACCGACGGCGGCAAGACCTACACGTACACCCTGCGTGACGGCGTCACGTGGGAAGACGGTTCGCCGATCACCTCGCAGGACATCAAGTACGGCATCGAGCGCATCTGGGCGACGGACACCATCACCGGTGGTCCGCAGTACCTGAAGCAGAACCTGGACCCCAAGGGCGAGTACAAGGGCCCCTACAAGGACAAGTCCAAGGACAAGCTCGGCCTGAAGTCGATCCAGACGCCGGACGCGAAGACCATCGTCTTCAAGCTGCCCAAGGCCAACGGTGACTTCGAGCAGTTCCTCGCCATGCCGTCCGGCTCGCCGGTGAAGCAGGAGAAGGACACGGCGACCAAGTACACCCAGCACCCGTTCTCCTCCGGCCCGTACAAGTTCCAGTCGTACAAGGCCAACAAGAAGATCGTGCTGGTCCGCAACGACAAGTGGAAGAAGGCCTCGGACCCGATCCGCGCCGCGCTTCCCGACAAGATCGACGTGACGATCTCCGCCAACCTGGAGGAGAACGACAAGCGCCTCATGGAAGGCGACTACGACGTCGACCTGAACGGCACCGGCATGACGCAGTCGGGTCGCGTCACCGCCGTGCAGGACCACAAGGACAGCGTCGACAACATGCGGACCTCGTTCGTCCGCTACGTCGCCCTGGTCCACACCGCCAAGCCGTTCGACAACGTCCACTGCCGCAAGGCCGTGTTCTACGCGACGGACTTCGCCGGTCTGCAGCAGACCCGCGGTGGCCAGCTGGCCGGTGGCGAGATCGCCAACTCGACCCTGCCGGTCTCCATCAAGGGCCACAGCGACTACGACCCGTACGGCGTCCTCGCCCGCAAGGGCAAGCCGGACGTGACCAAGGCCAAGGCCGAGCTGAAGGAGTGCGGCAAGCCGGCCGGCTTCTCCACGAAGATCACCGCCCGTAACAACCAGCCGGGTGAGGTCGACACCGCCGAGGCGCTCCAGGAGCAGCTCTCCAAGGTCGGCATCAAGCTCGAGGTCGACTCCCTCGACGGCGCCGAGACCTCCGCGATCACCGGTTCGCCGAAGGTCGTCAAGGAGCGCGGCTACGGCATGACGATGAGCGGCTGGGGCCCGGACTTCCCGTCCGGCCAGGGCTTCGGCCAGCCGCTGTGGGACAGCCGGTTCCTGTCGGACACCGGTAACTACAACGAGTCCCAGATCAAGGACAAGAAGATCGACGGTCTCTTCGACAAGGCGATCGCCGAGACCGACGCCGAGAAGGCCGGGAAGATCTACGAGGAGCTCGACCACCGGATCCTCGACCAGGCCGACTGGATGCCCTTCATCTACGAGAAGAACATCACCTGGCGTGGCCCGCGTCTGACCAACGTCTACATGTCCGACGCGTACAACGGTCGCTACGACTACGCCTCCCTCGGCGTCGTCAAGTAACACCCTTTCCGGGCAACGGAGTCGATCCGTTGCCCGGATCTGGACCTCCGCCGCCGAAACCCGCCAGTCCGAAGGGCAGGTGATGGCCCCGGGCGCCGACCGGGAACTCCCACAAGGAGTTCCCGGCCGATGCCGGGCCGCGCACAGTGCTTGCTTATCTCATCCGGCGCCTGTTCGCCGTTGTCATCATGGTGCTCGTCGTGCTGCTCGCGACGTTCACCATCTTCTTCATGCTGCCCAAATGGGCGGGTCAGGACGTAGCCGTCCTCTTCGCCGGCAAGGCAACCGGAGCCGAGCAGCTCGCCGGTATCCGGGTGAAGCTCGGCCTGAACGACCCCGTGCTCGTTCAGTTCTGGGACTTCGTCAAGGGCATCCCGCTGGGCCGCGACTACGTCAACGGCAATGACGTGACCCACTGCGGCGCCCCGTGCTTCGGGTACTCCTTCCGTACCGAGGAGCCCGTCTGGAACACCCTCAAGGACGCGCTGCCGGTCACCCTGGCGCTCGCCGCCGGTGCCTGCGTCCTGTGGCTGATCGCCGGTGTCGCCACCGGTGTGCTGTCCGCGCTCAAGCGCGGCACCATCTGGGACCGTTCCGCCATGACCATCGCCCTCGGCGGTGTCTCGCTGCCGGTCTTCTTCACGGGCATGGTCGCGATGGGCGTCTTCGTGCACAGCCTCGGCTGGGTGCACATCGCCGACAGCCTCTCCACCGAGGATTCCATCGGCACCTGGTTCGAGACACTGATCCTGCCGTGGATCGTGCTCGCCTTCCTCAACGCCGCGATGTACGCCCGCCTCACCAGAGCCACGATGCTGGAGATCCTGGGCGAGGACTACATCCGCACCGCGCGCGCCAAGGGACTCGGCGAGTCCGCGGTCATCACCCGGCACGCCCTGCGTTCCGCGATGACCCCGATCCTCACCGTCTTCGGCCTCGACCTCGGTGTGCTGCTCGGCGGCGCCGTGCTCACCGAGTCCACGTTCAACCTGCCGGGTCTCGGCCTCGCGGCGGTCCAGGCCATCAGCAACAAGGACCTGCCCGTGATCCTCGGCGTGACGCTGTTCGCGGCTCTCGCGATCGCCGTCGCCAACCTCGTCGTGGACCTTCTGTACGCCGTCATCGACCCGCGAGTGAGGCTGGGATGACCGAACTGCACAAGACCGGTGCGGCGGTCGGAGAACCCGTCGCCGCCCCGGCCGCTCCCAAGGCCTTCCTCGAGGTCCGCGACCTCAAGGTGCACTTCCCGACCGACGACGGTCTGGTCAAGTCCGTCGACGGGCTCTCCTTCAAGCTGGAGAAGGGCCGCACCCTCGGCATCGTCGGCGAGTCCGGATCGGGCAAGTCCGTCACGTCGCTGGGCATCCTCGGCCTGCACACCGCGGGCCAGTACGGCCGGCGCAAGGCGCAGATCAGCGGCGAGATCTGGCTGGACGGCACCGAGCTGCTGACCGCGGACCCCGACAAGGTGCGCAAGCTGCGCGGCCGCGACATGGCGATGATCTTCCAGGACCCGCTCTCCGCGCTGCACCCGTACTACACGATCGGCAAGCAGATCGTGGAGGCGTACCGGGTCCACCACAACGTGGACAAGAAGACGGCGCGCAAGCGGGCCATCGAGATGCTCGACCGGGTCGGCATCCCCCAGCCGGACAAGCGTGTCGACGCCTACCCGCACGAGTTCTCCGGCGGTATGCGCCAGCGCGCGATGATCGCGATGGCGCTGGTGAACAACCCCGAGCTGCTGATCGCCGACGAGCCGACCACGGCCCTCGACGTGACGGTGCAGGCGCAGATCCTCGACCTGATCCGGGACCTGCAGAAGGAGTTCGGCTCGGCCGTCATCATGATCACGCACGACCTGGGCGTCGTCGCGGAGATGGCCGACGAACTCCTCGTCATGTACGGCGGCCGCTGCGTCGAGCGCGGTCCGGCGGGCAAGGTCTTCTCCACACCCCAGCACCCGTACACCTGGGGCCTGCTGGGCTCGATGCCGCGCATCGACCGGGAGCAGACCGACCGGCTCACCCCGGTCAAGGGCTCCCCGCCCAGCCTGATCAACCTGCCGAGCGGCTGCGCCTTCAACCCGCGCTGCCCGTACGCGGACATCCCCAAGGACAACATCACCCGTCGCGAGCGCCCCGAACTGCACCAGATCGGCACCGGTCACTACTCGGCCTGCCACATGTCGGCCGAGGAGCGGGAGCGGATCTGGACCGAAGAGATTGCGCCGAAGCTGTGACGGACGCCAAAGGACCCGAGATGACGATCCCTCAGCAGGCGGGCGACGCGCCGGCCACCTCAACGGATCCCGCCAAGGGCGAGCCGCTGCTCAAGGTCGAGGGACTGGTCAAGCACTTCCCGATCAAGAAGGGGCTGCTCAAGCGGCAGGTCGCCGCGGTGCAGGCCGTCGACGGGCTCACCTTCGACGTGCGCGCGGGGGAGACCCTGGGTGTGGTCGGTGAGTCCGGCTGCGGCAAGTCGACGATGGGCCGGCTGATCACGCGGCTGCTCGAACCCACCGCCGGGCGCGTCGAGTTCGAGGGCACCGACATCACGCACCTGGGCACCACTGGCATGCGGCCGCTCCGCCGCGACGTCCAGATGATCTTCCAGGACCCGTACTCGTCGCTGAACCCGCGCCACAACATCGGCACGATCGTCGGGGCGCCATTCAACATCCAGGGCGTCAAGCCCGAGGGCGGTGTGCGCAAGGCCGTACAGGATCTCCTCGAGCGCGTCGGGCTCAACCCCGAGCACTACAACCGCTACCCGCACGAGTTCTCCGGCGGCCAGCGCCAGCGCATCGGCATCGCCCGCGCGCTGGCCCTGCGCCCGAAGCTGGTGGTCGCCGACGAGCCGGTCTCGGCCCTCGACGTGTCGATCCAGGCCCAGGTCGTGAACCTGCTCGACGACCTGCAGGACGAGCTCGGCCTGACGTACGTGATCATCGCGCACGACCTCTCGGTCATCCGGCACGTCTCGGACCGCATCGCGGTGATGTACCTCGGCAAGATCGTGGAACTCGCCGACCGCAACGACCTCTACTCGACGCCGATGCACCCGTACACCAAGGCGCTGCTGTCGGCGGTGCCGGTGCCGGACCCGAAGCGGCGCGGCATCAAGAGCGAGCGCATCCTGCTGCGCGGCGACGTCCCCTCGCCCATCGACCCGCCCGCCGGCTGCCGTTTCCACACGCGCTGCTGGAAGGCGACGGAGGTGTGCGCGACGAAGGAGCCCCCGCTGCTCCAGCTCGGCACCGGCCACCAGGTCGCCTGCCACCACCCGGAGAACGCCCCGGACCAGGCCCCCGAGGACACCAAGCTGCTCTCGGTGGCGAAGGAGGCGATCGACGTGGTGACGGTCCCGGCACCGGCCGCGGTCGTGGAGGAGCCGTCGGAGGAGACGCCGTCGGAGGCGGCACCGGAGGCACCGGACGCGTCGGTGGCACCGGAGACGCCGGAGGAGCCCGAGAAGAAGTAGCCCGCTGCGGGGGGCCTGCCGCACGAGCCGCGGCGGCCCCCCGGTGGATCTCCGCGGCGCCGCCGCCCAACATGACCCAGAAGGGTCATGTACACGTCGTGCCCCCGAACGGCAGTGTCTCCGTGTCCGATACACCGGAACACGTTCGAAGGGACGCCCCATGGCTCTCTCCCGTTCGGCACGCCTGGCCGCGCTCACCGTCGCGGCCGCCTCCTTCTGCCTGATAGCCGCCTCCCCGGCCCCCACCCCCGGCGCCGACGGCATCGGCGACCCGTACTTCCCCCAGCTCGGCAACGGCGGCTTCGACGCCCGTCATTACGATCTCGACGTCGCCTACAACCCCGACACCGACCGCCTCGACGGCCGTACGACCCTCACCGCGCGCGCCACCCAGAACCTCTCCTCCTTCGATCTCGACCTGCAGAAGCTCACGGTCACCCGGGTCGAGGTGGACGGCAGACGCGCCGACTTCACGCGCACCGCCGACGAGATGACGGTCACCCCGCGCGGCTCGATCCGCGAGGGCCACACCTTCCGCGTCGCCGTCACCTACGGCGGCGTCCCCGAAGCGCTCAGCGGCCCGATCGTCTTCGGCTCCGACTACGGCTGGATGAAGACCACCGACGGCGTCTTCGTCGCCTGTGAGCCGAACGCCGCCTCCACCTGGTTCCCGTCCAGCGACCACCCCTCGGACAAGGCGACCTACGACATCCGCATCAAGGCGCCCAAGGGCCTCACCGGCGTCTCCAACGGCCGGCTGGTCGACACGTACGACACGAAGGGCGGGCAGACCGTCCACCACTGGCGCGAGTCGAAGCCCATGGCGACCTACCTCGCGACCGCCAGCATCGGGAAGTTCGACGTGAAGAAGGGGCGGACCCCGGCGGGCACTCCCATCTACGTCGCCATCGACCCGGTCCTCGCCGACAGCAACAGCGTCGACGTGTACGCCGTGACCGCCGAGGCCACCGACTACTGGTCCCGGGTCTTCGGCCCCTACCCCTTCGAGGAGACGGGCGCGGTCGTCGACGACATGCCGCAGGCCGGCTTCTCCCTGGAGACCCAGTCCAAGCCCAGCTACTCGGCCGTCCGCAACGAGTCGACGATCGTGCACGAGCTGGCCCACCAGTGGTTCGGCGACTCCGTCTCCGTCGAGCAGTGGAAGAACATCTGGCTCAACGAGGGCTTCGCCACGTACGCCCAGTGGCTGTGGGCGGAACACAAGGGGACCCAGTCGGCCCACGACTCCTTCCTCGCGGGCTACAACTCCCGCCCGGCCACCTCCTCCTTCTGGCAGACGAAGGTCGGTGACCCGCAGCGCGACACGATGTTCGCCTCCGCGGTCTACCAGCGCGGCGCGATGACGCTCCAGGTGCTGCGCGAGCGCATCGGCGACAAGGCGTTCTTCAAGCTGCTGCCCGCCTGGACGAAGCTGCACCGCTACGGCAACGCGCGGACGTCCGAGTTCATCGCCCTCGCCGAGCGGATCTCCGGTCAGCGGCTCGACGGTCTCTTCGACACCTGGCTGTTCACGACGGGCAGGCCGAGCCTGTAGCCGGGTTCCGGCCGCCCGGCAGGTAAGAATGTCGGGTGATCCAGGAACTGTTCACCCCCTCCGTCCAGCATTGGCTCGACCTCATCGGCATCTTCGTGTTCGCGATCTCCGGCGCGCTGATGGCCGTACGCAAGAACTGGGACGTCTTCGGCATCGTCGCGCTCGCCGAGGCCACCGCGCTGGGCGGAGGGGTGTTCCGCGATCTGGTCATCGGTGCCGTGCCCCCGGCCGCCTTCACCGATCTCGGCTACTTCGTGACCCCGATCATCGCCGCGTTCTTCGTCTTCTTCCTGCACCCCGAGGTCGAGCGGACCCAGCTCGCGGTGAACGTCTTCGACGCGGCGGGCCTCGGCCTGTTCTGCGTCACGGGCACGACCAAGGCGTACGACTACGGGCTCGGCCTCACCGCGTCCGCCGCGCTCGGCCTCACCACGGCGGTCGGCGGCGGCGTGCTGCGCGACATCATCGCCAACGAGGTGCCGTCGCTGGTCCGCTGGGACCGCGACCTCTACGCGGTCCCCGCGATGGTCGGCGCCGGGATCGTGGTCCTGTGCATCAACTACGACGCCCTGAACGGCTTCACCAGCGCCGTCGCGGTCCTCACCGCGTTCCTTCTGCGGCTGCTCGCCATGCACTACCACTGGCGCGCTCCCCGCGCGTGGAACCGCAGGTCGGCCGCGGTGGACGTGACGGAGGAGACGCCGTAGCGGGGCGGGCCTCCAACTCCCTTTTCCCGTTTGTCTCTTGACGCCCAACGGCCACACGAGTTAACTCACGTGCTGAATTAAGTCTGGACCAACCTTCCCTCCCCCCACGCTTGGAAGGCCCATGAGAACTCGTACCCGGCTCATAGCCGTGGCCGCCGCGACCGCCGCCGTCGCGGCAGGCGCCCTCTTCACCACCGCCCAGGCCGACCCCGCCCCCGCGGCCGCCCCGCAGGCCGTGGCCCCCTACCTCTACAACGGCTGGGGCGACCCGCCGGACCCCGCGGAGGTCCAACAGGCCACCGGCGTCCGCTGGTTCACCCTCGCCTTCGTCCTCGACGCCGGCGGCTGCACCCCGGAGTGGGACGGCTCCCGGCCGCTCACCGGCGGCGCCGACCAGAAGACGGTCGAGGCCGTGCGTGCGGGCGGCGGTGATGTCGTCCCGTCGTTCGGCGGCGCGAGCGGCGCCAAGCTGGAGCAGTCCTGCTCCGACGCGGACGCGCTCGCGGGGGCGTACCAGAAGGTCATCGACGCCTACGGGCTCAAGGCGATCGACATCGACATCGAGGGCGACGCCTACGGCGACCCGGCCACGCAGACGAAGACGATCGACGCCCTGAAGAAGGTGAAGGCGGCCAACGCGGGCCTCACCACCTACGTGACGTTCCCGTCCGACCAGAGCGGTCCCGACGGCAGCATGATCGACCGGGCCGCCGACGCGGGTCTGGAGGTGGACGGCTGGACGATCATGCCGTTCGACTTCGGCGGCGCGGGCCGGAACATGGGCGAGCTGACCGAGCAGGCCACCGACGGGCTGAAGGACCGGGTGAAGTCGGCGTACGGCTACAGCGACGACGAGGCGTACCGGCACAGCGGCCTGTCCTCCATGAACGGCATCACCGACGTCGAGGAGACCGTCACCCAGGCCGACTTCGAGACGATCCTGGCCTACGCGCAGGAGCACCACCTGGCCCGTCTCTCCTTCTGGTCGGTCAACCGCGACCGGCCCTGTCCCGGCGCCTACCCGAACGACGACACGTGCTCCGGTGTCGACCAGGAGCCCTGGGCGTTCACCAAGATCCTCGCGAAATACGAAGCTACCGCTTAGTAATTTCTTGTTGTACGTTGCCGGTATGGCAGAAGCAGCGTCCATGCAGGACCGTACGACGACGATGACCGCGGCGACGATCGGCGACAGCGAGTTCGACCGCGACACGACCGTCATCCGGCGGGAGCCCGGTGTCTACGACATCGACCTCTCCGCCGGGTGGACGATCATCAACGCCGTCAACGGCGGCTACCTGCTCGCCGTACTCGGGCGCGCCCTCGCGGACGCCCTGCCGCACAGTGACCCGTTCACCATCTCGGCGCACTACCTGACGGCCTCGGCCCCGGGCCCCGCCGTGATCCGCACCGACGTCGTACGCACCGGCCGCACCCTCTCCACCGGCCAGGCCTCCCTGTTCCAGTACGCCGACGACGGCACCGAGGTCGAGCGCATCCGCGTCCTCGCCTCCTACGGCGACCTGGACGCGCTCCCCGACGACGTACGCACCAGCGCACAGGCCCCGCCCATCCCGCCCATCGAGCAGTGCTTCGGCGCGGGCGACGCACCCGAGGGCACGCCCCCGGTCCCCGGCAGCTCCGCGATCACCGACCGCCTCGCGCTCAAGCTCGACCCGGCCACGCTCGGCTGGGCCCTCGGCGCCCCGTCCGGCAAGGGCGAGATGCGCGCGTGGTTCGCCCTGGCCGACGGCCGCGACGCGGACCCGCTGTCGCTGCTGCTCGCCGTGGACGCCCTGCCGCCGACCGCCTTCGAACTCGGCCTCAAGGGCTGGGTCCCGACGGTCGAGCTGACCGTCCACATCCGCTGCCGCCCGGCGCCGGGCCCGCTCCGCGTCTCCATCACCACACGCAACCTGGCCGGCGGCTTCCTGGAGGAGGACGCGGAGGTCTGGGACGCCAAGGATCGTCTCGTGGCCCAGTCGAGGCAGCTGGCGCGGGTGCGGCTCGGGTAGTTCTTCGCTGCGGAGGCCGGGCCGGGTGCGAGAGGCTGGCGCGGTGAAATCGGACCGCCTGCTCTCCATCCTCCTGCTGCTCCAGACCCGCGGCCGCGTCCCCGCCCATGAACTGGCGGACCGCCTGGAGGTCTCGGTACGCACCATCTACCGGGACATCGACGCGCTGAGCGCCGCGGGCGTCCCCGTCTACGCCGAGCGCGGACGCCACGGCGGCATCGCCCTCCTGCCGGGCTACCGCACCGATGTCACCGGGCTCACCGCCGACGAGTCCCGCGCCCTGTTCATCCTCGCGGCGCAGGGCGCCCACGCGGCCCTCGGCCTCGACACGGCGTTCGGCTCGGCCCTGCGCAAGGTCATGGCCGCCCTGCCCGCACCGCACCGGCCCGCCGCCGAACTGACCAGCCGCCGCATCCTGGTCGAGTCCTCGCGCTGGATGGGCCCGCCCCCGCCCGAGGTCGACGTCAGCGCCCTGCGGGACGCGGTCTTCACCGACCGGCGACTGCGCATCCGCTACCGGCACAGCGGCGCCGACGCGCCCCGCACGTACACCGTCGACCCGTACGGCCTCGTCTTCAAGGCCGGCGTCTGGTACCTGATCGCCGACCGCCGGGCCGTGCCCCGCCTCTTCCGCGCCGACCGGATGCACGCCGCGACGCCCACCGACGCCCCGGTCAAGCGTCGGGCGGGCGTCGAACTCGCCGACGTGTGGGCCGCGTTGAAGAGACAGGTCGAGGTGCGGCCCGGCGGCATCGACGTCACCGCCCGGGTCCGCCGCGACCGCTTCGACCTGTTCCTGCGGATGTGCGGCAACTCCCTGACCGAACACCCCGAGGACGACGGCGTCAGCGAGTGGATCACGGTCGGGCTCGGCTACGGGGTCCTGGGCGCGGCCCGTTCCCTGGCACCCTTCGCCGACCACGTGGAGGTGCTCGAACCCCCCGAGGTACGCGCGGAGCTGGCCCGCTGCGCCGCCGCGATCACCGCCCTGTACGCAGGAACCGACCGAGCGCGGCCGTGAGTTCGGCCGGCGCGTCCTCCTGGACCAGATGCCCGGCGCCCTCGATGATCCGCAGCTCGGCACCGGGGATCAGCCCGGCCAGCTCACGCCCCCGCGCGACCGGGATCCAGGTGTCCTCGGCGCCCCAGCAGACCAGCACGGGCAGCTCCAACTCCCCGTAGCGGACCTGGATGTCGTCCGTGAAGCGCTGGTCATTCTGCTCGATCTGCCGGTAGAAGGCATCCTTGCCCGCCTCGGTCAGCCACGGGGCGACGAGCCGCGCGTGCGTGTCCGGATGGAGCCCCGGGTGGCTCGCGGAGCTGATGTAGCGGTGCACGAGCGCCTCGTGCAGAGCGTCCGGCAACTGCCGGAAGGTATCCGCGTGTTCGGCGAGCAGGCGGTACGTGGGGGAGCCCCAGGGGGCGAGCGCCACCGGGTCGACCAGGGCGAGCCGGGAGTACCCGGCGCCGTGCAGCAGATGGGCGCGCAGGGCGACGCAGCCGCCGAAGTCATGGGCGACGACCGCCGGTTCGGTCAGGCCCCAGTGGTCGATCAGCCCGGCCAGGGCGCGGGCCTGGGCGTCGAGCGTCACGTCCTGGCCGGGGCGCATCTCGGAGGCGCCGTAGCCGGGCAAGTCCCATACGTAGACGCGGTGTTCGGCGGCCAGTGCGCGGGCCGGGCCACGCCATACGTAGGACGAGAACGGCGTGCCGTGGACAAGGACGACGGGTGGCGCGTCCGCCGGGCCGAGCGCGGCCCAGCGGATCTCGCCGGAGGGGCCGGCGCAGCCGCGATCGAGGGTCCAGCCGGTGTTCTGGTCCGGTGCTGTCATGACCATAAGGCTAATTGCTCATGACGCGTCCAGCCAGTGTCTGCGGCCGAGGCTCACCAGCCTCAACTGCCGCTCCGCCAGACCGGCCGCGCGCGCGAAATGCTCGGGGGGTGTCGTGAGGAAGACCGACGCCGTCATCACCATGTGGTCGACGTACAGGCCCGCGAGCATCAGCAGGTCCTCCTCGCTCCAGCCCACCGACTCCGGGTCATGGCTCAGCGCCGCGGCCACCTCTTCGGCGAACTGCCCGAGCTGCGCTCCTATCGCCTCGCTGACCCGCTGGACGCCGCCGTGCCGCTCGCGCGCGATGAAGCGCACATGGGCCGGATGGGCGGCCACGTGCGCGGCGATCAACTCCACGGTGCGCGCGATCCGTTCGTCGCTGTCCCAGGTCGCCGTGAGCAACTCGGAGACGACCCCGTGCAGACTGCCGAGCGCCTCGTCGACCAGTGCCACGCCCAGGTCGGCCGTGCTGTCGAAGTGCCGGTAGAACGCGGTCGGCGCCACCCCCACGGCGCGCGTGACCTCCCGCAGGCCCAGGCTGCTGAGGCTCTGCTCCTCCAGCAGCTCCAGTGCCGCGTCGAGGAGGGCCTGCCGGGTCTTCTGCTTCTGTGCCTGCCGGATGCCGAGAGTGTGACTCATGTCATCCAGTTAACAACTGTTCTCCGTAATTGGAAAGCCGTAGGAGGGATAGACTCCTAAGTCAGTGAACAGTTGTAACCCACGCACTGGTAACCACGCTGAGTCTGAGAGGTCTTCTCCATGCTGTTCCTCGTAGCGGCCCTTCTGCTCCTGGGCTTCGCGCTCGGCACCGTGGCGCACGCCCCGCTGTCGTTCACGCTCGTCGCCGCCGCCGTCATCGGCGTCTGGCTGGCCGTCTTCGCGGTCCGCGAGCGCCACGGGCGCCGCCACCAGCACTGAGCACTGAGCACTGAGCCGCAGCACCGGTTTCGTCAGTATTCGTCAGCAAGGGGGTACCACCATGCAGCTCACCGCACCGGCCCGGACATCGAAGGCGCCCGAGGCAAGCGAGACGCCGAAGGCAACCGAGACCAAGACGCCGACCCGGCCCACCGGACGGCGTGACACCGACGGCATGGCCGTCGCCTCGTTCGTCCTCGGCCTCATCGGCCTGCTGGTCCTGAACGTCTTCCTCGGCCCGATCGCGATCGTCCTCGCGGGCCTGTCCCTGTGGCGCGGCACCGCGCGCCGCGGCCGTGCCCTGCTCGGTCTCGGACTCGGCATCGCCGACCTCGTCGTGCTCGGCGCCCTCGTCGCCGCCGACGGCACTCTGTCCTGGAGCATCGCAGGCTGACGCCCTACGAAAAGCCTCGCGTGGGCACGGGACCCCACGCGGCGGCCGAGGTTCCCCGGCGGCCTCGTAGAATCGTGGTCACCATGGCCTACCTCGACCACGCCGCGACCACTCCGATGCTCCCGGAGGCGGTCGAGGTGATGACCGCCCAGCTCGGCGTCACCGGCAACGCCTCCTCCCTGCACGCCGCCGGCCGCCGCGCCCGGCGCACCGTCGAGGAGTCCCGCGAGACCCTCGCCGCCTCCCTCGGCGCCCGGCCCAGTGAGGTCGTCCTCACCGCGGGCGGCACCGAAGCCGACAACCTCGCCGTCAAGGGCCTGTACTGGGCCCGCCGCGCCGCCGACCCGGCCCGCACCCGCGTCCTCTCCAGCCCCGTCGAACACCACGCCGTCCTCGACGCGGTGCACTGGCTCGCCGAGCACGAGGGCGCCACCGTCGAGTACCTGCCCGTCGACTCCTACGGCCGCGTCCCCGCCGAGGCGCTGCGCGAGGCCATCGCCCGCAACCCCGCCGACGTGGCCCTGGCCACCGTCATGTGGGCCAACAACGAGATCGGCACGATCCAGCCCATCCGCGAACTCGCCGACGTGGCCCAGGAGTTCGACATCCCGCTGCACGCCGACGCGGTCCAGGCCTACGGCCAGATCCCGGTCGACTTCGCCGCGTCGGGCCTCGCGGCCATGACGGTGTCGGGCCACAAAGTCGGCGGCCCGTACGGCATCGGCGCACTCCTCCTCGGCCGTGAACACACCCCCGTCCCCGTCCTGCACGGCGGCGGACAGGAACGGCACGTGCGCTCCGGCACCCTCGACGTCCCGGCCGTCGCCGCCTTCGCGACCGCGGGCCGGATCGCCGTCGAGCAGCGCGAGTGGTTCGCCCGCGAGATCGGCGCCCTCCGGGACGACCTGGTCACGGCGGTCCGCACCGCCGTCCCCGAGGCGCTCCTCGGCGGCGACCCGGCCCCCGGCGGCCGGCTCCCGGCCAACGCCCACTTCACCTTCCCCGGCTGCGAAGGCGACTCCCTCCTGCTGCTCCTGGACGCCCAGGGCATCGAGTGCTCGACAGGCTCGGCCTGCACCGCGGGCGTCGCCCAGCCCAGCCACGTCCTGCTCGCCACCGGCACCGCCCCGGACCTGGCCCGCGGCACGCTCCGCTTCTCACTCGGCCATACGTCGACGAAGGCGGACGTGGAAGCGGTGGCCGCGGCGATCGGCCCGGCGGTGGAACGGGCGCGATCGGCGGGCCTGACGTGAGGTGACGGGCCGGGGCCGCAGGCTCAGCCCGGGCTCAGGCTTTGGCGGCGCCGGCCCGCTTGTGAGCCGCTCGCACCAGCCGCATGTACTTGTCCCAGTCCCAGTGCGGCCCGGGATCGGTGTGATCGGTACCCGGCACCTCCACGTGCCCGATGACGTGCTCGCGGTCCGGCGGAAAGTCGTAGCGACGGCATATCGCCGCGGTCAGCCGGGCCGAGGCCGCGTACATGGCCTCCGTGAAGTCCTCCGGGCGGTCGACGAACCCCTCGTGCTCGATACCGACACTGCGCTCGTTGTACTCCCGGTTCCCCGCGTGGAACGCGACGTCCAACTCCCGGATCATCTGCGCTATGTGCCCGTCCTGGCGCACCACATAGTGCGATGCCGCGCCGTGCCACGGGTCCTTGAAGACCTTCAGGGTCCCCTGATAGCTGCCCTGCGTGACGTGGATGATGACCCGGTCGATCGTGTAGTCGGCGGGCCGGTCCGCCCGCCGCCAGTTCGCCGCGGCCGCCGCCACCCACTCCGCGCCCCTGAAGTCCACCGCCCCGGCGTCACGCGGCTTGTCGACGCCCGGCATCTGCCACCACATGTGCGCGAGATCGCTGCGCGCGAGCAGCCCCACGCCCACGGCCGACGCCGCGCCACCGATGATCAGCGTCCGCCTGCTGACCCGACGGTCCCCGTCCCGGCCGCCCTTTCCGGCTCCCGGCTTCGCCATCCCACGTCCCCCGTCCTCCCCGTACTAGATCCAAACGGATATCCGGGGGATTCGGTTCCCGGCGCCCCGTACCCTGTTAGAGCTATGACTTCGCAGACTCCGCAGACCTCGCAGCGCCCTGCCGACCGCCCCGACCGCCCCCTGCGCGTTCTGGCCGCCATGTCCGGCGGCGTGGACTCCGCCGTCGCGGCGGCCCGCGCCGCGGAAGCCGGGCACGACGTGACGGGCGTACACCTGGCCCTCTCGGCGAACCCGCAGTCGTTCCGCACCGGGGCCCGTGGCTGTTGCACCATCGAGGACTCCCGCGACGCGCGCCGCGCGGCCGACGTCATCGGCATCCCGTTCTACGTGTGGGACCTCGCCGAGCGCTTCCGCGAGGACGTCGTGGACGACTTCATCGCCGAGTACGAGGCCGGGCGCACCCCGAACCCGTGCCTGCGCTGCAACGAGAAGATCAAGTTCGCCGCGCTCCTCGACAAGGCGCTCGCCCTCGGCTTCGACGCGGTCTGCACGGGCCACTACGCCCAGGTCATCGTGAACGAGTCCGGCGACCGCGAACTCCACCGCGCCTCCGACATGGCCAAGGACCAGTCCTATGTCCTCGGAGTCCTGGACGACCGCCAGCTCGCCCACGCCATGTTCCCGCTCGGCGACACGGTGACGACCAAGGAGCAGATCCGCGCGGAGGCGGAGCGGCGCGGCCTCGCGGTCGCCAAGAAGCCCGACTCGCACGACATCTGCTTCATCGCCGACGGCGACACCCAAGGGTTCCTCGCCTCCCGCCTCGGCAAGGCGGAGGGCGACATCGTCGACGAGTCCGGGGCCACGGTGGGTACGCACGAGGGCGCGTACGGCTTCACCATCGGTCAGCGCAAGGGCCTGCGCATCGGCACCCCCGCCCCTGACGGCAAGCCGCGCTACGTCCTGGACATCTCCCCGGTGAACAACACCGTGACCGTCGGCCCGGTCGACGCCCTGGACGTGACATCCCTAACGGCGATCAAGCCCCGCTGGTGCGGAGCGGCCCCCTCCGGCCCCGGCACCTACACGGCCCAACTCCGCGCCCACGGCGGCGAAACCGAGGTCTCGGCGGAGCTGGTGGACACCGAACTCCGAGTCACGTTCACCGAGCCGGCCCGAGGGGTCGCCCCGGGCCAGGCGATTGTTCTGTATGACGGGACGCGGGTTGTGGGGTCGGCGACTATCGCGTCGACGTCGCGGGTCACGGCGGTGGCGTAGCCCGTCGGTTTTCCGAGGCAGATCCGAGATCATGGCGGTGCCGGCCCTGGCACGAGTCGCAGGTCTACTTCATAAGGTGAGCTCCCAGGAAAAGTCCGGGCAGCACCAGCATAGCGGCGCAGGAGAAGCGGGTTTCTTTGTGCCGCCAACCCTGAAATGCCAGGTGCACGCCGTAGAGCAGTACTGAGTTCATGCCGATCACCGGCCACGCAAGTGTGCCGTCCAGTGCGCTTGTCACGGTTCCGAATGTCGCCACTGTGGCGAAGAAAGCCACAGCGAAGGCGGTGAACCGCCGGTCGCGATTTTCTCGGGCCTCGTCGGCCAATCTCTGTTCGAGGTTCATGTGATCTTCCCTGCTGAGACCGGTGGGTGTTTCACACCAGCGCGTTGTCGTAACTCTTGCCTACTACAGGAAACTTCCGCATCTCGCCGACGAGAGCGCACATGACGCCGACACCGGCGAAAGCCAGATTGACCGCGCTCATCACTCTGTCGTACTGCTCGGTGAGTTCTCGGTACCGCTTGACCATCGCAGTCACGCGCTCTGCCGCGTAGGCCGCTCCTACGAGGGCGCCGCCGACACCGACACCAGAAGCTGCCATGGCGGTGGAGGCAGCGGCGGAGATGGCAACCTGAATTCCCCAGTCGCAGATCTCCGCGATACCTCCCTTCACCGTTTCAGCGAACGAGAAGACGATGGTGGCCACGTGCAGGTAGCGATCCCGGAGATCGTGGAATGCTTCACGTGTCGCTTCGAGCTTCGTGGCAGAGTTTTCGAAGTATTTCCATGCGGCATCCGCAGCTCTCCCGTGCCACGTGAGGTCGAGCACGGAATTCCCGTGCCGAATGTTCGCGGCGATGTCGGCACACGCACGCCCCAGGGAGTCCCATGCGTCAGCGCAATCGGCGTAGCTCTGCCAATCGCCCGCGAGCCAATTCGTGACGTATCCGAGGATGTCCTGGCCGAAAGCGAACTTGATACCTTCGTTAGCCAACGCTGACATGCTGCCGAAGTCGAGCAGCGTCCCCGCTGCTTTGTTGGCAGGGGCGAACTCGAGTTCTGCCATGTGCCCTTGGAGCCAGCCGTCCGCGCTGCCGGGTGGTTTGAGACAGCTGACGGCGTCGCGTACATCCCGGAACGACATATCGCCGCTCGGGCGGGTCCTAGGTACACCGGAGGGCTTCACGGCCGGATAGGTCGCATCGATCTTTCGCGCCTGTTCCAGGTCGACCGCGTCGTACCAGGCTGCAGTCTTCTTCAGCTCGCCCACCGAGGCGTCGAGGATCGTGTCGAAACGGCACAGGACGTCGCGGGCGTCACGCATCCTCCGTTCGTGATCACCAAGGGCCCAGTTCCAGAGCTCCCCGACGAGCGACGAGTCGATGCCGGTGCTGCGATCGAGGTAGGCGCGGGCACTCCCGCAGTCCCCGCTTGCCCGGTGGAGCAGCCCCGCATACCCGATGAGGTTCCCGGACTTCACGGCCAGCGTCATGCCGACCTCTGCCCGGCGCGGTCTGCCTTCACGTGGGCCAGTTCCGCGGCCACCTGTTGCTCACCGCTCCGGGCCAATTCATCCCGTTCTCTGTCGGACATCGCGTCCCAGCGCCCCCGGAAGTCCCGGCCCCGCTCGATCACCGCCTCCGCGTACGCAGGGATCCGCGCGGCCTCCCGCAACCCCACCCGCCCCGCAAGAACCTCCTGAGCCATTTCCTTCAGAACGGGCCCGGCGTCCCCTCGGCGGAAGACCTCCATCGCCTTGCGCAGGAGGCGTTGCTGGACCGGATCGTCTGTCAGGTCCATATAGGTGGCTCGGTCGAGCCGGGGCGGTGTCTCGGCGGTCACTACGTCTCCTCGGTGCGGTATCGCAGGGAGCGGCACAGTAGTGATGCCGACAGGCGAGGAGAGCGCGCCGAGGGCGCAGGATCGGGGCGGCGGGCTGCCGCGACTCAACGGGCCCTTGGTCGCCACCCGCTGAGCGGAGTCATCCGATCGGGCGAGGCGTCAACTGGGGCCCGGCAGCGGTGAATTGCGGGGCCGGGGCATCAGCCCCGGGCCCCCGGGTGATGGTGGAGAACAGCGGCACCTGCGTCCTGCGCCGCGCCCGCACCCGGCACTCATGGACGGGCCCGCCGCGGTCACGGAAAGCTCCGCCTGAAGCGGAGGGAACCGCCTGCTCCTACATAGCGACCCGCACAGCGGCCTGCCCGGCCGTCAACCCACCACCTCGACCTCGTAGAAGCACAAGTGCCCCTTGATGGCAGCCACCTCCGCCTTCGGTTCGGGGTACGACCAGACGAAGTCGGGCGCGTCCGGCAGCGACCAGTAGGAGGCCGTGCCCTTGAAGGGGCAGTACGTCGTCGTGTCCGAGGCCGTCAGCAGCTCCATGGCGACGTCCTCGCCCGGGAGGTAATAGCGCACGGGACAGCCCGTCTCGCGCAACAGCAGGGGCCGCGCGCTCTCGGCGACCACCTGTCCGTCGCGCACCACGCGCACCCGCTGCGAACCCTGCTCGATCGTGATCGTGTGTCCATCAGCCATACCTGTGTCAGCGCTCACAGGTGACGGGTTCTTCCCGGTACGGGCAGGCCGCTGAAAGGATCACGCTCCGCCGAGTCCGATACGAACGTCGTTCTGACCGAACTCGCCGACGGCCGCATACGAGCTCTCTCCAGGGGCAGCGGCCGCTGTGGATGGCGGGTCGTACCGTGGACCCCATGAACATCTGTGTCTTCCTCTCCGCCGCCGACCTCGACGACCGCTACACCCGGCCCGCCCGCGAGTTCGCCGAGCTGCTCGGCAAGGCGGGGCACACCCTGGTGTGGGGTGGTTCGGAGAGCGGGCTGATGAAGGTGGTCGCCGATGGGGTGCAGGAGGCCGGTGGGCGGCTCGTGGGGGTCTCCGTGGACTTTCTCGCGGCGAAGGCGCGGGCCGTCTCGGCGCCCGACGAGATGGTCGTCGCCAAGGATCTCGCCGAGCGCAAGGCGCTCCTCCTGGGGAAGGCCGACGCCGTTGTGATCATGGTGGGTGGCACCGGGACGCTCGACGAGGCCACAGAGATTCTCGAACTGAAGAAGCACGGCAAGACCACCATGCCGATCGTGCTGCTCAACTCGGCCGGCTTCTACGACGGGCTCAAGGAGCAGTTCCGCCGCATGGAGGACGAGGGGTTCCTGCCGATTCCCCTCACCGACCTGGTGTTCTTCGCCGAGGAGCCGGTCGGCGCGCTGGCCTACCTGGAGGAGTCGCAGGGCATCGAGTAGTGCGAGCATGGCGGCCATGACAGGCACAGCTGCACATGTGATCACCGGCGCCGGTTCCGGCATCGGCGCCGCCGTCGCCCGACGCCTCCACGCGCGCGGGGACGAACTCTTCCTGCACGCGCGCGACGCTGGCCGCGCCAAGGAGCTCGCCGCGCAGTTCCCCGGCGCGAGAACCCTCGTCGGCGACCTCTCCGACCCGGAGAAGCTGTCCTGGGCGTTCTCGCACCAGTCGCTGCCGGACCGGATCGACTCGTTGCTGCACATCGCCGGCGTCGTCGACCTGGGACCGGTCGGCGAACTCACCCCGAAGGCGTGGCGCCACCAGCTCAACGTCAATCTCATCGCCCCGGCCGAGCTGACCCGCCACTTCCTGCCCCAACTCCGCCTCGCCCACGGCCACGTGCTCTTCGTGAACTCCGGCGCCGGCCTCAACGCGAGCGCCGACTGGTCCGCGTACGCCGCCTCCAAGCACGGCCTCAAGGCCCTCGCCGACTCGCTGCGCCAGGAAGAGCACGGGAACGGGGTGCGGGTCACGTCGGTCTACCCCGGCCGCACCGCGAGCGCCATGCAGGCCAAGGTGCACCAGCAGGAGGGCAAGGAGTACGACCCGGCGCGCTGGATCGACCCCGAGTCGGTCGCCACCACGATCCTGATGGCCCTCGACCTGCCCCGCGACGCGGAGGTCAACGACCTGACGGTCCGCCCGGGACGCTGACGCCCGGGACGCTGGGGGAGGGCCCGCGACGGCCGTTACGTACTCTTCTACGTACTCTTCGTGGGTGAGCGAAAAGAGCGACTTCAGGTGGGGGCCGGCCACAGGCGTCGGTTCGATGCCCGGCGGCGATGCCCGAGAGGCCGCCAAGACCGTCACCGGGTCCTTCGGGGGCCCTGAACAGGGGATGCCGTTCCTCGCCGAGCTGCCCGCGCGGGGCCCCGGCGCCGACATGATCGGCCGGACCGCCGGGCTGCTCGTGGACGTCTACGCGCGCGTGGAACCCAGTGGCTGGCGCATCGGCGACCGTCCGGGCCGCGACACCAAGCGCGCCAGATCGTGGCTGGGTGAGGACCTCGACGCGTTGGAGGAGTTCACGCAGGGGTACGAGGGCCCGCTCAAGGTGCAGGCCGTCGGCCCGTGGACCCTCGCGGCGGCACTGGAGCTGCGCAACGGGGAGGTCGCGCTCTCCGATCTCGGCGCCTGCCGCGATCTCGCCGGGTCGCTCGCCGAGGGCCTGCGCTCCCACCTCGCCGATGTCCGGCGCCGCGTCCCCGGCGCCCGGATCGTCCTCCAGCTCGACGAGCCCTCCCTCATCGGCGTCCTGCGCGGACAGGTCAGGACCGCCAGCGGATACCGCACGCACCGCGCCGTCGACCGTCAGCTCGTCGAGAGCACCCTGCGGGACGTCCTCGGGGCCAACGGGGGCGAACCCGTCGTCGTGCACTCCTGCGCCCCCGACGTGCCTTTCGCGCTGCTGCGCCGGGCCGGGGCCGACGCGATCTCCTTCGACTTCTCGCTGCTCACGGAGCGTGACGACGAGGCGATCGGGGAGGCCGTCGAGGGTGGCGCCAAGCTCCTGGCCGGTGTCGTGCCCGGCGTGGACGGCCCGTTGTCGGACCCTGCCGGTAGCGTCATGGGTGTCAGGACGCTGTGGCGCAGGCTGGGGCTGAATCCGGGTTCGTTGGCGGACGCGGTCGTGGTCACTCCGTCGTGCGGACTCGCGGGTGCCTCACCCGCGTACGCCCGTGCGGCACTCGCCCACTGCGTCCGGGCGGCGAGATCACTCGCGGACAACCCTGAGTGACCGGGGACCGAAGGCAACGGGAGGACGAGACGGTGGCTGCCGGAAAGGCTGAAGGGGCCGGACAGGCCGAGAAGATCGACCAGGTCGCGCAGCAGAGTGGCGTGCCCGCCAAGGCACGGGACGAGCACGGGCGCCTGGCCGAACAGATCGAGGAACACCGCTTCCGGTACTACGTGAAGGACGCGCCGGTCGTCTCCGACGCCGACTTCGACAAGCTGCTGCGCTCCCTGGAGGCGCTGGAGGAGACGTATCCGGAGCTGCGCACCCCGGACTCGCCGACCCAGAAGGTCGCGGGGGCCTACGCCACGGAGTTCACGTCCGTGGAGCACCGCGAGCGCATGCTCTCCCTCGACAACGCCTTCGACGACCTCGAACTGGCCGCCTGGGCCGAGCGCGTCGCCAAGGACGTCGGTGCCCCCGACTACCACTTCCTGTGCGAGCTCAAGGTCGACGGCCTCGCGGTCAACCTGACGTACGAGGACGGGCGGCTGACCCGCGCGGCCACCCGCGGCGACGGCCGCGTCGGCGAGGACATCACGCCGAACGTGCGCACCATCGCGGAGATCCCCGACCGCCTCAAGGGCGACCGCGTCCCCGCCCTCGTCGAGATCCGCGGCGAAGTCTTCTTCCCCATGGAGAAGTTCGAGGAGCTGAACGCGCGGCTCGTGGAGGCCGGCGACAAACCCTTCGCCAACCCTCGCAACGCGGCGGCGGGTTCGCTGCGCCAGAAGGACCCGCGCGTCACCGCCACCCGCCCGCTGCACATGGTCGTCCACGGCATCGGGGCCCGGGAGGGCTTCGACATCGACCGCCTGTCGGAGGCGTACGACCTGCTCCACGAGTGGGGCCTGCCCACCGCCAAGCACAACAAGGTCGTCGACGACCTCGACGGCGTACGGGCGTTCATCGCGTACTTCGGAGAGAACCGGCACTCCGTGGAGCACGAGATCGACGGCGCGGTCGTCAAGCTCGACGAGATCCGGCTCCAGGGCCGGCTCGGCTCCACCGCGCGCGCCCCGCGCTGGGCCATCGCCTGGAAGTTCCCGCCCGAAGAGGTCAACACCAAGCTGGTCAACATCCGCGTGGGCGTGGGCCGTACGGGCCGTGTCACGCCGTACGCGCAGGTGGAGCCGGTGACCGTGGCGGGCTCCGAGGTCGAGTTCGCGACGCTGCACAACCAGGAGGTCGTGAAGAAGAAGGGCGTCCTGATCGGGGACACCGTCGTCATCCGCAAGGCCGGTGACGTGATCCCCGAGATCCTCGGGCCCGTCGCCGACCTGCGGGACGGCAGCGAGCGGGAGTTCGTGATGCCCGCAGAGTGCCCCGAGTGCGGCACACCGCTGCGGGCCATGAAGGAAGGCGACATCGACCTGCGGTGTCCCAACGCGCGTACGTGCCCGGCCCAGTTGCGCGAGCGCCTCTTCTACCTCGGTGGCCGCCAGTGCCTGGACATCGAGAACTTCGGCGCGGTCGCCGCCGCCGCGCTCACCGCGCCGCTGGAGCCCGCCGAGCCGCCGCTCACCGACGAGGGCGACCTCTTCGGCCTCGTCATCGAGCAGTTGCTGCCCATCAAGGCGTACGTCCTCGACCCCGACAGTGGCCTGCCCAAGCGCGACCCGAAGAGCGGCGAGGACAAGGTCGTCACGGTCTTCGCCAACCAGAAGGGCGAGCCGAAGAAGAACGCGGTCGCGATGCTGGAGAACATCGCGGCGGCCAAGGACCGCCCGCTGGCCCGGATCATCAACGGGCTGTCGATCCGGCACGTCGGCCCGGTCGCCGCAGAGGCGCTCGCCCGCGAGTTCCGCTCCATCGACCGCATCGATCAGGCCACCGAGGAGGAACTCGCCGCGACCGACGGCGTCGGCGGAATCATCGCCGCGTCCGTGAAGCAGTGGTTCGCCGAGGACTGGCACCGCGAGATCCTGCGCAAGTGGCGCGAGGCCGGTGTGCGCATGGAGGAGGAGGGCGCGGGCGAGGACGTGGGGCCGCGGCCGCTCGAAGGCCTCACCGTCGTCGTCACCGGAACGCTGCAGAACCACACGCGGGACGGCGCGAAAGAGGCCCTGCAGAGCAGAGGCGCCAAGGTCACCGGTTCCGTTTCGAAGAAGACGTCGTTCGTGGTCGTGGGGGAGAACCCCGGGTCCAAGTACGACAAGGCCATGCAGGTGAAGGTTCCGGTTCTGGACGAGGACGGGTTCGCCGTGCTCCTGGACCAAGGCCCGGAAGCCGCCGCCGAAGTGGCACTTCCTGTGGAAGAACCGACTCAGGAGTAGCGGTTGAAGGCCACCCGTTCGGCGCATATCAGATGCATACGGGTGGCCGGGTCGCATTCGGGCAACAGCATTCGGGCGCGACCGTCTGGTGTCCGCGAAAGCCTTCTGCGGCCTACTGTTGAGTGTGTGCGCCTGCCGTGTCCTGCTGCGGATGTGGCAATCCCCCGGTTCTCGGAAGCCGGGGGAGCGGGCAGTGGACGCGGGCACCGCCGGCTGTGAGAGGGACGGGAATGGAACCGACCGAGAGCGCTGCCCCGGACTCACGGCTGCGTCCGCGCCGACGTGCGCGGCGCAGGACGACGCACGGCAGCGGGGGCGACGGCACAGCAGACGGTCGCGGGGAGAACGAGCGCGGTGGTGTGGTGACGAACTGGCGCAATTGGTGGCGTGAGGCGGGACGCGGATTCCTGCGCACGGGAGTGGACCGGGCCAGGACCGAGGCCGGCAGGGCGCCCGGGGCCGCGGGCTCCGCCGTCCCGGCGGTCACCGGTGCGGCCTCCGCCGGGGTGCCCTCGGCGGGCCACGTCGGCGCGGCGACCCCCGCCCGCAACGAGATCGCCGTGCACCCCGACACCGCCTCCCGGGCCGTGGCGCTGCCGCTGCTGCCCGGAGCGATCGTCACTCTCGCGGCGGTCATCATCGGCGCCGGGTTCTACCGGTCCTTCGCCGACCACCACGCACTCTTCCCGTCCGGCACGATCGGCTGGTCGCTCGCCGTCCTGACCGGCATCATCGTCGGCCATCTCGTCGCGCTCGGCCGCGACCGATGGTGGGGCGGCACCGGATCCGGCGCGGCCCTCACGCTCGCCGTGCTGCTCCTGTACGGCTGGGTGCCCGCCGCGATGGTCAGCCTCACCGTCGTCGTCCTCGTCGGCGCCGCCCGCAGGCACCGCTGGCGCCAGGGCGTGCTGCACGGCGCGATCGACATCCTCGGGATCGGCGCGGGCGCCCTCGTACTGGCCGCGGTCGGCCGTCTGGCGTCCGTCGAGGCCCCGTGGAAGCCCGAGACCTGGGACTACTACGCCGTCCCCGAGGTCATGCTCGTAGCGGCCGCGTATCTGCTGGTCACCCGCGCGCTGCTCTGGTACGTCCACGCGCCGCACCCCTGGGGACTGCCGACGGTCGCGCGGACGGCGCTCGTGCGGCAGGGCCTGGTCGGGGTCGCGCTGCTCGGCATCGCGCCCCTGGTCTGCGTCGTGGCGATCGCCCTGCCGGTACTGCTGCCGCTGTTCGCGATCCCGCTGATCGCGCTCGACTCGACGCTGTGGATCGCGCGGGCCCGCGCCGAGGAGCAGTTGCGCGATCCGCTCACCGGACTGCCCAACCGGCAGTGGCTGTTGGAGCGCACTTGGAAGGCGCTCGACGACGCCGAGCGGATCGGGGCGCGCAGCGCGCTCATGCTGATCGACCTCGACCGGTTCCGGTCGGTCAACGACACGCTGGGCCATCTCGCCGGTGACCGGCTGCTGTTGCAGATCGCGGATCGGCTGAGAGCCGCCCTGCCGCGCGGCGCCGAGGCGGCGCGGATCGGGGGCGACGAGTTCGCCGTCCTGCTGCCGGTCGCCGACTCGACGACGTCCGCGTCACGCGTCGCCCGCAACCTCGTCGCCGCGCTCGGCTCGCCGCTCGACCTCGACGGACTGACCCTGGTCCTGGAGGCCAGCGCCGGACTCGCGGTCTTCCCCGATCACGCGCTGGACGCCGAAGGACTGCTGCGGCGGGCCGACGTCGCGATGTACCAGGCCAAGCGGGACCGCACGGGTGTGGAGGTGTACGAGTCGAAGAGGGACTCCAACACCCCGGACCGGCTGGGTCTGCTGGGCGATCTGCGCCTTGCGCTCGACGCCGGGGACGTGGAGCTGCACTACCAGCCGAAGGTGCAGTTCGACGGCCAGGTGGCGGGGCTCGAGGCGCTCGTGCGCTGGGAGCATCCGGAGCGCGGGAAGGTTCCGCCGGACGAGTTCATCGCCATCGCCGAGTCGTCCGGGCTGATGCCGCACCTGACCGAGTACGTGCTGGAGACGGCGCTGGCCCAGGTCGCGCGGTGGCGCGCGCAGGGACTGAACGTGCCGGTCGCGGTGAACGTGTCGCCGAGGGACGTGCACACCCCCGGGTTCGCCGGCGCGGTCGCGGCACGGCTCGCGCGGCACGGAGTCCCGGCCGGATCACTGCAGTTGGAGATAACGGAGCATGTGCTCCTGGAGGACCCGCAGCGGGCCGCGGACACCCTCGCCGGGCTGACCGGGCACGGCGTGAAGATGTCTTTGGACGACTTCGGCACCGGCTACTCGTCCCTCGTCCACCTGCGGCGTCTCCCGGTGAGCGAGCTGAAGATCGACCGCTCGTTCGTGGCCCGGCTCGCCGTGGACAACGAGGACGCGGAGATCGTGCGCTGCACCGTCGACCTGGCCCACTCGCTCGGACTGCTCGTCGTCGCGGAGGGCGTCGAGGACGACGAGACCTGGGAGCGGCTGCGCGACCTCGGCTGTGACGCGGTGCAGGGCTGGCTCGTCGCAGCCGCCATGCCGCCGGACGAGACGACTGCCTGGCTGCGCGCCCGTGGCTCGCGCGGCTGGCAGCGGGAGTCCGCGGCGCTGCCGGCGGCCAAGGGGGACACCCCCCGCTCTCTCACGTGAGAGCGATCCCCACCAGGGGCGCCGTTACCTGGCGCCCCTCACGGGGCGAAATGCGTCACCAGTCGCGCCGGTCGGCGGTCGTGGGGCTCCTGTGGGAGCTGCTGTTCGCCGTCTGAAATCGACAGCTCCACCGTCGCGGGACCAAACCGTTTACCAGGCATGGGGTCGGGCCCCATAGGATTGGGTCCAAACCACACACTCCCACTTAGAGGATCGCTGCATGCCTGGCATCACGCGCGAGGAGGTCGCCCACCTCGCCCGGCTGGCGCGTCTGGAGCTGAAGCCCGAAGAGCTCGACCACTTCGCCGGCCAGCTCGACGACATCATCGGCGCGGTCGCCCGCGTCAGCGAGGTCGCCGACCAAGACGTACCGCCGACCTCCCACCCGCTGCCGCTGACGAACGTCATGCGCGCGGACGAGGTCCGTCCGTCGCTCACCCCCGAGCAGGCGCTTTCCGGCGCCCCGGCCCAGGAGCAGCAGCGTTTCAAGGTGCCGCAGATCCTGGGGGAGGACTAAGAAGTCATGACGGACCACAGCAACATCATCAAGCTCACCGCCGCCGAGACGGCCGCGAAGATCGCCTCCGGCGAGCTCACGGCCGTCGAGGTCACCGAGGCCCACCTGGCCCGGATCGAGGCCATTGACGAGAAGGTGCACGCCTTCCTGCACGTCGACCGCGAGGGCGCCCTCGCGCAGGCCCGCGCCGTCGACGAGAAGCGCGCCAAGGGCGAGAAGCTCGGCCCGCTGGCCGGCGTCCCGCTCGCGCTGAAGGACATCTTCACCACCGAGGGCGTGCCGACCACGGTCGGCTCCAAGATCCTCGAGGGCTGGATCCCGCCGTACGACGCGACGGTCACGAAGCGGCTGAAGGCCGCCGACGTCGTCATCCTCGGCAAGACGAACATGGACGAGTTCGCCATGGGGTCCTCCACCGAGAACAGCGCCTACGGCCCGACCGGCAACCCCTGGGACCTCACCCGGATCCCCGGCGGCTCCGGCGGCGGCTCGTCCGCAGCGCTCGCCGCCTACGAGGCCCCGCTCGCCATCGGCACGGACACCGGCGGCTCGATCCGCCAGCCCGCCGCCGTCACCGGCACCGTCGGCGTCAAGCCCACGTACGGCGGCGTCTCGCGGTACGGCATGGTCGCGTTCTCCAGCTCGCTCGACCAGGGCGGGCCCTGCGCCCGCACCGTCCTGGACGCGGCGCTGCTGCACGAGGTCATCGCCGGGCACGACCCGCTCGACTCGACGTCCATCGACGCGCCGGTCCCGCCGGTCGTCGAGGCCGCCCGGAACGGCAGCGTCCAGGGCATGCGCGTCGGCGTCGTGAAGCAGTTCCGCGGTGAGGGCTACCAGGCCGGTGTCGTGCAGCGCTTCGACGAGTCCGTCGAGCTGCTGAAGTCGCTCGGCGCCGAGATCGTCGAGCTGGACTGCCCGACCTTCGACCTGGCGCTGTCCGCGTACTACCTGATCGCGCCGTCCGAGTGCTCCTCGAACCTCGCCCGGTTCGACGCGATGCGCTACGGCCTGCGCGTCGGCGACGACGGTTCGCACTCCGCCGAGGACGTCACCGCCCTCACCCGTGAGGCCGGTTTCGGCGACGAGGTCAAGCGCCGCATCATCCTGGGCACGTACGCGCTGAGCTCCGGCTACTACGACGCGTACTACGGCAGCGCCCAGAAGGTCCGCACCCTGATCACCCGCGAGTTCGAGGCCGCCTTCGAGAGCGTGGACGTCATCGTCTCGCCGACGACGCCGACCACCGCCTTCCCGATCGGCGAGCGTGCCGACGACCCGATGGCGATGTACCTCGCGGACCTGTGCACGATCCCGACCAACCTGGCCGGCAACGCCGCCATGTCGCTGCCCTGCGGCCTGGCCCCCGAGGACGGCCTGCCGGTCGGCCTGCAGATCATCGCTCCCGCCATGAAGGACGACCGCCTGTACAAGGTGGGTGCCGCCGTCGAGGCCGCCTTCGTGGAAAAGTGGGGGCACCCGCTGCTTGAGGAGGCTCCGTCGCTGTGAGTGCCATGGCAAAGAAGGCCAAGAACTTCAAGAAGTCCAAGACCGGCGTCTACGTCTCGCTGGCCAGCACCGCCTTCGGCGCGATCAGCGTCGCGAAGCAGGCGAAGATGGCCCGCAACGACAACGACACCCTGCGGCTGATCGACGCCGCCGTGTCCGCCGCCGCCATCGCTACCGGCCTGGCGATCCTCTACCGGGAGCTCAAGCGCCTGGGCGACGACGACGTCCTGCTGGGCTGAGAGGGAAAGTTTCACCGTGACTGTCACTGACCTGGTGTCGTACGAGGAAGCCCTCGAGACGTACGACCCCGTCATGGGCCTCGAGGTCCATGTCGAGCTCGGCACCAAGACGAAGATGTTCTGCGGCTGCTCCACGGAGCTGAAGCAGGACGCCAACAGCCAGACCTGCCCGACCTGTCTCGGCCTGCCCGGCGCGCTGCCGGTGGTCAACGAGACCGGCGTCGAGTCCGCCATCAAGATCGGTCTCGCACTCCACTGCGAGATCGCCGATTGGTGCAGGTTCGCCCGGAAGAACTACTTCTATCCGGACATGCCGAAGAACTTCCAGACCTCCCAGTACGACGAGCCCATCGCCTTCAACGGCTACCTCGACGTACAGCTGGAGGACGGCGAGGTCTTCCGCGTGGAGATCGAGCGCGCCCACATGGAGGAGGACACCGGCAAGTCGACGCACGTCGGCGGTGCCACCGGCCGCATCCACGGTGCCTCGCACTCGCTGCTCGACTACAACCGCGCCGGCATCCCGCTCATCGAGATCGTCACCAAGCCGATCGAGGGCGCCGGCGAGCGGGCTCCCGAGGTCGCGAAGGCGTACGTCGCCGAGCTGCGCGAGGTCATCAAGGCGCTCGACGTCTCCGAGGCCCGCATGGACAAGGGCCAGATGCGCTGCGACGTGAACCTCTCGCTGCGTCCGCACGGGCGCGAGGAGTTCGGCACGCGCTCGGAGACGAAGAACGTCAACTCGCTCCGTTCCGTGGAGCGTGCGGCGCGCTTCGAGATCCAGCGCCACGCGGCCGTCCTGAACGACGGCGGCACGATCATCCAGGAGACCCGTCACTTCCACGAGGAGGACGGCTCCACCACGTCGGGCCGCATCAAGGACAACGCCGAGGACTACCGGTACTTCCCGGAGCCCGACCTGGTGCCCGTCGCCCCGTCCCGCGAATGGGTCGAGGCGCTGCGTGCCGAGCTCCCGGAGCTGCCGCTCGCGCAGCGCAACCGGCTGATCGAGGAGTGGGGCGTCACCGCCCACGACATGCAGTCGATCCGCAACGCCGGTGCCATCGGCCCGATCGTCGCCACGATCAACGCCGGTGCCGACGCGGCCTCCGCCCGTAAGTGGTGGATGGGCGAACTGGCGCGCGGCGCCAACGAGCAGGGTGTCGACCTCGGCGCGCTGCCCATCACGCCCGAGCAGGTGGCCCGCGTCTCCGAGCTCGTCTCCAAGGGCGACCTCAACGACAAGCTGGCCCGTCAGGTCATCGACGGCGTCCTCAAGGGTGAGGGCACGCCGGACGAGGTCGTCGAGAAGCGCGGCCTGAAGGTCGTCTCGGACGAGGGCGCGCTGTCCACTGCCGTGGATGAGGCCATCGCCGCCAACGCGGGGATCGTCGCGAAGATCCAGTCCGGCAAGGTCGCGGCCGCCGGTGCGCTGGTGGGTGCCGTGATGAAGGCGACCCGGGGGCAGGCCGACGCGGCCCGCGTCAAGGAACTGATCCTGGAGAAGCTGGGCGTCTCCGACGGCTGAGCCGTTCTGGGCGGCGGCGCACCGGGTCGAGGCCGGATTGCTGGGCCGCGCTCCGGATTCCGTAGAGCAGGAAGACGATGGT
>NZ_JBFAKV010000034.1:0-74435 GCF_040655895.1 Streptomyces sp. NPDC050264
CCCCTACCCCCCTTCTTCCCTTCCCCCCAGCCCCACCCGGGCCGGCTCCCGCCCCCCCCCCCCGCCCCCCCCCCCCGGCCCCCCCCCCCCGGCCGGGGGCGGGCGCCGCGCCGTCGTCTCAGACCTGCGGCCGTCGGGCGGCTGTCGCCTCAGCGAGCTTCTGGAATTCGCCGAGGTCGTAGTTGGCCAGGGTGGAGTCGAGATTGGTGAGGGCCCCGACATGTTCGACGAAGCCCTTCGGGTCGTACTCGATCTGCAGCGTCACCCGGCTCGTGGTGGCGCCGAGGCGGTGGAACGTCACCACTCCGGCGTGCTCCACCCCCTCGACGGTGTGCCAGGCGATGCGGTTCTCGGGAACCACCTCCGTGAGTTCGGCGACGAAGTTCTTCTCCGCGCCGGGCAGCTCCAGCTGCCACGCGAAACGTCGCTCATCCATCGGCTCCACCAGGCGGACGTGGCTGAGGAAGGAAGGCCACCGGGACACATCACTCCACAGCTCCCAGGCGACGGAGACCGGGGCCTGGAGATCGACGGATTCGAGCAGGGACGCGGACATGCGCACCTCTTTCCTGGGACGGGGGTGGCCACGGGCTCCTCGGGCCCGTGCGGCACGGGGCTCCGTTACCCCTTCGGGGCCGGAGCACGCCGAAGGGCGTCAGGCCTTCTGCGCGGACGCGGCGAGTTCCTTGAGGTCGACGGTCTCGCCCGGCGCGGGCTCCTGCGGCTGGACGGGCTTCCCGTAGTCGCTGAAGGTCGCGGTGTTGGGGTCCTTGCCGCCGCTGGACGTCGTCCGCAGGATGTAGGGCTTGCCCTTGGTGGCCACGTACAGAGTGAGCGTCTCGCCGCCGGAGGTCTTCTTCGTCAGCCGGATCGCCTCGGTGCCGTCGACGGTGGTCGTCGAGCCCTTCTTCATCCCCTTGCGCTCCGACTTGTCCTCGTCCATGGACGAGGTGAGCCCCTGCTTGTCGCACAGGCCCTGCGTCATCGAGTCGTCGGCGGGCGCTTTCACCCACTTGTCCGTGACCTTCGGTACGACCTTGTCGCCGCCGGGCCTGCCCTTGAGAGTGTTCTGCCAGTACTTCTTGTCGCCCCGCAGGTACAGCGTTCCGTTCGTGTGGCGTATGTCCGCCGAGGCGCCGGCCGTCCGGATGGTGCCGTCACAGTTCTTGCGCTGGTCCACCGACAGGTCGACGGAGACCGTGGCCCCCGAGGACCCCGTCTGCCGCACGGTCCCCTTCATGTGCATCGAGTCGGCCCGCTGGGTGGCCTTGACCGCGTCGGCGGCGATCTCGTCGGCGCTCTTGCCCGCGAACGGCTTGTCATCGTCCGAGCCGCCGCTGCCGCATCCGGCGAGAGCCACCAGGGCCGCCCCGGCGACCACGGCCGTCATCCCTCTACCGCCCCTCATGAGGTCTGCTCCTTCCTGGGGACACGGGGTGTCCTCCGGTCGTTCCGCAGCCGTCGGGGCTGCGGAACGACCCGATTACCCGATGTGTCCGGCGCATCACCGGAAGGGCGTTGTCCACTTTCCGTGCCGGACGGGGCGGGTGGGGAGAAAGGTGGCCATGCGCTTCGCGCACCCGGCGCTTATGGTGGCCGAACGGGGTACGGGAGACAGCCATGACGTCAGCCAGGAAGTCACCCATCGGTCCGGAACAGCGCATGTTCCTGACCGGCACGGGCAGTTTCGACTGGGATCTGGAGAGCGGAGAGGTCAGCCTCGACGCGAGTGCTCTGGGCCTGTTCGACCTGCTGCCCGGCGAGTTCGGCGGCACGGTGTCCTCACTGCACGAGCGCCTGCCCTCCGAGGAACTGGTGCGGATCACCTTCGCCGTCACGGAGGCGATCACCTCCGGCACCGACTCCTACGGCGTCTACTTCCGGCTCCGCCACCGCGACGGCACACTGCACCTCCACCACGTCCGTGGGCACATCCTGCGCGCCACGGACGGCCGGCCCGTACGCGCCGTCGGCGTGCTCCGGACGGCGTCGGACGACGGAGCGGAGCTCGCGGCCATCGAGCCCAGGGACGAGCGCCGCCAGGGCATCGCCCTCATGGTGCAGGGCACCACGGACGCCCTCTCCCGCGCCGTCACCGTCGACGACGTGGTGGCCGTGCTCTCCGGGGCCAGCGGTCTCGACCGGTTCGCCGCCGACGGCCTCGTGCTGGGGCTCGTGGAGGGGGATCACCTGAAGCTGATCGCTCTCGTGGGACAGACGATGCAGGCCCTCGACGAACTCAAGCTCCACAAAGTGGACTCCACTCTGCCGCTGGCCGAAGCCGTCATGACCCGCAAGCCCCGCTTCGTGGGCTCGCTGCCCACGCTCGCCCGGCACTACACCCGTCTCGGGCCCTATATGGAGCGGATGAAGCTGGACTCGGCGGCGTTCCTGCCCCTGGTCGCGCAGGACCGTGCCATCGGCGGGCTCGCGCTCTTCTACCGAGGCCGCAAGGAGTTCACCGACGCGGACCGCAACCTCTGCATCGGCCTCTCCGGCATCGTCGCCCAGTCGCTGCAGCGCGCCATGCTGTTCGACGAGGAACGGGATCTGGCCAAGAGCCTGCAGGCCACGATGTTGCCGCGCGGCATTCCCGAGGTCGCGGACTCCGAGGTCGCCGTGCGCTACCACGCCGCCTGGGGCGGGCGTGACGTCGGCGGGGACTTCTACGACGTCATCGCCCTGCCCCGCGGACGCATCGGCGTGGTCGTGGGCGACGTACAGGGACACGACACCCATGCGGCGGCCATCATGGGCCAGCTGCGCATCGCCCTGCGGGCCTTCGCCGGCGAGGGGCACGCGCCCGCGACGGTGCTCTCCCGCGCCTCCCGGTTCCTGGCCGAGCTGGACACCGAACGGTTCGCCACCTGTACCTACGCCCAGTTCGACCCCGCCACCGGCATCGTGCGCGCCGTGCGGGCCGGACATCTGCCGCCCCTCGTACGGCACGTCGACGGTCAGGTGGGCGTGCCCCGGGTCCGTGGCGGACTCCCGCTGGGACTGGCCACCGACTTCGGCATGGAGGACTACCCCGAGGTGCGGCTCGACCTCGTGCCGGGCGAGACGCTCGTGCTGTGCACGGACGGGCTGGTGGAGGACTCCGGTCTCGATCTCGACACCGGCCTCCGGAATCTCGCCGAGGTGCTGCGCGAAGGCCCCGAGCCCGCCGAGGAGCTGGCGGACCACCTCTCGCGTGCGCTGTGGGAGCGCTGGGGCAGCAGCGACGACGTGGCACTCCTGGTGCTGCGCCGGCTCCCCGATCCCGGAACACCGCAGGAACCGCGCATCCACCGGTACGTCCACCAGGCCGACCCGGAAGGGCTCGCGGACACGCGGGCCGCGCTGCGGGAACACCTCGCGCTGTGGGGGCTGGGCGCGGTGGCCGACGATGTCGAGGTGGCGGCCGGTGAACTCCTCGTCAACGCCCTCCTCCACACCGAAGGGGGCGCCATTCTCACCCTTGAGGTGCTCTCCGGCCCGCCGTGCCGGGTCCGCCTGTGGGTGAAGGACCGCTCCAGCACCCGTCCTCGTAGGAAATCCCCGGGCGAGACCGCGACCTCCGGCCGTGGACTGCTCATGGTGGAGGCGATCGCGTCTCGCTGGGGAGTCGAGCCGCGGGGCGAGGGCAAGGCCGTCTGGTGCGACTTCGTCGTGCCGGACGATTGACGGCCGTCCCCCCGCTCGGGGCCGGGGCGGTCAGTCGGCCGGCGCCAGGTCGGTGATCTTCCGGGTGGCCAGATCGGACTGGACCTTGATCTTGCTGATTTCCGCGTTCTTCCCGTCGCTCCAGGTGAGCGTCACCAGAGCCGTGGAATGCCCGGCCCCGGACCCCGTGTACGTCACCGCCCACTTCACCGGAACGTTCTGCGCGAAGAGGATTCCGTCCGCGTGTTCCCGAGCCTCAAAAGCCGCAACCTTCTTCTGCGCCGCAGTGGACAGATAGAAAGCACGAAGCGCCTTGGCGTCGGCGGCGGATCCCGCGTCCTCGTTGTCCCACATGGCGTCGATGTAGGCGCCATAGAAATTGGCGACCCGATTCGTGGTGTTCCGCGGATCGCCTTGCGTCGCGGCGGCCGATGCGACGCTGTGCGTCCCGGTGCCGACCGGCCCGGCCAGCGCCGGGGTGACGGCCGCGAGCGTCAGAGCGGCGGCGACGCCCCCGGCGGCGATGAAACGGGTGCGAATGGTCTTGCGCATCTGAAGTGCCTTTCCCGTACTGCGTGCTTGCGTGGACACAGCTTAAGATGGCCAATTCGCCGGGCCAGTTCCAGTAAATGCGGAGAAACTTTGTTTCTGTTGTCGCCGGATGGGTGCGAGCGGGGGAGCGAAATGGTTGTGCGCGCAAAAGAAAAATCTGGGAGCAAAAAAAGAGAGGCGGGGCGGCACGTAATGTGCCGCCCCGCCTCGACCGCGCGTCCCCTCAGGACTGGGGGCGGCTGCCGTGGTTGGCGCCGTTCTTGCGGCGGGCCTTCTTCTTGCGGCGTCGCTTCGAGGACATCGCTACCTCCCAGGGTCGGTGCTTCTTGTGGTTCTCCCTGGACCTGTCCAGGCGAGCACGCTCCCGCCTACCCGGTCACACACATCTCATGGCGTGACCCACGTCACTTCAGTTTCCGCACCGCCGTCGCGGTCGTCTTCTTGAAGCCGGCGACGGGCGCACCGTCGTAGCCGCCCATCTGACCCCACTGGACGACCGTCACCGCGGTGCCGTCCCGTCCCACCGAGAAGAGGTTGATGTCCGATGCACCCCACGTGGACTCGGTGTGGACCCCGTAGACGTACGCGCCGTCCTCGACAGCCACCCGGCCGTAGTACTTCTGGGTCGCGGTGATGTCGGGCTGCTCCTCCATCACCGTCTCGCTGCAGGCGTCGAGCTTCTCGCGCACCAGGGCGGCAAAGGCCTTCGCCCGCTGCGTGCTGCGCTCGACCACCGTCACCTGCAGCGCGCCCGTGTCGTAGTCCGTACGGAAGACACGGTGCGCCGACGTGGACGGCAGCGCCTCTCCCACGCACAGCGGCAGCGGGTCCGGCTGCCCGGACGTCACCGGGCCCGCGAACCACTCCGAGGAGGGGTGGGGAGGCAGGTCGGCCGGTGCCAGGAAGCGGGGGCCGTCCGTGGCGGCCGTGGCGGGCTGCGCGGCGACGGCCGCACCCGCCGCCGCCACGGCAACCGCCGCTCCTCGTACCCTCGTTCGTCGGCTCATCGCCATGATGTCCCCCAAGTCGTCGCGTGGGTCCGCTTGTTCGAACCCTGGCGGAGCGGCGCCGGGTGAGGCGCCGTCCACATCACATACGACCTGCGGGGCCCGCGCACCGTTGTCCCCCGGCGCGTCACAGACCCGTTCGGTGTGTCACGGAATGTCGACGTCCGCGTACGCCGGCCGTTCTCACGACACAGGCAGTCGCGCGTAGCGGTCGCGCCACGGAGCGGCTTCCTCCAACTGAGCGCCGAGCGCGATCAGGGTGGCCTCGTCGGCGGGGCGGCCGGCGAGCGAGACGCCGACGGGGAGGTGGCCGTCCTCGGTCCAGTGGAGAGGGAGGCTGACGGCCGGCTGCCCCGTCATGTTGTACGGGCTGGTGAAGGCGCTGAACGCGCTCTGTCGGTGCAGGTTCACCAGGGGGTCGCCCGACTCGTCGAAGTACTCGACGGCCCGGGGAAGCGTCGCCAGCGTGGGAGTGAGCACGGCGTCGTACCGACGCGTCGCCCCGATCGCGCGGCGCGCCGCGCGCTGCATCCCGGCGACCGCCGCCGCGAACCGCTCGCCCGACACCCCGCGCCCGTACTCCCGCCAGGCCCGGGTCACCGGCCGCAGCAGCGCCTCCCGACCGGCGTCCAGGGGATGCCCGAGCGACTGCACGCTCCACGCCGTCACGAAGTACTCGGTGATCTCGGGACCGAAGGGCGTCGGCATGTCCTCCACGACGTGCCCGAGCCCCTCCAGCAGCCGCGACGCGTGCTCGTAGGCCGCGAGGCACTCCGGGTCCACCGTGAGACCTTCGGCGGCCGGTGCCGCGTACCGGCCGATGCGCAGCCGCCCGGGGGAGCGGTCGGCGTGGCCGAGGAACGTCTCGCCGTCCGGCAGCGGCGGTGCCCAGTGGGGGTCGCCCGGCTCGGGCCCGGCCAGTACGTCGAGCAGGGCCGCCGCGTCACGTACCGAGCGCGCCAGCGGTCCCTGCACGGACAGCCCGGTGACCTCGGCACCGGCCGGGCCCGAACTGACGCGCCCGCGGGAGGGTTTGATGCCGAAGAGTCCGCAGACGCTCGCCGGGATCCGGATGGAGCCACCGCCGTCGCCGGCATGGGCGACGGGGACCAGGCCGAGCGCCACCGCGACCGCGGCACCGCCGCTGGAACCCCCGGCGGAGAGCTCCGGGTCCCAGGGGTTGCGGGCCGGACCCACGAGATCGTTGTCGGTGTAGCAACAGCAGCCGAATTCGGGGGTGTTGGTCTTGCCGAGGCTGATCGTGCCGGCCGCGCGCAGCCGGGTCACGCTGTGGGCGTCGGCGGTGGGCACGTGGTCGGCGAAGGCCTTCGATCCGTACGTGGTCCGGAGGCCGGCCGTGTCGACGAGGTCCTTGACCGCGGTCGGCACGCCGAACAGCGCCGCCCCTTTCCCAGGGTGCCGGCTCTCCTGGAGGGCGGCCGCCTCGGACAGAGCCGCCTCGGGCGTCCGCGTCACGAAGGCGCCGTAGCGCTCGTCGAACCGTTCCACGCGGGCGAGGTGATGGCGTACGAGATCCACGGGACCCACCTCGCCCTTGCGGACGGCGGCGGCCTGTTCGAGCGCGGTGAGCTCGTGCAGCTCGGTGGGGCCGCTCATGCGGTGCCTCCTTCCTGCGCGCCGTCCCGCATTTCGGCGACCTGCCGGGCCACGGTCTCCTCGTGGGCGCGGAGATCGCGGCGGGCGTCGCGTGGCCGCCAGCGTCCGGTCATGACGAAGACGAACGGCAGGAACAGCACCTGCCCGCCCAGACAAACCCACCACCAGATCCGCCACTTACCGGGGTTGTCGGCACTGGCCTGCCGCACCTCCGCCCCGTGCTCCCGCAGGATCTTCAGCTGCGGGGCCGCCTTCTGCACCGTACGCAGCTGCTCGGCGCCGACCTCCTGCTCGGCGCGGGCGAGCAGGGAGGCGGGCACCTTGTCCGGTGCGTAGGCGCCGAGTTCCTCGAAGAGCCCAGGGTGCGCCTTCGTCACCGCCAGTGCCGGGGCGGCCTGGACGGAGGCGCGTTCGACCGCGGGACCGTGTTCGATCAGCGGGGTCACGGTGTTCACCACGAGGGGGATGAAGGCCGCGGACAGGGCCACCGTGACGCGGACGGTCCACCCCCAGATGGCGAGGCCCGTCGCGGTGGCGGCCGGGTTGTGCCGTTCCACGGTCTCGGTGAAGCTCGCCATCCAGGGGGAGTAGGCGATGCCGCTGGTCACGCCGATGCCCGCGACGATCATGGCGAACGTGTAGTAGCCGGTGTGCGCTTCGGTGGCGCGCAGGGTGAACCACAAGGTGAAGCCGATGGATCCGAGCCCGCCGAGCAGCATGAACGGCTTGCGGACGCGCAGCCGGTCGGAGAGCAGGCCCGCGACGACGAGGCTGATCGCGTTCGCTCCCCAGTACCAGTTCAGGAGGGCGTTCGCGCGCTGCGCCGAGTAGCCGAAGGTCGTCGCGAAGTAGAGCACGAAGTTGCCGACCGCGGCGTAGTAGAGGAGCAGGTAGAGGCTGATCGCGACGGCGGAGCCGATGACGTCGAGGCGCAGCATCTGACGCCACTGGCCGCGCAGCGCCGAGTCCGTGTCGATGCCCCTGGCGCGGGCCTCGACCAGCGCACGGTCGCGCAGACTCACCATGATCTGGTCGCGCAGCGCCGGGGCGAGCTCCCGCAGCCCGAACAGGGCGACCACGAACAGGACCAGGCCGCTGATGCCGGCGAAGCGGATCTCGTCCTGCCAGGTGGTGCCGCCGCCGTAGGTGCGCGAGGTGACGGCGGTGACCACGAGGCTGCCGATGATCGGCCCCATGGTCCAGTAGCCCATGGCGGAGGCGCGGCCGAGCTGCGGCGAGAAGTCGCGGATGAGCGCCGGGGTGGCCACCAGGATCATGCCCTCGACCAGCGCGACAGCGGAGTAGACGAGCAGATAGCTCACCTTGCCCGGCGCGTTCGGCAGTGCGAATGTGGTGAGCAGGCCGACCGCCAGGAGACCGTAGACCACGATGTTGGCCCGGCCCCAGCGGTCGGCGAGACCGGCCACCAGCGAGGAGAACGCGCCCACCGCGTTGGCGGCCACCGAGATGTAAACGAAGTACAGGAAGGTCATGTCGTACTGGCCGATGATGGCCGTCGACACCGCGTACTGGATGTACAGCTGGTAGTAGAGAACGATCGTGACGAGCACGACGATCCCCAAGTACCAGTACCGCGCGCCGCGTTCGGGGTAGCGGTCGAGCCGTCTGCCGCCCAGGCCCCGCAGCGCCGCCGGTGCCGTCCTTGTCGTGCGGGGCCCTGTCGTCGCCGGTGGCGAAATCGACACCTTGCCTCCCAGTGCTGGTCAGCCGCACGCCACAGCGCGTGCTCGCCGGCGCGAGGCTAGTACCGACCAGTCGGTACGGTGAAGGGGTCGGACCGAACTTTGTGCAGTGGCCAAGGAATCATGGGGAGCGGGACGAGAGTTCCGGGGGTCGGCACGGGTGTCGGGAACGCGGCTGCCGCCCCCTTCGTTCTACGGGTGCGTAGAAGCATGAGCGGCCCGATGGCGGTCAGGGACCGGCCGAACTCCCGCGTGACGTGGCCGCGGCGCGACGATCAAGCTTTAGTTATTGCGCAAGTAATGGAACAATGGGGACGACCCGACCGGCTCGAACGTGTGGAGGAAGTTTCCGTGGGTGTTTCCCTGGCCAAGGGTGGCAATGTCTCTCTCAGCAAGCAGGCGCCCGGCCTGACCGCGGTCCTGATCGGCCTGGGCTGGGACGTACGCACCACCACCGGTGCGGATTACGACCTCGACGCCTCCGCCCTGCTGTGCGGCGCGGACGGCAAGGTCCTGTCCGACCGCGACTTCGTCTTCTACAACAACCTCACCAGCGCCGACGGCTCCGTCGAGCACACCGGCGACAACCTCACCGGCGAGGGCGAAGGGGACGACGAGTCGGTCAAGGTGAACCTGGCGGCCGTGCCCGCGCACGTCGACAAGGTCGTCTTCCCGGTCTCCATCCACGACGCGGAGAGCCGCGGCCAGAGCTTCGGCCAGGTCCGCAACGCCTTCATCCGCGTGGTGAACCAGGCCGACAACCAGGAGATCGCCCGCTACGACCTCTCGGAGGACGCGTCGACCGAGACCGCCATGGTCTTCGGCGAGCTGTACCGGAACAATGACGAGTGGAAGTTCCGTGCCGTCGGCCAGGGCTACGCGTCGGGGCTGCGCGGAATCGCCCAGGACTACGGCGTCAACGTCTGACGACGCCCCCGGCCCGAGGTCCCGCGTAGCGGCCCCGGGCCGGGGAACCCGTCAACCACCCGACTCCGCAGAGGAGTTGCCTCGCCAACGGAAGGCGTGCAGACATGGAGATCTCAGGCATCTTCACCGCGATCGTGATCGGCATCGTGATCGGCATCCTCGGGCGCCTGGCCATCCCCGGCCGGCAGCACATCGGAGTGCTGTGGACGATCCTGGTCGGCGTCGCCGCCGCACTCATCGGCACGGCCATCGCCGCCGGATTCGGCGTCGCCGAGACCAAAGGCATCGACTGGATCGAACTGGCCATCCAGGTGGGCCTCGCCGCTCTGGGCGTGGTGGGCCTGGAACGGCTCAAGGGCCGCCGCTGACCCCGTGCGCGACCGTGCCGTGGTGCCCGTCCGGGCACCCGGCAACCGCCACCGGCGCAGGCGCTCCATAAAGCAGGTGAGTTACCGCGAGGGCCGCGTTACCGTGGTCCCTATGAACGTCATCGGCCCGTACGACACCGCAACCGCGCGAGCGACCAGCTCGCCGGTTGCCGCCGCCTGACGTCTTTCCTTTTCCCTCGGCGACCGGAAACGGCCCGCCGATGGTTCCGTGGCAGTTCCTCAGCCTTCACTACGGTTTCCGGTGATCGTGCGGACCCGTCTCCGGTGCCTCCCCGCTCAGTCGCGAAGGAGCCACCCCCATGAACACCGAAGACATCATCCGTACGTTCGTCGAGTACTACGAGGAACGCGGCCACCACCGCATCAACGGGTCCACACTGCTCCCGCCGCCCGGCGACCCCGTCCTCTTCACCACGTCCGGCATGCATCCCCTCACGCCCTACCTGGAGGGGCGGCCGCACGAGCTGGGGCGGCGGCTGGTCAACGTCCAGCGCTGTCTGCGGACCACGGACCTGGAGGAGGTCGGCGACCCCACCCATCTGACGGTCTTCGAGATGCTCGGCACCTGGTCGCTCGGCGACTACGAAGGGCCCCAGAGCCTCGAATGGGGATACGGGCTGCTCACCGAAGGGCTCGGCATCGATCCCGGCATGATCCACGCCACGGTCTTCGGCGGCGACGACCGGGTCGGCCCGGACACGAACTCCGAGGAGATGTGGCAGAAGTGCGGGGTTCCGGTGGAACGCACCGTCGAGGACAACTGGTGGTCCAACGGGCCGACCGGGCCGTGCGGCCCCGACTCCGAGATCTTCGTCTGGACCGGTGACACGCCACCACAATCGACGCCCACCCGCGACGAACGCTGGGTCGAGGTGTGGAACCACGTGATGATGCGGCACCGCCGTCTTCCCGACGGATCGCTCGTGCCCCTGCCACAGCGCAACGTCGACACCGGGCTCGGCCTGGAGCGGCTGGCCGCACTGCTCCAGGGCAAGGACTCGGTGTTCGACTGCGACGTCTTCGACCCGTGGCGCCGCCGGGTGCCGGGCCTTTGGAACCTCGACGAATCCTCATTGCGCCTCGTCTGCGACCACGTGCGCTCGGCCGTCGTGGTGATCGGCGACGGCGTGCGGCCGGGAAACACCGGCCGCGACTATGTGCTGCGGCGTCTGGTGCGCCGCGCCCTGACCGTCCTGTGGCGTGACGACCCCTCACGTCAACTGGGCGATCTCCCGGAGGAGTTGGTGTCACACACGCTGGACCACTTCCGCCAGACGATCGACCCGGACGAAGTGCGCCGGGTGCTCGTCGACGAGGAACGCCGGTTCGGCGGCCTGCTCCACCGCGGCCGGCAGGTACTGGCCCGGCCCCGCTTCCAGGGCCCGCTGGACGAGGAGGACCTGCACTACCTGCACGACACGCACGGTCTGCCCCGGGACCTGGTGCTGAGCCTGCGGCCCCAGCCGCAGAGCTCGGAAGGCCCCTAGTCGCGGGCGGCGCGCACGTCGCCGTTGACCGTGCCGAGTTCCATGGTGCGGCCGGTCCGGCCGGTGCTGTCGCCGCCCTCGGGAACCGTGATCACGGGGTGTCCGTTGTCCGTGGTCGCGGTCACCCGGTAGGCGGGGGAGTCGTGGGGGACGGAGACGTCCACCGAGCCGTTGACGGTCCGCGCGGAGACCTGGCGCGGGGCGGTGGCGGAGCCGAGCGTGACGTCGCCGTTGACGGTACGGGCCCGCAGCGCCGAAGCGCGCACCGCTTCCGTGCGGACCGACCCGTTCCGGGTCGTGAGCCGTACGGCGGCGTCGGCCCGTCCCGAACCGGTCAGCGTCACATCGCCGTTGACGGTGGTCAGGTCGAGCGGGCCCGTCACCCCGGCGACGTCGATGCCGGCGTTGCGGGCGGTGACCGTCACGGAGGTGCCGGCGGGCACGTCGATCTCCGGCATACGTGGACACGGCCGGTCGGGCCGGTCGTCGTCGCGGCACGAGAGGTCCAGGACCTGGGTGCTGCCGTGCCGGGACCAGTGGTGGGCGACGGCCGGGTCGACGCCCACCCGGTCACCGTCCGCGGGCCGCAGGCGCACTCCGTTGTCCGTGGTGATCGTCAGCCGCGGGTCGGAGGCCGCCAACTCGGCGTCTCCTGCGGGAGTCCGACCGTTTCCGTCACCCCCTGCGCACGCCGTCAGGAGAGGAATCGCCGCCAGCCCGACGATCACGTACCGGGCAGATGCCTTCGTCGCTGCCTTCATGCCGCTCGACTGCCCCGCGCCGTGCCCGGCAAGCACGCCCGCGCGGTGAAGTGAGGGTCCCCGCTCTCCGCCCGGTCGGCGGAGAGCGGGTGGCGAGCTCACTTCCGAACCCTCCCGGGAGGGACTCGGGGCGGACCGCCGCCGCACGAACTCCCCTGAACAGCGCGGATGAAACGTAAGCAGCCGCATTCGTGGCTCCCGCGGCGCCGTCGTTCGTCGGCAGCTCGCCGACATACAGCCGATACGCGGCACGAAAGAAGGGGGGCGTGCGTTGCCGGGTCGTGGGTAGGCGCACCGCACACGGGCTGCGACACGTGCGCGGCCCGCAGGGCTGAGGGGTCGAGGATGGAGCGAGCGCGGGCGAGTTTCCCGGCGCGTTGGGAAGACGGGGGCGTCCTGGTCGTCGATGTCGTCGGCGAGTTCGACGGCGCTGCCGCGACGGAGCTGTGCGGCCTGCTGGCACGCATGACAGGGACCGGGCAGCGGCTCTTCGTGGTGGACTTCGGGAAGGCCGGGCGCTGCGAGCCCGGCGTGATCCGGCAGTTCGTCCGGGCGACCTTGGAGACAAAGGCGGGCCCGGGCGACAGCTTCCTGGCCGTCGTCGCGAGCCCCGCCACGCGTCCCGCGCTGCACACCGAGGGCGCGGGCCGACTCGCGGGCGGCATCCACGACACCGTCACGGACGCCGTCGAGGCCTGCTGGGCCTCGGCCCCGGAGGAGTTGGGCGGAGCCGGCGTCCTGAACTGAGGGTCACTCGTCAGCGATACGGCGACGGTCCTGATCCCGGGTTGCCGGGGTCGTTCAGGGCGTGACGTCGCCCAACGCGATCCGCACCGCCGCCTCGGCGTGCAGCCGTGCCGTGGGGAAGACGGGGACCGGGCTGTCCTCGGCGCCGATCAGCAACTCGATCTCGGTGCAGCCCAGGACGACTCCTTCGGCGCCGGCGCCGACGAGCCGGGCGATGACGTCCTGATACGCGGCGCGCGACGCGTCGCGGACCTCGCCGAGGCACAACTCCTCGTAGATCACCCGGTGGACGAGCGCACGCCCGGCGGCGTCGGGGACGAGCACGTCGAGCCCGCACTGTTCGAGGCGGCCGCGGTAGAAGTCCTGCTCCATCGTGAACGCGGTGCCCAGCAGGCCGACCCGCTTCAGGCCGGCCGCGCGTACGGCGTCGGCCGTCGCGTCCGCCAGGTGGATCAGGGGGACGGCGGTGGCCGCCCGCACCTGGTCGGCCACCTTGTGCATCGTGTTGGTGCAGATGAGCAGCATGTCGGCGCCGGCCGCCTCCAGAGACCTGGCGGCCGCGGCGAGAATCTCTCCGGCCTCCGTCCAGCGGCCCTGGACCTGCAACCGTTCGATCTCGGCGAAGTCCACGGAGTACACCACGCACCGTGCCGAGTGCAGTCCGCCGAGCCGCTCCCGGGTCAGCTCGTTCAGCAGCCGGTAGTACTCCGCGGTCGACTCCCAGCTCATCCCGCCGATCAACCCGATGGTTCTCATCACGCGACTCTAATCGCAGGACCGGTTCGCGTTGCGGGGGAGCCCCCGCGCGAGGGGGCGCCGCCACCCCATGCCGACGCAGCGGCTACTGTTCGCACCGGTACTGCCCGACACGGGGTGCCCCGCGACAGCGAGGGCTGAGATCACACCCGTAGAACCTGAACCAGTTAGCACTGGCGGAGGGATGTCAGCGATGTCGATGTCGCACGCTTCCACGGACCCGCGCGCCGCCGAGCGGCAGGGCGCGGGCGCTTTCGACGGGCGCATGCCCACCGCGCCGGGGGACTGGCGCCCCGAGGCGCGGGGCATCGCCCCCGTCCCCGAGGACCACCGGTACGGCGGCGCCGGAAGGCTGTTCACCGTGTGGTTCGCGCCGAACCTGACGATGAGCGGCGTCTTCACCGGCACGGTCGGCATCGCCCTCGGCCTGGACTTCGCCACCGCGCTGGCCGCCGTGGTCCTGGGCACTGTGCTCGGCGCGGTGCCCACCGCGTACCTCGGTACGTGGGGCAGCCGCACCGGCGCGGGTCAACTCCCGCTCGCCCGGCTGGCGTTCGGCCGGGCGGTCGTCGTACCCGGCGCCCTGCAATGGCTCTCGTCCATCGCCTGGGACGCGCTCATCGGCCTGTTCGGCGGAGACGCGCTCGCCCGGCTCTGCGGCTGGCCGTTCTGGCTGGGGGCGCTGGTGATGATGGCGGCGCAGGGGGCGTTCGGCGCGCTGGGCTACGAGGCGATCCACCGGCTGCAGAAGTGGATGACGGCCGTCCTCGCGGTCGCCTTCTGCGCCCTGGCGCTGCGGCTGGCGCACGCAGGCGTCACGCCCGCGGGCCACGGTGGCGCACACGGCGCCGACCGCGTCGGCGCGTTCGCCCTGACCACCACCATCGCGCTGAGCCTGGCCGTCTCCTGGGCGCCGTACGCCAGCGACTTCAGCCGCTACCTGCCCCGCGCCACCTCACCGGCCCGCATGTTCTGGTGCACGCTGGCGGGCGTCGTCGTGTCCTTCACCGCCGTGCAGGCGCTCGGACTCTGGGGCGCCTCCGTCTTCACCGACCAGACCGCGCAGGGCGTCGACACGCTGCTGGGCGGCGGGGTGATCGGCTCGCTCGGGCTCCTCGCCGTGGCGCTGGCCGCGCTGTGCAGCAACGCGATGAACGACTACAGCGGCTCTCTCGCCCTGCAGGTGATCGGAGCCCGCCTGCCGCGCCCGCTCGCCGCCGCACTCGCCGCGCTCCTCGGGTACCCGCTGGTGCTGTGGATGCATGCCGCCGACACCGCCGCCCGTTTTCAGAACGTGCTCCTGTTCGTGGGGTACTGGATCCCCGGCTTCGTCGCCGTCGTCATCGTCGACTGGCTGGCCCGGGCCCGCGCGCGAGGTGGCGCCCGCCTCGACCTCGCCGAGGAGCAGACGCGTCAACAGCCGCTCCTGCCCGCACTGTTGGCGTTCCTCGCCGCGTTCGCCGCCACTGTCCCGTTCATGAACACGAGCCTCTTCGTCGGCCCCGTGGCCGAGGCGCTGCACGGCGCGGACCTCGGCTACTACGTCGCCTTCGTCACCGCGCTCGCCGTCTACGCGCCGATCAGGCTGCGAAAAAGGGGGTCGGGCGAAAAAGCGTTGGGCGGGGCTGCGGCGGACCGCTAGCTTCGTCGCGAGGCCTGGGCGTCGGGTGCCGCTGACGGCTGCAGAACCCGGGATCACCGGCCCGATGCGTGCCCGATACGGCGCAGCGGGACACCGTCCCGGTTCTGCTGTCGGCCAAGACGGTCGCGGCTTCGACGGCCCGGCCGTCAGGATCGTCCCATGCAGCCGGTCTTCGTCCTCGTGCACAGTCCGTCGGTGGGCCCCTCGACCTGGCACCCCGTGGCCGAGCGGCTGACCGCGGCGGGTCACCGGGTCCGGGTGCCGTCCCTGCTGCACATCGGCGCCGGGGCTCCGCCGTTCTGGCCCGGCATCGTCGATGCCGTCCGCGACGATCTCCGGCAGCTCCCCGCCGCCGACCCCGTCGTGCTGGTGGCGCACAGCAACGCGGGCCTGTTCCTCCCGGCGATCCGCGCGGGCCTCGACCACCCGGTGGCCGGCTCGGTGTTCGTCGACGCCGCGCTGCCGGACCGGATCGGGCCGACACCGGTCGCCCCACCCGAACTGCTGGAGTTCCTCCGCCCGATGGCGGTGGACGGCAGGCTGCCCCGCTGGACCGACTGGTGGGACGAGGCGGACATCGCTCCCATGTTCGCCGACGCGACGGTGCGGCGGACGGTCGTCGAGGAGCAGCCCACGCTGCCGCTGTCCTACTACGAGCAGCGCATCCCGGTCCCCGACGGCTGGGACGACCATCCGTGCTCCTACCTCCTCTTCGGCCCGCCGTACGAAGACCTTGCCGCCGAGGCGCGCGACCGCGGCTGGCGTGTGGCCTGCCTGCCGGGCGCCCACCTCCACCAGCTCGTCGACCCTGCCGGAACGGCCGGGCACCTCATCGACCTCGCCGGGCAGACGTGATCCGGACCTTGCGCGCCGAGCCTCGGGGAGCGGAACCTTCTTGCGTCCTGGGCAAGTCCTTATGCGTTACGGGCGTACATGCGTACCGTTGATCCCATGACGCACCACGTATCCGCAGGTCACGGCCCTCATGGGCACCAGGACTCCCACGCGCACGCGCACGACACCGAGCAGCCTCGGGACGACCTCGCGCAGATCCTCGATCTCGATGCCGAGTTGTTCGCCGCCTACCTCGACTCCGTGCACCGCAAGATCGCGGAACTGTCGGAAGGCGGCGTCCGGCACATCGTGGACCTCGGCGCCGGCAGCGGCACGGGCACCTTCGGGCTGCTGCGACAGTTTCCCGACGCCCGGGTCACCGCCGTCGACAGCTCCGCCGACATGCTGGAACAGCTGACCCGGACCGCTGCCGCCAGGAACCTCGCCGCGCGCGTGCGCCCGGTACTGGCCGACGCCGGGGAGAGCCTCCCGGGCGTCAGCGACGCGGACCTCGTCTGGGCCTCGGCGTCCCTGCACCACCTGGACGATCCCGCCGCGGCCATGGACGTCATCTTCGCCGCGCTGCGCCCCGGCGGGCTCCTGGCCGTCGCCGAACTGGACGGTCAGCCCTACTTCCTGCCCGAGGACGCCGTGCCCGACCGCCCGGGCCTGGAAGCCCGGTGCCGCACCGCGCTGACGGCCCTCCACGCCGAACAGGTACCTCACCTGGGATCCGACTGGGGCCCCGTCCTGGCGGCGGCCGGTTTCGGCATCGAGTACGAGCAGACCGAGCAGCTGCGGCTGGACGCCGACAGCGCGCTGCCCGAGAGCGCCGGGCAGTACGCGTACCTCGTCCTGCGCCGCATCCGCGGGGCTGTCGACGGCCTCGTCGACGCCGCCGACCTCGCGGCGCTCGACACGCTCCTGGACGGCGGCGCGCGGGACGTGCGCCACCGGGACGACCTCGTGGTGCGCACCAAGCGACAACTGTGGATCGCCCGCCGACCGGCCGTGACCGGTTCCTGACCGCCTGTAGCCCGTTCCTGACCGCAGCGCGCCTCGCTTACGCTCTGCGGGGTGTGCGCAAACGTCATGGTCGCCGAAGACGACGAGAAGCAGGCCGAGTTGGTCCGCCGCTACCTGGAGCGGGAAGGCCACGCCGTCACCGTCGTACGGGACGGGCGGCAGGCCATCGAGGAGATCCGGCACAAGGAACCCGACCTGCTCGTCCTCGATGTGATGATGCCCCGGGCCGACGGCCTGGACGTGGTGCGGGTGCTGCGGGCCGAGGCGCGCGAGATTCCGGTACTGATGCTGACGGCCCGCAGCACCGAGGACGATCTGCTGCTCGGCCTCGACCTGGGCGCCGACGACTACATGACGAAGCCGTACAGCCCGCGGGAGTTGATGGCCCGGGTCCGTACGCTGCTGCGCCGCACCCACCGCGGCGGCCCCGCCTCGCCCGGCCCCGCGGAGTTCAGGGTCGGCTCGCTGGTCGTCGATCCCGGCCGGCACGAGGTGTCGGTCGACGGCGCGCCCGTGGAGTGCACACCGGGCGAGTTCCGGCTGCTCGCCGCGATGGCGGCCGAACCCGGCCGGGTCTTCAGCAGGCAGCTGCTCCTCGCCGAACTGCACGGATTCGACCGGTACATAGGCGATCGCACGGTCGACGTGCACGTCATGAACCTCCGCAAGAAGATCGAACCCGAACCGCGTCGCCCGGTCCGTCTGCTCACCGTGTTCGGTGTCGGCTACAAGCTGACGGACCCGGCGAAGGGCGCCCGCGATGCTTCGGCGTAGGGCCGCCACCGATCGGCCGCCGTTGCGCAAGAGCCTGCGCGGAAGGCTGCTGGGCGTCTCCGTCCTGGTCGCCACCTGTTCCGTGGCGGCGACGGCCTGGCTCGCCGTGCAGACCACATCCGGCGCCATCAAGCAGGAGCAGGGCCAGAACCTCGCCGACGACACGAGGATCTACGACACCCTTCTCGGGTACGCCGCCACGCACCCCCGGTGGGACGGCGTCGACGCGACCGTGCGCGAACTGGCCCGCTCCACCGGACGCCACATCACCGTGACGACCCAGACGCGCGCTCCGCTCGCCGACTCGGCGGGGCACACGACAGCGGGCACACTGCCCGCTCAGGCCTCCGCCACCGTCGACCCGCTGACCGTGGACACGGCGCTCGCCGCCGGCCGGACGGGCGCGCCGACCGCGACGGCGCCGACCGCGACGACGGACCGGATCGACGCGCGAGCGGTCGGCCCGTTCCGGCTGCCCGCCACCGAGCGGTCGACGCTGCACGGCCTCGCCGAGCGGAACACGTCCTGCCTGCGCGCGCTCGGAGTCGGCGCCGACATCGTGGTCGCTCCGAGCGGGCGCCCCCGGGTGGAGGCCGTCGGCTCCGGCGGCGCCGACCAGGGAGCCCTCAAGTGCGCGACGGACGCGCTCGACGAGCCGACGGCGACCGAGAGCAAGGCACTCACCTCCCTGACCCGCCTCACCAACTCCTGTCTCGAGCGGCAGGACCACCACCGCGTCGATCTCGCACTCGACCTCACCTGGCAGCAAGGACCGCGCCCGGTGGCGGACCAGGAGGCGGCGAAGGCCCGCGGCACGGTTCCGGCCCCGGTTCCGTCCCCGGTCCCGGGCGTGACCGGGACCGAGGACGACCGCACGGTCGCCTCCTGCGTGAGTACGGCCCGTCGCGAACAGCTCACCTCGTACGTCGCGGCGCCCGTGCTCCTGTTCATCGGCGACCAGGGCGGGACCACGGTCCCCGGCTTCGATCTGTCCCCCCTGAACACGGCGAAGATCGCCGGCGTCGCCGCTCTCGTCCTCGCCCTGACCGTGGGGGCGTCCGTGCTCGCCGGCACCCGCCTGGTACGACCGCTGTACGCCCTGACCGGCGCGGCCCAGCGGTTGAAGGACGGCCGCGAGACAGAGCCGGTACCGGTGACGGCGGACAACGAGATCGGCAGACTCGCGGCGGCGTTCAACGACATGTCGGCGCACCGTACGCGTCTGGAGGAACAGCGCAAGGCGATGGTGAGCGACGTCGCGCACGAACTGCGCACCCCGCTGAGCACCATTCGCGGCTGGCTGGAGGCCGCGCAGGACGGAGTCGCCGACCCCGATCCGGCGTTCATCGCCTCGCTCCTCGAAGAGGCCGTGCAACTGCAGCACCTCATCGACGACCTCCAGGACCTGGCGGCGGCGGACGCGGACGCGCTGCGCCTGCACCCGCGCCCGGTGGACGTGGAGGAACTGCTCGGTCAGGTCGCCGCGGCCCACCACGTGCGCGCGGAGACGGCGGGCGTGACCTTGTCCGTGGCCCGGTCGGGGCTGCCCGTACCGCAGTTGACGGCCGACCCCGTACGGCTGCGGCAGGCGGTCGCCAACCTCGTGTCGAACGCGATACGTCACACGGGCCATGGCGGCACGGTCACCCTGCGGGCCTACGCGACCGACCCGACCGGCACGGGCGAGTCGGGCGGGTCGGTCGTGGTGGAGGTCGCCGACACCGGCAGCGGCATCTCCGCGGCGGACCTGCCCCACGTCTTCGACCGCTTCTGGCGCGCGGAGAAGTCCCGCAGCCGGCGCACCGGAGGCAGCGGCCTCGGCCTGTCGATCGTGCGCAAACTCGCGCAGGCGCACGGCGGTTCGGCGACGGCGGCCAGCACGGAGGGTGAGGGATCGGTCTTCGCGCTGCGGCTTCCGCTCGCGGGCCCGGCCGCCACGGACCGGCCCTGATGGGATGACCACAGCCGTCTGACAGTTTCCTCACAACTCCGCGCAAGTCTGAGTCCGTCGATCAAGGGCTGCCGCCCGGCGATCGGCATCTCACGGCCGGCCGGCCGTGAGCGACCAGGCATTGGAGTCACCACCATGTCCCACCGACCGTCCCGCCACCTGTCCTTGCGGTCCGCCGCCGTCGCCGCCGCCGTGGCCGCCGGGGTGCTCGTCCCGGCCGGTACCGCACTCGCCTCCGACACCACGCCCAAGCCGGTGGCGAGCGACCGCGCGGCCGCCGAGAAGGCCGACAAGAGTCCCGCCCCGGCGCGGGACACCGACGAGGCGCGCAAGCGGGCCGCCGCCGCACAGGCGCCGCGCGGCGGAGTGGCCGCGGGCGAACGTCCGGCGACCGGCGACGGCTCCGCCGACACCTCCACCGCGCTCATCGGTTCGCTGTCCGCGGCCGCACTCCTCGCGGGCGCGGGCACGGTCGTGCTGCGCCGCCGCGCGTCGCAGCGCTGAGCGACCTGCTCGCTTCTTCCTGGCGTCGCCCGTTCCCCGGGCGGCGCCCCTTCCTTCCCGCCCCAGGAGTCTTTTGTGCACCAGCCGACGTGGCGTGCGGTCGCTCTGCCCGTGCTCGTCCTCCTCGCCTCGCTCACCGCGTGCTCGTCGGGCGCGGGCGCCCGTATCAGCGGCGACGCCGACGACACCCCGGCCGCCGTCCGCACCCCCGCGCCCGAGCGCACCGCGTCCGCCGAGCCCGACCGGGTGACCATCGCCTCCATCGGCGTGGACAGCGCGCTCCTCCCGCTCGGCCTGAACCAGGACGGCACCGTCGAGGTCCCGCCCGCACGGCAGGGCATGACCGCCGGCTGGTACACGGGCGGAGCGGTGCCGGGCGAGCGCGGAGCGGCAGTGATCATCGGGCACAACGACACGAGGTTCGGCAAGGCCGTCTTCCACGACCTGCGCGATCTCCGCGAAGGCGCGGACGTCGCCGTACGCAACTCCGTTGGAAAGACGGCCCACTTCACCGTCACGGCGACCGAGACGGTCAGCAAGAGGGCCTTCCCGACGAAGAAGGTCTACGGGTCCACGAACGATCGCGCCCTGCGCCTGATCACCTGCGACGGAGCGTTCGACACGCAGGGCCACCCCGTGGACAACCTCATCGTGTACGCCGAACTCGCGCAGCCCTGAGCGGTGCCGGGCCCCGGATCATCAGTGGGTCAGCCGCAGGCCCGCGACGAGAATCCCGATCATGCGGCGGGCGTCGTACCGGGATGCGGCACCGGCGCCCGCGCAGAGGCCGCCGACGCCGCGCATCAGCTCGTAGGCATCCATGTCGGGGCGGATCTCGCCCGCCTCGGCCGCGGCGTCGAGCAATCCGCGGCCAGACGACGGGGAACCTGCTGGGCCTGCGCGTCCTCGACCCGGTGAGCGGGACGGGCGACGATCTGTCCGACCCGCGGATCAAGGCCGGCGTGCCGCTCGCCACGGCCGGTACGGGAGGCGCCGACCTCAGCCCGTTCGCCGCCGAACACTTCCCCTTCATGAACCCGGGCTTCACGCACATGTCCACGCCGACGCTCGTAGTGACAGGGGACAAGGACGACTCGCCGCTGACGGTCAGGGGGTCGGAGTGGATGGCCGACCCGTACGTCCTGAGCCCGGGTGACAAGAGCCTGCTGACCCTGTTCGGCGCGGAGCACTCGCTCGGCGGGATCGCGGGGTACGAGGTCAGGGAGACGACGGACGAGAACCCCGCACGCGTCGCCCTGCTCCAGCGGGCCACGTGGGCCTACCTGCGCCACGCCCGCGGCATCGAGGACGCCGACTGGTCGGCCGTGCGTACGGAGCTGTCGCGCAGCGGCGCCGCTCTCGGCGTCCGGCCAGTTCGTGGCGCGCAGCCGTGCGCGGAGATCCTCGATCGCGGCGGGCTCGGTCCGCGGGGTGAACGGCTCGGGGTGAGGTGCGACGTCCGACATGGGGCGCATGCCAACCCGGGGGAGCCGGGCACCGGCCGGGATCCGCACGCCGCAGCGCGCGGATCGACAGCAGCGGAACCGGTCGGACAGAAGCGGGTCGGGTCACTGCACGGACAGCCGGACCAGCTTGGTGCCGGGCCGGGGCGCCCCGGCGACCTTGAAGGAGACGTAGCGGGCGGTGCCGGTGGTGGTGAGGCGGCGCACCGGACCGTGACCGCCGACGGTGCCCGCGCTCTGATACGTGACGCCGTCCCGGCTCAACTCGACCCGCCCCGCGGGTGCGTTGCCGTTGTTCCACTCGGCCTCCACCGTACGCAGTTCTCGCTCCGCGCCGAGGTCGACGACGAGACGGCCGTCGGGGCCCGGGGTCCACGCCGTGTCCGGATCGCCGTCGGTCACGGCCACCGGGTCGGACATGCCCGCGGGGAGGGGACTGGTCGGGAAGACGTTCTTCCCGAGCGCCAGATCGTCGTGCGGGTAGGGGGCGGCGCCGTGCAGGGTGACCGTCGTCGTCCGTCCGTTCCGTACCGTCGCGACGGCGCTGTGTCCTTGGGCCTCGACGCGCAGGCGGCAGGCCGCACCGGAGAGACGCAGCGTCGCGCCGTCGACGACCTGAACACGCAGCCACGCGGGCACCGTTCGCCCCGAAAGGGCGGTGAGGGTGAACCGGGGAGCGAGCAGACGAGCCGCGGCGGCATCGAGTACGGCCTCGTAGGAAATGCCGTCCCGGGTCACGGTCTGCACGCCCTCGAAGACCGTCCTGCGCGCGCCCGTCCGCGGTACGGCGACCCGCGTGGTCACCGAACGGTCCGACAGGTTGAACAGGCTCAGGTGATCGTCGGTGAGAGCGGCGCGCACGGCGTCGTCCTCCGCCGTGGGAGCCGCCGTCCGCGCGAGGGCACGCAGCGTCGTGGCCGAGGCACCGGGAACTCCCTCGGCCACGAACGGCGCCGCGGGGCCGTCCGCCAGCACGACCGTGTCGTCGTAGACCGCGATCGGGTGCTCGCCGCCACGGACGACGAGCCCGGCCCGGCCGTCGATGTCGAGCCAGCCGCCGCGGCTGCTCACGGCCGGGGCCGGCCAGCGCGCGAGGTCGTCCCAGTGCTCGCTGTCGGCCGAGCCCTGGACGCGGTAGGCGCGCCCGGCGGCTGCCTCCCAGCGCAGGGTGACGGCGTCGATCTCCTGGACGGAGCCGAGGTCCACCGCCCACCAGCTGTCGGCGCGGCCGCGATCGGCCTCGGACACGGCCCAGCGGCTCACCGCGTCGCCGTCCACGGCCAGAGCCGGTCCCTTCCCGGTATCGGCGGAGGACGCCGTCGCGGTACGCCCGCGGGCCACGTCGGTTCCGTCGGCTCCGCGGCGGACCTCGAACGCGTACAGGGAGTAGCCGTACGTCGGGTCGGGCCGCACGCCGAGCATGCGGACGTGTCGTACCTCGGCGGCGGCGAAGGTGAGTTCGTCGACGCGGCCGGTGGTGGGAGCGGTCGTGGTGTCCTTGGCCCGGACCGAGGTCTGTCCTTCCTCGTAGCGGTAGGAGCGGGCGCCGTCGAGGCCCGCCACACCCGGCATGGTCAGGTTGTGGACCTCGAGGTGCCCTTCGGAGGCGGCAGTTCCGGTGGTCGCGTAGACGACCGCGCCCGTCGGGAGCGTCGTGTATCCGGCGTAGCCGGTGTCAAGGCGCAGCACCGTCGCGCTGCCGTCGAACCCGTCGCGGACGGACTCGTACAGCCGTACCGTCCGGCCGGTGACCTTCGCCGTGGTCGCGGGCAGGAACATCGGGGTGCCGCCGCTGAGCCGGAACAGCCAGTCGTCGTGGGCGGGTTGCCACGCGAACTTCACGAAGCCGGGCTTGGTGACGACACCGGCCCACGCCGCGGTCGTCTGGTGGGAGACGAGACCGGGACCCGTGCCGAAGTCGGTGACGCCCGCGGCCCGGGTGAACAGTTCGGTCCGGGACAGCGGCCGCACCCGGCGCCCGGCGGCGGCCGCCCACACGTGCAGCAGGTAGCTGATGGCGACTTCGGCGCGGGCCTCCGGCTCGTACTTGGGCTCGCCCGAGAACTTCGCCAGACGGTACTCGGGCGGGTAGGCCTGGTACGCCTCCAGGCGCGCGGCGAGTTCTTCCTCCGCGCGGGCCGCGGCCCGGTCGCCCGTCACCTGGGCGAGGAAGGCCAGCGGGATGACGTCTCTGCCGTACAGGTGCTCGCGGTCGTTCACCATCGGCATCAGCGGCTCGCCGGCGTCGCTCATGACACCGAGGAGAGTGCGCCAGAGCGGTTGCGCGTTCGGCTGCGCGGTCAGGACCTCGGGCAGGGGCTGTCCGGCCGCGAGGAAGTGCGCCGCGTTGCGGCCCGAGGTGCGCCACAACTCCTCCTGGTAGTGCGGGCCGAAGGAGCCGTGGTTCTCGACGATGAACGTGTCGTACAGGTTGCGGGCGGTGTTGCGGGAGACCGGGACGCCGTCCACGCGCGCGGGATTGGCGAGGTCGGCCGGCGGCAGCCCGGCCTCGTTGCGGGACCAGGTGCCGTAGGCGGTGGCCCAGGCGGAGCGGCGCCGGTCGTCCGGGGCCCAGGCCAGGGCGGGCGCGAGCGTCTGCGCGTACAGGCCCATCTCCTCCAGCTTGGTGTCCCCGACGTATCCGCCGTTGAGTCCGTTCGGCGTCCAGTCCCCGGAGTCGGGGTCGTCGCCGGTGCCCAGCCCCGTTGTGTAGGCGGCCTGTTCACGGGTGATGGTGTCGACGGCGGTGCGCGTCGCGGTGTCGAGGTCGTCCCACAGCAGGCGCGCGGCGAGGATGAAGTACGACTGGAACGTGGTGTCGAAGAAGAGCTTGCGGCCCCACTGGGTTCCGCCGGTCAGCCGGTTCGAGGCGGCGAAGTGGCGGAGGGTGGCGAGGGTCCGCCGCTTGAGCGTGTCCCGGTCGATGCCGGCCTTGCCGGCGTCGTAGGTGCCGTGCGTCAGCAGCACGGCGTTGCCGAGGACCACGGCGAAGCCGAAGTCCTTGTCCGTGTAGTAGCCCTTGGCGTCGTCCCACTGCGTCTCGGACCAGCGCGTGTGGTGGAGCAGGACGCGGTGGTACGTGGCGGCGACGGCGTCGGGAGGGGTGCCGGCGCCGCCGTCCGCCCGTGCCGCGGAGGTGCCGAGGGCCGCCGGGAGAGCGGCCACGGTGCCGGTGACGCCGAGGAGTTGAAGGAACCGTCGGCGGTCGACCGGGTGGGGTATGAGCGGCACGGGGCGTGGCCTTTCGCTGTGGACAACGTTGTCACAAGGGAGCGCCGCCCATTCTTCGATGACCTTCGAAGGAACGTCAACGGGTGTGACAGGGGTGGTTGATCCACGCGGCGTCGTCCTGGCCGGCAGGCCACCGCACACGTCGGCAGGCCGCGCCAAGCCGCTTCGTGAGCGGTTCTGCGCGGCCTGCCGACGAGTGGGTACGTGCGTCAGCGAGAGCGTCCCGTCACCAGACGGTAGAGCAGCAGCACGATCACCGAGCCGACGATCGCGGCGATCCACGTGGACAGGCTGAAGAAGCCGTTGATGGAGTGGACGCCGAAGATCACCTTGCCGAGCCAGCCGCCGAGGAGACCTCCGACGATGCCGATGAGCATCGTGATGAGGCAGCCGCCGGGGTCCTTGCCCGGAGTGAGTGCCTTGGCGATCGCTCCCGCGATGAGTCCGATCAGGATCCAGGCGATGATGCCCACGAGTTCGTCCCTTCCCTACTTCTCAGTTTCCGTATCTGTGCGTTCCCTCTTTCCCGGTCTCGGCGTCGTACACCGGGACGAAGGTCCTCTTCACCCGCGCCGACGAAGTTGCCGGTCTCATGGGACCGGCTTAATTTGACGCCGAGACGAACGGCGCCGACACAGGGAGAGAAAAGCCTGATGGTGAAAGGGGCGACACGCAGGTCCCGGTCGGCGACGGATCGTATGGCGCGCACCCTTTTGCGGCAGCGCAAGAAATCCCTGAGCCCCGAGGACGTGACGGTGTCGGACCGGCCGACGGTCCGGCGCGCGGTGACGGCCGCCGCACTCGGCAACACCATGGAGTGGTTCGATTTCGGCGTCTACGCCTATTTGGCGGGCACCATCGGAAAAGTTTTCTTTCCGTCCAGTTCGCCCGGCGCCCAGGTGGTCTCCACGTTCGCCACGTTCGCCGCGGCGTTTCTCGTCCGTCCGCTGGGCGGCCTGGTCTTCGGACCGCTCGGCGACCGTATCGGCCGGCAGAAGGTCCTGGCCACGACCATGATCATGATGGCGGCCAGCACCTTCGCGGTCGGCTTCCTGCCGTCGTACGCCTCGATCGGGTTCGCCGCGCCGCTGCTGCTGCTCCTGTGCCGGCTGGTCCAGGGCTTCTCCACCGGCGGCGAATACGCGGGCGCCACGACCTACATCGCCGAGTACGCGCCCGACCAGCGGCGTGGATTCCTCGGCAGCTGGCTCGACTTCGGCACCTTCGTCGGCTACTCCCTCGGCTCCGGACTGGTCACCGTACTGACGCTGACGCTGGGCTCCGACGGACTGGAGAGCTGGGGCTGGCGCATTCCCTTCTTCGTCGCCGGACCGCTCGGACTCATCGGCCTGTACATGCGTCTGAAGCTGGAGGAGACCCCCGCGTTCCAGAAGGAGGCGGCCAACGAGGCGGCCGAGCGGGACACGGGGGAGGGCGAGGACAGCGACCCCGTCGAGGAAGCACGGCAGTCCGGGAAGGGCCGGCTCAAGGAGATCTTCACCCGTCACTGGCAGGCCGTGCTGATCTGCATGGGGCTCGTGCTGCTCTACAACGTCACGAACTACATGGTGACGTCCTATCTGCCGACCTACATGACCGTGACGTTGGGGGAGAGCGACACCACCGCGCAACTCCTGGTCCTCGGGACGATGTTGCTGGTGGTGCTCACGATCACCGTCGTCGGCCGCAGCTCGGACCGGTGGGGCAGACGCCCCATGTTCATGGGCGGCAGCATCGCGATGATCGCCCTGGCCGTACCCGCGTTCCTGCTGATCAGAGAAGGCGGCATTCTGCTGCCCGCGTTCGGCTGCGTGATCCTCGGCCTGCTCCTGGTCTGCTTCGCCGGGACGGCGGCGGCCACCCTTCCGGCCCTGTTCCCGACCCGGCTGCGCTACGGCGCCCTGTCGATCGCCTTCAACATCTCGGTCTCCCTCTTCGGCGGCACCACTCCGCTGGTCGCCTCGTTCCTGGTCGACGCGACCGGCAACACGCTGGTGCCGGCGTTCTATCTGATGGTGGCCGGAGTGATCGGGCTCGTTTCGACGTTCTTCCTGCACGAGACGGCGGGCCGTCCGCTGCGCGGGTCCGGGCCGATGGTCGAGACGCCCGACGAGGCCCGCGAGCTCGTGGCGCGCAGTCGTACGGAGGCCGGGCGGCACGCCCGCGATGTGTGGCTGCGGCTGTGGCATCCCCTCGGCGGCCGCGACCGTTCGGAGAAGCCCGAGCGGAAGGAGTGACGCGGCGCGGGACGCCACGGCCCCCGAAAGGGTCGTCTCATCGTGCGGTTCGAGGGCACACGTAGGACAACCCTCGACGGACTAGGAGCCACGACGATGGACGATTCCTCGCTGCGCGCGGTGGGGTGGGCCCGTTCGCTGCCGGTGAGCAGTGGGGTGAAGGCGGCCCGGGACTGGACCCGTGACCACCTTGCGTCGCTCGGGTGGCTGAGCAGCGCGCCGGACACGGTGGACTCGGTGCTGCTGGCCGTGTCGGAGCTGGTCACCAACGCGCACGTGCACGCGCGCAGCGCCGCCCAGCTCGTGCTGACCTGGGACGGCGACTGCCTGCACGTCACCGTGCACGACTCCTCGCCGAGCCCGCCCGAACCGCGGCAACCGGACGACGAGGCGCTCGGCGGCCGCGGCATGCTCCTCATCGACGCGCTGGCGGAGACCTGGCGGGCCTACCCGTGCCCGCGCGGCAAGGACGTCACCGCATGCTTCCGCCCGGACTACGTCACCTGACGTCGCCCGGGTTCTTCACGCCTCGCCGTTCAGGATCCGGTCGGGTGTGAGGGGCAGTTCGCGCAGCCGGACCCCGGTGGCGTGGTGAACGGCGTTGCCGATGGCGGCGGCCGTGCCGACGATGCCGATCTCCCCGATCCCCTTGCTGCCCATGGGGTTGAGATGGGGATCGTCCTCGTCGACCCAGTACGCCTCGATGTCGGGCACGTCCGCGTGGGCGGGCACGTGGTACGCGGCGAGGTCGCGTTCGGTGAAGTCGCCGAAGGCGGCGTCCATCGTGCTGCCCTCCGTCAGCGCCATCCCCAGCCCCATCGTCATCGCGCCGATGAACTGCGAGCGCGCGGTACGGGGGTTGAGGATGCGCCCGGCCGCGTACACACCGAGGAGCCGGCGCACCCGGACCTCGCCGGACACGCTGTCGACGCCGACCTCCGCGAAGTGTGCGCCGAACGCATGACGGGCATAGTCGCTGTCCGCGTCGGCGGTGCCCTTGGTGTCGGCCTTCGCGTGCAGGCCCTCGGGCGGCAGCGGCTGCCCCTGCCGCTCTGCCAGGCTCTCGGCAAGTCGCGTACTGGCCGCGTGGACGGCCCACCCCCAGGAAGCCGTACCGGACGAGCCGCCCGCGAGCGGCGCCGCCGGCAGGTCGCTGTCGCCGATCTCGGTACGCACCCGGTCCAGCGGCACACCGAGCGCGTCGGCGGCGACCTGGGCGAGCACCGTACGGGCGCCCGTGCCGATGTCGGTGGCGTTGACCCGGATCTCGAAGCTGCCGTCCGGGTGGGCGTGGGCGCTCGCCCGGCTCGGGGAGACGAGCGTCGGGTAGGTCGCCGCGGCCATCCCGGTGCCGATCAGCACGGTTCCTTCGGCGCGCGAGAGGGGGCGCGGGTCGCGCCGGGACCAGCCGAAGCGCCGGGCGCCCTCGCGCAGGCACTCGGCGAGGTGCCTGCTGCTGAAGGGCAGGGAGCTGTCCGGTTCGGTGTCGGTGTCGTTGCGCAGGCGCAGTTCGACGGGGTCGATGTCCAGGGCGACGGCGAGTTCGTCCATCGCGGACTCCAGCGCGTACATGCCCGGTGCCTCGCCGGGGGCCCGCATCCAGGACGGGGTGGGCACGTCGAGGGGCACCACGCGGTGGGTGGTCCTGGCGTGCGGGGAGGGGTACATGACGCGCGTGGCGGCGGCGCCCGTCTCCATGAACTCCTTGATGCGTGAGGTGTGGGCGGTGACCTCGTGCACCACGGAGGTCAGCGTGCCGTCCGCCTCGGCGGCGAGCCGCACGCGGTGCAGGGTGGGGGCGCGATGGCCGACCACAGCGGGCAACTGCCCCCGCGGAAGGACGAGTTTGACCGGCCGTCCGGTCACCTTGGCCGCCATGGCGGCGAGTACCACGTGGGGGCGGGGCGTTCCCTTGGAGCCGAAGCCGCCGCCGACGTGCTCGGAGACGACAGTGATCTGTTCCCTCGGCAGGGCGAACAGGTCGGCGAGGGTGTCGCGCACCGTGGTGCTGCCCTGGCTGGAGTCGTGGACGGTCAGCCGTCCGTCCTGCCAGGTGGCGGTGGCCGCGTGCGGCTCCATGGGGTGGTTGTGCAAGGGCGGCACCCGGTACTGGACGTCGACATGGACGGCAGCGGAGGTGAACGCGGCGTCTGCGTCGCCGCGTACGTGTTCACCGGAGGTGCCGTCCGAGTCCTCCGGCACGTAGGCGGCGGGGTCGTCGGCGCGCAGGGTCACCTCGAAAGGCTCCTCGGCGTAGGCGATGCGCACGGCGGCAGCCGCCTCACGAGCCGTTTCCAGGGTGTCGGCGACGACGAGAGCGACGTACCACCCCCGGTGCGGGACCCGCGCGTCCTGCAGCACGCCCAGGGTCGCGTCGTCCGGCTCGGTCAGGCGCGGCGCGTTCTGGTGGGTGAGCACGGCGACGACACCGGGCAGCGCCAGGGCTTCCTCGTCGGCGATGCCGGTCACCGTGCCGCGCGCCACAGTGGCCGGGACCGGCCAGGCGTAGGCGCATCCTGGGGGCGTGTGTTCCGCCGCGTAGCGGGCGGTCCCGGTCACCTTGGCGGGGCCTTCCCTGCGCCCCGCGGGCGAACCGAGTGCGCTGACCGTGTCCGGCATGTTGTCTCTCCCTGTGGGCGGAGGCGGCGAGTCAGGAAGCGGCGGGGGCGCCGGCCAGGCGCCTCAGCACGTCGCAGGCGAGGTTGCGGGCGAGAGGAACCTTGAAGGCGTTGTCCCGCAGGGGCACGGCGGCGGAGAGCTCGGCGTCGACGGCCCGCCCGAACGCGTCGTCGGTCGCGGGCCCGCCCACCAGTTCCCGCTCGGCACGGTGCGCCCGCCAGGGCCGGTGCGCAAGGCCGCCGAACGCGATACGGACATCGTGGACGGCGGCGTCCCGCACGTCGAGGATCACGGCCACGGAGGCCAGCGCGAAGGCGTACGACGCCCGGTCGCGGGCCTTGCGGTACGCCGAGGGGAGTCCGGCGGCCGCGGGCGGCAGGAGCACACCGGTGATGAGCTCACCGTGCTCGATCTCGGTGTCGCGGTCCGGCCGGTCGCCGGGCAGCCGGTGGAACTCCGTCAGGGGGAGGGTGCGAGGGCCAGCGGCGCCGCGCAGTTCGACCTGGGCGTCGAGCGCGGCGAGCGCGACCGCGAGGTCGGAGGGGTGCGTCGCGATGCACTGCGCCGAGTGGCCGAGGACGGCGTGATCACGGTGGACGCCGTCCCGCGCGCCGCACCCGGACCCGGGCTCCCGCTTGTTGCACGGCTTCGCCGTGTCCTGGAAGTAGGGGCAGCGGGTGCGTTGGAGCAGGTTGCCGCCGGTCGTGGCCATGTTCCGCAACTGGCCCGACGCGCCGGCGAGCAGCGCCTGCGCCAGTACGGGGTAGCGGTCCCGGACCAGGGGATGGGCGGCGAGGCCGCTGTTGCTCACCGTGGCACCCACGCGAAGGGAGCCGTCGGGAAGTTCGTCCACGGAGTTCAGGGGCAGATCATCGACGGAGATGAGGGTCCGCGGCTGTTCCACGCCGAGCTTCATCAGGTCGACGAGGTTGGTGCCGCCGCCCAAATATCGGGAATCTGCCTGGCCCGCGTGGGCCGCGGTCGCTTCGTCGACCGTGCGGGCGCGGACATAGGTGAAGGGCTTCATCGGACCACGTCCTCCACGGCTTCGACGATGTGCGGGTAGGCGCCGCAGCGGCACAGATTGCCGCTGAGCCGTTCACGGATCTCGTCCCTGGTCAGCGTCACGGGCGCGCCGTTGGCCGCGCCGGGGAGCGTGACATGGGAGGCGTCTCCCGCGGCGGCCTCGGCGATGGCGCCGACGGCCGAACAGAGCTGCCCCGGCGTGCAGTACCCGCACTGAAAGGCGTCGCGCTCCAGAAAGGCCTGCTGGAGAGGGTGCAGGGAGTCGTCGTCCGCACCGCGCAGACCCTCGACCGTGGTGATGTCGGCACCTTCGTGGGCGACGGCCAGCATGAGGCAGCTGTTCGCGCGCCGGCCGTCGACGAGCACCGTGCAGGCGCCGCACTGGCCGTGGTCACAGCCCTTCTTTGCGCCGATGAGACCGAGCTGTTCGCGCAGGACGTCCAGCACCGTCGTGCGGTGGTTGAGAGGGAGGCAGTACGGGCTGCCATTGACCGTCAGAGACACTTCCGAATGGAAGGCATCGGTGGGCATCGTGTACTGCTCCCTCGGGTGACGCGTCGGCTGCGATGGACGTGGCGCGTACCAAGCCTGTGCCAGGCAGCACGGTGCGGCACCCCGAGAGGGCCGCTTCGCGCTCGTGCCCTACGGGTGTCCGGCGTCGATGTCGAGCGTGTCCCGCAGCGAGAGCGCGGGTCCCCGGTCCTTCGGAGAGATCCGGACGCGGTCCGGGTCCAGGACGAACGCGACGTGGTCGCCGCCGTCGAACCGGTCGTGGACGCGGCCCGCGAACGACGCGAGCGCGTCCGTCAGGACCGGCGCCCCGTCGGGGCCCTCGGACCAGTCCAGGTCCGCGAACTTGTCGTGCCGGGCGCCGCAGAGAGCCCCGAACCGCTCGGCGAGACGGTGCTGCCGGCGGTCGAGAAGGTGGACCACCAGAGTCTGCGCCGTCCGGGCGAGACGGTAGGTGTGGTTCACCTTGGACAGCCATACGACGAACCGGACCGGTTCGATGGAGCACTGCCCGGCGAAGCCGACCAGGCAGCCCGCGCGTTCACCGTGGGCGGCCATGGTGACCACGTGGACGGGGGCGTCGGCCAAAGCGGTGAAGGCGCCGAACCCGGCCACGGTCTCCTCCCGCCCCGGGCGGGGTCCTCCGTCCTGTGATGCGATTGCCGTGATGCGACGCGCAGCCATGTGCCTGCTCCTTCCGCGCTGGTGGGACGTCCGCCGGGCCCGTGGCCACCTACCCCGGCGCATCTCGGAGACCCTCATGCCCGCTCCGCACCCCGGCTCCGCACCCGACGGCTCCTTCCCGGCCGAGTGCGCCCACACCCACCTCTTCGCCGGAGCCCGCTGCCGGATCGGGGAGCTGCCCGATCCTGTGGGCTTCGCCGCCGCTCCCGCACCGGTCGGTGTCACGCTGCGCTTCTCCGACGACGTCACCGCGCGGGCAGAACTCCTGCTGTCGGAACGGGGCGATCTCGCCCTGGCCGTCGAGGCGTACACCACGGCCGCGGGCACCCCGATGGCCGAACGGGTGTGGGGCGTGCGCGAGGTCCGTCCTGTCGCGGACGAGGTGGAGGTGCTGCTCGGGCGGCCACAGGATTCCGGGTTCCCCGGCGGGAGAGGCTGAGACCTCGTTTCTGCCGGCGGGGCGGCGGGACCGGTCGGTCAGAGCGAGCGGGCCGCCGGGCTGTCGCCCTGGAAGCGCTGGCCCGCGGCGATCTCCTCGCCGACCACCGACCAGACGGTCTCGTCGTCCTGGAAGGGGAGCGGGTCGATGCTGCTCGTCTCCTGAACGACACGCTCCACCTCGCGCTCCAGGCGCTCGAAATCGGCTTCCTCGTCGCGGTCGTCGCCGCTGAAGGTGAACTCCTCGAGCAGGCGCTGGAAGCGGAGGGTGACCTGGACGAGTGAGGAGACGTCCGTGTGGAGTTCCCGCACGGTCTCCTCGTCGGCGTCGAAGGCATGCACCTTGCCGGAACCGGGGGCGAGGGCGAGATGGGCGTTGAGCAGCCAGCCGATGACGGGCCAGTCGCCCGCGTCCCGCGGGGCGTCCTCGAAGTCCTCGGCGTCGACGACGTCCCGGACGAGGGGCAGCCGGCCGGAGTCCTCGTCGCCGCCACGCAGCCAGAGCGTCCCGGTGGGGGCGCCGACGGTCCGCAGGAGGCGGGCGCCCTCGGTGTCCGCGGTGGCGGGCGGGAAAGCGGTGGCGGGCAGGGTCGCGAGCCGGTCCTCGCCGAAGAGGTCGGCGAGTTCACCGCGGGTGACGTCGAAAAGCACTGCCGGGACTCCGAACTCGGCGGCGCACGGGCGCCGTTGGTGCAGGGAATGGGCCGCGACAACAGCGTTGTCGCGGCCCACTTTACGGAACGAACGCTTTACGGAACGAACTTGTTGTCCGAGGGCGGGGTATTCCGTGCCGGAGCGGCGATACCCCGGAAGACGCCGCCACACGCCCGTAGCACCCCTGTCGAAAACCACGTGCAGGGTTGATCGTTGGGCCCTCGGGACAGACACACGAGGTTCGCACCGCACCGAGACCGCCGGGTCGACATCAAGAGCGCCCGGCCGATGGAGACTGGGGACAACCGACATGACCATCAGCCGCAGGGGACTGCTCGCCACCGGCGCCGCCTTCGGACTGCTCACCGCCTGCGGGTCCAACACGGGCCGTGAAGGTGCGGGTGGGTCCGGCAGCGGACCGGAACTGTCGCAGTGGTACCACCAGTACGGCGAGCAGGGCACCGAGCAGGCCGTGAAGAAGTACGCCGCCGCTTATAAGAAGGCGCGGGTCGACGTCCAGTGGCGGCCTGGCAACTACGATCAGCAGACGGCGGCCGCCCTGCTGACGAAGTCGGGGCCCGACGTGTTCGAGGTCAACGGCCCGACCCTGGACCAGATCCGGGGCAAGCAGGTGGCGGACCTCACCGACCTCTTCGAAGGCGTCAAGGACGACTTCAATCCGGCGGTGCTTGCCCCGAAGACGCACGAGGGCAAGATCTGGGGCATCCCACAGGTCATCGACATGCAGATGCTCTTCTACCGCAAGAGCCTGCTCGACGATGCCGGGGTGCGGCCGCCCCGGACCCTGGACGAACTCGTCGCAGCCGCGGCCGAGTTGACGGACAAGAAGGTCAAGGGGCTCTTCCTCGGCAACGACGCCGGCGCCGGCGTCCTCGGCGGCACCCCGCTCTACGCCGCCGGTCTCTCGCTCGTCACCGACGACGGCAAGGTCGGGTTCGACGATCCGGCGGCCGCCCGCGCCCTCGCCAAGCTGCACCAGCTGTACGCGGACAAGTCACTGCTGCTCGGGGCGCCCACCGACTGGTCGGACCCGTCGGCGTTCACCCAGGGACTCACGGCCATGCAGTGGTCGGGGCTGTGGGCGCTGCCCGCGATCGAGAAGGCGCTCGGCGACGACTTCGGCGTGCTGCCGTTCCCCGAGGACGGCACGCACGGCGCTCCGTCCGTGCCGGTCGGCGCGTACGCCGCGGCGGTCTCCACACGCAGCGCGCACCAGCGGGCGGGCAAGGACTTCCTGAAGTGGCTGTGGATCGACCGTACCGATTACCAGGAGGACTTCGCGCTCGGGTACGGCTTCCACATCCCGGCCCGTATCTCGCTCGCGAAGAAGGCGGACAAGCTCAAGGACGGCGCGGCGGCGGACGCCGTCCGCTTCACCACCGAACACGGGTTCGCGCAGCCGCTGCTGTGGACCCCGGCGGCCCAGACCGCGTACCAGGACGCGCTCAACCGTGTCATCAAGGACGGCGCGAACCCGGAGAGCGAGCTGAAGAGCGTCGTACGGAAGGTGTCGGCGGAGCTGGCCCGCGTGACGTCCAAGTGAGCGGCCCACAGCCGCACGCGCCGGGACGGCGGGCCGAACGCAACCGCGCGTGGTGGTTCTGGGTCTTCGTCGGCCCCTTCGTCCTCGGCCTCGGCCTGTTCACCTACGTCCCGCTCGCCTGGAGTGTCTGGCTGAGCTTCTTCGACGCCCACAACACCGTCACTCCCGACCGTTTCGTCGGCCTCGACAACTACCTCGCGCTGCTGCGGGACGACGCGTTCCGCAGCAGCCTCATGACCTTCTGCGTCTTCACCCTGTTCATCGTCCCGACGACCTACGCCGCCTCGCTCGCGCTCGCCCTGATGGTCAACCGGCTGCGGCGCGCCCAGGCGTTCTTCCGCTCGGTGTTCTTCCTCCCCGCGGCCTGCAGTTACGTGGTCGCCGCGCTGATCTGGAAGATGTCCCTCTTCAACGGGGTACGGTTCGGCCTCGCCAACACCCTGCTCGGCTACGCCGGTTCCGACCCGGTCGCCTGGCTGTCCACCACGGACCCGCCCTGGTACTGGCTGGTCATCGTCACGGTACGGCTGTGGCTCCAGGCGGGCTTCTACATGATCCTCCTCCTGGCGGGCCTGCAGCGGATCAGCCCGACCCTCTACGAGGCGGCGGCCGTCGACGGGGCCCGGCCCGGCTGGCAGGTGTTCCGGCACATCACGTTCCCCCAGCTGCGCGCCACCTCCGTGGCCGTCGTGCTGCTGCTCGTCATCAACGCCTTCCAGGCCTTCGACGAGTTCTACAACCTGCTGTCCGACGCCCGCGGTTACCCGCCCTACGCGCGCCCGCCGCTCGTCTACCTCTACTACACGGCCCTCGGCCAGGGTCAGAACCTCGGCCTCGGCAGTGCCGGAGCGGTGCTGCTCGCCCTGATCATCGCGGTGGTGACGGCCGGGCAGGCGCGGTGGTTCGGACTCGGCAGGAAGGAGGCGGACTGATGCCGCCCGTCCAAGAAGGCGACGCCCTCGTCCGCGCCGGGCGAGCCCTGCGACTCGTGCTGCTGATCGCCCTGGCGGCGCTGTTCCTCATTCCGTTCTACCTGCTCGTCCGCAATGGACTCGCCACCGAGCAGGACATCACCTCGCCCGACTGGACGTTCTTCCCGTCGCGCGTGCAGTGGGGCAATCTGCGCGAACTGTTCGGGGACACCTCCGTTCCCTTCGCGCGTTCCCTCCTCAACTCGGCGCTCATCGCCGTCGCGACGACGCTGGGCACCCTGCTCCTCGCCTCGCTCGCCGGGTACGGCCTCGCCCGCATCCCGTACCGCCACGCGAACAAGGTCTTCTACGCAATCCTGGGCACGCTCATGGTTCCGGCGGCGGTGACGTTCGTTCCCACGTTCGTCCTGGTGTCGTCGCTGGGCTGGGTCTCCACCCTGCGCGGGCTCATCGTCCCGACGCTGTTCTCCGCGTTCGCCTGCTTCGTCTTCCGGCAGTACTTCCTCGGCTTCCCCGGGGAACTGGAGGACGCGGCCCGGGTCGACGGGCTCGGCTACTGGCGCACGTACTGGCTCGTGGTCGTGCCGAACGCCCGGCCCGTCTTCGCGGCGGTCGGCACCATCGTCTTCATCGGGGCGTGGAACGCGTTCCTGTGGCCGCTGGTCATCGGGCAGGACCGCGACGCGTGGACGGTGCAGGTGGCCCTGTCCGCGTTCAGTACGTCTCAAGTGGTGCGCCTGCACGAGCTGTTCATCGCGGCCGCGGTGTCGATCGTGCCGCTGCTGGTGGTGTTCCTGCTGTTCCAGCGGTGGATCGTGGCGGGGGTGGAGCGCTCGGGAATCGACTGAGCGGCTGTTCGGCTGGGCGGATGTCGCGCCGTGACCTGGACATCGAATGCGTAAAGTTGATTCAAACAGCCATTGACGCGTCAACTTCGAGCAAATAGCGTCTGGGTATTCCGGTGTGGGGCGGCGCCCCCCGGATCGACCACCGGTGGCTCCGCGGCCCCTCCCGCACGGGCGGGGCCCGTGGCTCCCGGTCCGACCCAGGAAGGCCCCGCGTGCGCAGACGTTCCCTCCTCACGGCGGCTGCCGCCACGACGCTCGCGTCGGGCTGCAGCTCCTCCGTGTCTCCCTCGGCCTCGTCCGGCGGCGACGCCCGGCGCGGCCACCTCACGTACGGCGTCTGGGACGTCTATCAAGTGCCCGCCATGAAGAGGGCGGCCCGCGAGTTCGAACGCACCCGGCCCGGGGTGAGCGTCGACGTCCAACTCACCCCCAACGGGACGTACTGGACGAAACTGCGCACCGCGTGCACAGGTGGCGCCGCACCGGACGTCTTCTGGATGAACGGCCCCAACTTCGGCCTCTACGCGGACGCGGGACAGCTCCTGCCCCTGGAGACCGAAGGGGCCGACGCCGTGCTGCGGCCCGGCGACTTCCCCGCGGACCTGATCTCCCTCTACCGCTGGAACGGCGTCCAGTACGGCGTTCCGAAGGACTTCGACACCGTCGCCCTGTGGTTCAACAAGGAACTCTTCGACCGGGCCAAGGTCGACTACCCCGACTCCACCTGGACCTGGCAGGACCTGATCGCCAACGCCCAGCGCCTCACCGACCGCAAACGCGGCGTCTACGGTGTCGGAGCCCCGGTCCGCGCGCAGGAGAACTACTACAACTCGATACCGCAGGCGGGCGGTTGGGTCATCTCCGAGGACAAGCGGCACTCCGGGTACTCCGACGAGCACACCCGCGAAGGGCTGCGGTTCTGGATCGACCTGATCCACCGCTACCGGGCCTCGCCCTCCCTGCAGCAGATGACCGACACGGACCCCACCCAGATGTTCCAGTCCGGGACGCTGGCCATGACCTACGAGGCGTCCTACAACGCGGCGATGTTCTACGCCGACCCCGAACTGCGGGCCAAGGTGGACGTCGCGCCGATGCCCAGGGGCCGTCGGCGCGCCACCGTCCTGCACGGCCTCGCCAACGTCGTCTACGCCCGCACGCCCCACCCCGAACTGGCCCGCGAGTTCGTCCAATTCCTCGGTGGCGAGCACGCCTCGCTGCTCCAGGGCAAGTACGGCACCGCCATCCCGGCCCGCAACGGCACCTCGCAGCCTTGGGCCGCCGGCATGCCGCGCTTCGACCTCCAGGTGCACCTGGACGCGCTCGACTACGCCGTGCCGTTCCCCGGCTCCGCCAACAGCTCGGCCTGGCAGCACAAGGAACAGATGTGGCTCGCCAAGGCGTGGAGCGGCGACGAGAGCGTCAAGAGTGCCACCGGATCCCTGACCGACGCGATGGACCTGCTGCTCGCGCAGGAGAGGAAGGACCGGTCCTGATGAGCCTCGACGTGCGTACGGACACCGCCGTACCGGCACCGCGCAGCCGGCCCACCACGCTGGACCAGCGCGAGCTGCGCCGGCGCGAGCGCCGCTTCCGCCACCGGGACAAGTGGTGGGGCTACGCCCTGATCGCTCCGGCGGGACTCGGCCTCGCCGTGTTCTACCTGTGGCCCGTGGCGCAGACGCTGTACTACAGCTTCACCGAGTGGGGCGCCTTCGGCGGGACCACCTGGATCGGCCTGTCCAACTACCGCACCCTCGTGGGCGACCCGGAGTTCTGGCAGTCCCTGGGCAACACCGGCATCTACACCGGGCTCGTACTGCTCGGCATCCCGCTGTCGATGGCGCTCGCCGTGCTGCTCAACATCAAGGGCCTGCGCGGCACCGGCGTGTACCGCACGTTCTACTTCCTGCCCGTGGTCACGATGCCCGCGGCCGTCGCGGTGGTCTGGCGCTGGCTCTACAACGGCGACGCCGGCATCCTCAACCACGCCCTGTCCACGATCGGCATCGACGGCACCTACTGGGTCTCCGACCCGCACACCATCCGCTTCGCCGTCGCGATCGTCGGCGTGTGGATGACCGTCGGCTACAACATGATCCTGCTGCTCGCCGGACTCCAGAGCATCCCCGGCGACTACTACGAGGCGGCGGCGCTCGACGGCGCGGGCCGGGTACGGCAGTTCTTCTCCGTCACCCTGCCGCTGCTGAGCCCCACCCTGTTCTTCACCACCGTGCTGTCCGTGATCCAGTCGCTGCAGGTCTTCGACCTGGTGTATCTGATCATCGGTGCCAACACCAACAACTCGCTCCAGAACCCGGCCTACGGCGAGGGCCAGACCGTCGTGATGCTCTTCTTCCAGAAGGCGTTCTTCGACAACCAGCGCGGCTACGGCGCCGCGATCGTCTGTGTGCTGTTCGTCCTGATCATGGCGCTGACGGCCGTTCAGTTCCGGTTGCAGAAGAGGTGGGTCCACTATGCGTGAGGCGACTGTGCGCAAGCCGACGCGGCGTGCGAGCCGCGAGGGCCGGATGTGGCCCGCCCATGTCCTGCTCGCCCTGGGCGCGGTCATCACCGTCTTCCCTCTGGTGTGGGAGCTGCTCACCTCTTTCAAGAGCTTCGGCGAGTCCGTCCAGGTGCCGCCGACGATCCTGCCCGCGCACTGGGACTGGTCGAACTACAAGAAGGTCTTCGACGGCGTTCCGTTCGGACAGCAGTTCATCAACACCGTCGTGATGGCGCTGCTGCGCACCGCCGCCCAGCTGCTGCTCTGTTCGATGGCTGCCTACGCCTTCGCCCGGATCCGCTTCCCCGGGCGCGGAGCGATCTTCCTCGGCTTCCTCGCCGTACTGATGGTGCCCGGCCAGCTGTTCCTGCTGCCGCAGTACCAGATCATGCAGAGCCTCGGCTGGCTGGACTCCATGCAGGCTCTGGTGGTCCCCGGCATGTTCTCCGCCTTCGGCACCTTCCTGCTGCGGCAGTTCTTCATGGGGCTGCCCGAGGAGCTGGAGGAGGCGGCGCGCCTCGACGGCGCCAACCCCTTCACCGTCTTCTGGCGGATCGCCCTGCCGCTGGCCCGCCCCGGGCTCCTCGCCCTCGGCATCCTCACGTTCCTGTGGTCGTGGAACGACCTGATGTGGCCACTGATCGTCAACACCGACCCGGCGAAAATGCCGCTGTCGGCCGGTCTGGCCTCCCTCCAGGGCGCCCACCTGACCGAATACCCGGTGCTGATGGCCGGGTCCCTCCTCGCGACGCTCCCGGTGATCGTGGTGTTCGTCGCCATGCAGCGCCAGTTCATCCAGGGCATCGCTTTCTCCGGCATGAAGGGCTGAGCACGCGTGACCGACACCTCCTCCGTCTCCACCACACCGTCCGGCAGCAGTACGCCCACGCGCGACCTGCGCCTCGGCGTCATCGGGCTCGGCCTGCGCGCCACCCTCGCGCAGGAGGCCCACCACCCCGGTGAGGGTTCCGCGGTGGTGGCCGTCGCCGACACCTCGCCCGACATGTTCGGCAGGGCCCGGCAATGGTTCGGCGACGACGTCCACGCCTACCCCGGGCACCGGGAGATGCTGGCCGCCGAAGAGCTGGACGCCGTCTTCGTCATCACCCCCGACCACACCCACGAGGCCCTCGCGATCGACCTCTTGGAGGCCGGGGTCGCCGTCTTCGTGGAGAAGCCGCTGGCCATCACCACCGAGGGGTGCGACCGCGTCCTGGAGGCCGCGCGCACCGGCGGTGCCCGCCTGTACGTGGGCCACAACATGCGGCACATGCCGGTGGTGCGCGTGATGCGCGACCTCATCAAGCGCGGTGAGATCGGCGAGGTGAAGGCCGTGTGGTGCCGCCACTTCGTCGGTCACGGCGGCGACTTCTACTTCAAGGACTGGCACGCCGACCGCCGCAACACCACGGGCCTCCTCCTGCAGAAGGGCGCCCACGACCTGGACGTCATCCACTGGCTGGCCGGCGCCTACACCGAGCGGGTCAGCGCGCTCGGCGGGCTCACCGTCTACGGCGACATCACCGACCGCTCCGGACAGGCGCCCGGAGCCGTCATGCCCGACTGGTACGACCCGGAGAACAACTGGCCTCCGCTGTCCCTGACCGGGCTCAACCCCGTCGTCGACGTCGAGGACCTGTCGATGATGGTCATGCGCCTCGAAGGCGGCGTGCACGCCAGCTACCAGCAGTGCCACTACACCCCCGACTACTGGCGCAATTACACGGTCATCGGCACCGAGGGCCGGCTCGAGAATTTCGGCGACCACGGGGAGACCGCCGAGGTCCGCGTCTGGCAGCGGCGCAGTGGCTACCGGGCCGACGCCGACCTCGTCGTTCCGATGCCGCCGCCCGGCGACGGCGGACACGGCGGCTCCGACCCGATGCTGGTCGCCGAGTTCCTGCGCTTCGTCCGCAGTGGCGGGGCGACGGACACCAGTCCGGTCGCGGCCCGTGAGGCCGTCGCCGCGGGCGTCGCGGCGACGGAGTCGCTGCGGGCCGACGGGCGTCCCGTCACGGTGCCGCGCGTCGCCCCCGACCTGGCGGAGTGGTTCGCGAACGGCCAGAAGTAGCCGACGGTCCAGAACACGACTTTGTTGTGTTTCTCGCCATTACGGCCATGTTCGAGCCGACCCGTTTAGACCCGGGTCGCTCGGATAGTCGGGTGGAGTCGCCGGACAGGACGCACGGTGCATCCCTGTATCGCCTGACCGACAGCGACTGATGTACGGAGGCACCACCATGACCGAGAACATCTGGAACTACCCGGCCAGTGCTGGTCACACTCCGAACGCCGATCTGACGGGCTACAAGGTCGAAGCGACCGACGGCAGCATCGGCAAGGTGGACAAGCACTCCAACGATGTCGGCTCGCAGTACATCGTGGTGGACACGGGGGTGTGGATCTTCGGTAAGGAGGTCCTGCTGCCCGCCGGAACCATCACGGGCATCGACGCCGAGGCGAAGACGATCCAGGTGGCGCGCACCAAGGACGAGATCAAGAGCGCCCCGGAGTTCGACAAGGAGAAGCACCTCGGCGACGCCGGCTATCACGAGCAGCTCGGCACGTACTACGGCACGCCCGGCGCCTCGGGCGCACCCGGTACGCATGGCACGCCCGGTACGCCGGGTACGGGCCCGACGACGCCCGGCCGTCCCATGATCTGACGGACGGTCACATGTGTGGCAGGGGAGAGGGCCGGGCCGCGCTGTGCGGCCCGGCCCTTTTCCGTCATAGGTCCGGCCGGATTCAGGTGAGACGAGGAACATGAAGCGTTTCGCGACAGTGGGTCTGCTGGTGGTCTGCGCAGTGGGCAGTGTGCTCCTTGCCCTGCTGACCTCCCCGTGGTGGTGGATCGCCGCGGGCCCGTGCCTGGTGGTGGCGCTGACCGGCGCCCACGACCTCGCCCAGCGGCGGCACTCCGTGCTGCGGAACTATCCCGTCCTCGGCCACCTGCGCTTCCTCATGGAAACGGTCCGCCCGGAGCTGCAGCAGTACTTCGTGGAACGCAACTACGACGGCAGGCCCTACGACCGCGACACGCGCAGCATCGTCTACGAACGGGCCAAGGGTGTCGACGCCGAGGAACCGTTCGGCAGCGAGCGTGACATGCAGGAGCGCGGCTACGAATTCCTCGTGCCGTCCATGGCGCCGGTGGACGTGGCCGACACGCCACCCCGTGTCCGCGTCGGCGGCCCCGACTGCACCGAGCCCTACGACATGGCTCTCCTCAACGTCTCCGCGATGAGTTTCGGCTCGCTCTCCTCCAACGCCGTCGTGGCCCTGAACAAGGGTGCGGCGGGCGGCGGCTTCGCCCACGACACCGGTGAGGGCGGCCTCTCCGACCATCACCTACGGCCCGGCGGCGACCTCGTCTGGGAGATCGGCACCGGCTACTTCGGCTGCCGCACCCGAGACGGGGACTTCGACGAGCGGCAGTTCGCCGAGAAGGCCGCGCACCCTTCCGTGCGCTGCATATCGCTGAAACTGTCGCAGGGAGCCAAGCCCGGGATCGGAGGCGTCCTGCCCGGCCGCAAGGTCAACGCGGAGATCGCCTCGGTACGCGGCGTGCCCGAGGGCGAAAGCGTCGTCTCGCCGCCGTACCACCGGGTCTTCTCCACCCCTCGCGAGCTCGTCCGGTTCCTCGCCCGGATGCGGGAGCTGGCCAACGGCAAGCCTGTGGGATTCAAGCTGTGCCCCGGATCGCGGACCCAGTTCCTCGCCGTGTGCAAGGCCATGGCCGCGGAAGGGGTCACCCCGGACTTCATCGTGGTCGACGGTGCGGAGGGCGGCACGGGCGCGGCACCGCTGGAATTCGCCGACCACCTCGGCATGCCGCTCACCGAAGGCCTCTTCACCGTGCACAGCGCCCTGACCGGCGCGGGACTGCGGGACCGGATCCGGATCGGCGCCAGCGGCAAGGTGGCCACGGGCTCCGACATCGTCAAACGCCTCGCCATGGGGGCCGACTACACCAACGCGGCCCGCGCCATGATGTTCGCCGTCGGCTGCATCCAGGCCCAGCGCTGCCACACCAACCACTGCCCGACCGGCGTCACCACCCAGGACGCGCGGCGCGCCCGTGCCCTCGACGTCGCCGACAAGTCCGCGCGGGTCACGCGCTACCAGCAGGCCACGGTCCACAGCGCGCTGCAGATCATGGCGGCGATGGGGGTCCGCGACACCGGGGAGCTCGGCCCCCACCTGCTGCGGCGCCGCGAGGACCACGGCACTTTCCGCTCCTACGCCGAGCTGTACGCGTGGCTCGCCCCCGGCGAACTGCTGGCCGAGCCGCCCGGGAGCTGGGCCGCCGACTGGGCGGCGGCGAACCCGGACAGCTTCGCCATGCGATGAGAAACGCGACGGCGTACGCGGTGAAGAAAAAGTCACCGGTTTCCTCGTATTCGCGGGGCGGAGCCGGGCACTCGGACGCTGCCCGACGAAAGACTCGGAGGAGGTCGAGCATGGACCCGTACACCGACAAATGGCCGTACCGCAGAAGAGGCCGCAGGATGGACGCAACGTAGGTGCGCCCCCGTATGCGCCGAACCGGAGACAGGGCCCGTCAAGGCGTGGAGAAACATCAGCAACGAAAGGCATGCGTAGCCCATGAGTGACGTCACAGGTAAAGCGACCACCTCGGATTCCGGTGCTCCGGTCGAAAGCGATGAACACTCGCTCACGGTTGGCGCCGGTGGCCCGATCCTGCTGCAGGACTCGTATCTGATCGAGCAGATGGCGCAGTTCAACCGGGAGCGGATTCCCGAGCGGCAGCCGCATGCGAAGGGCAGTGGTGCCTTCGGCCATTTCGAAGCCACCCAGGACGTCAGTGCCTACACGAAGGCCGCCCTGTTCCAGCCGGGCACCCGGACGGAACTGGTGACGCGGTTCTCCACCGTCGCCGGCGAGCGCGGCAGCCCGGACACGTGGCGTGACCCGCGCGGCTTCGCGGTGAAGTTCTACACCACCGAGGGCAACTACGACATGGTCGGGAACAACACCCCGGTCTTCTTCGTCAAGGACCCGATGAAGTTCCAGCACTTCATCCGGTCCCAGAAGCGCCGCGCGGACAACAACCTCCGCGACCACGACATGCAGTGGGACTTCTGGACCCTCTCGCCCGAGTCGGCACACCAGGTCACCTGGCTGATGGGGGACCGGGGCATCCCGCGTTCCTGGCGCCACATGAACGGCTACACGTCGCACACGTACATGTGGATCAACGCCCAGGGCGAGCGGTTCTGGGTGAAGTACCACTTCAAGACCGACCAGGGCGTCGAGCACTTCACCCAGCACGAGGGTGACCAGATGGCCGCGGCCGACACGGACTACCACACCCGGGATCTCTTCGAGCACATCCGTGACGGCGAGTACCCCAGCTGGACGCTGTACGTGCAGATCATGCCGTACGAGGACGCCGCCACCTACCGCTTCAACCCCTTCGACCTCACCAAGGTGTGGCCGCACGGGGACTACCCGCTGGTCGAGGTCGGCACGATGACCCTGGACCGCAACCCCACGGACAACCACGCCGAGATCGAGCAGGCGGCGTTCCAGCCGAACAACCTGGTCCCGGGCATCGGCCCGAGCCCCGACCGGATGCTGCTCGCGAGGCTGTTCTCCTACGCCGACGCGCACCGGTACCGCATCGGAGCCAACTACCAGCAGCTGCCGGTCAACGCCCCCGTCGTGCCCGTGCACACCTACTCCAAAGACGGGGCCATGGCGTACCGCAAGACCGAGGACCCGGTGTACGCGCCGAACTCCAAGGGCGGTCCGGCGGCCGACACGGCCCGCCACGGCACCCCGCCCAGCTGGTACGCCGACGGTGACATCACCCGCGCCGCCTACGTCGACCACGCCGAGGACGACGACTGGGGCCAGGCCGGCACCATGGTCCGTGAGGTCCTCGACGACGCCGCGCGCGAGCGTCTCGTGGACAACGTCGTCGGGCACCTGCTCAACGACGTGAGCGAACCGGTCCTCCTGCGCGCATTCGAGTACTGGTCCAACATCGACAAGTCCGTCGGCGAGCGCATCCAGCAGGGTGTGCGCGCCAAGGCGGCCGAGAAGGACCCGAAGGCCGCCGAGCAGGCCAACCCGGCCCGCAGCAGCATGCAGCACAAGGCCTGACCCGTACACCTACGCCTCTGCCGCTGCCCTGGATCAGGACAGCGGCAGAGGTGCGTGCGCAGCCGACCGGCTCGGGGCGGGCTGCCTACAGCGCGTCCCGGGGGAGCGTCTCGTTCCAGGTGCGGGAGAAGACGCGGCGGTCGGACTCGTACGCGTCCAGCGTCGCGTTCACGTGGAACGAGGTGGCGTCGCAGCGCAGCGTCGTGCTGGTGCGGATCTCTACGTCCCAGTCGTCGCGCTGGAAGCGCATGGTCCAGGTGGACTCGCCCGCGGGAGAGGTGAAGTCGTCGGCGGTGGAGGTGTACCGCTCCACCGCACGGCAGCCCACGTCGAGGTCGATCGCGTCGAAGTGGACGGTGCCGCGGTCCTTCACGATCTCCAGGGTGGAGCCGTAGTCCACCAGGTCACGGGTGACCTCCCAGCGTTCCTCGGGCGGAGTGACGGCCCGGGTGGTGAGGGGGCGCGTACCCTCCGGGTCCTCGAAAGGAAGCGCCGGCGCCGTGTCGTCGTCGCTCTCCGTGGGGCGGACCGGCAGCACCACCTGGGAGGTCGCCTCGTGGACCGTCAGGAGCGTGGGGCGCGGCGGAGGCCAGGCGAGCGGCCAGTAGGACGTCGACAGGGAGAGCCGGATGCGGTGGCCGGGCGGGAAGGCCTGCGCCACGCCGTTGAGGTCGACCACGGCCCGGTACCGCTGTCCCGGCTCCACCGGGGAGGGCTCGTCGGTGCTGTCGCGGCGCGTCAGGTTGAGGATGCCGTACGTGACACGGGTGGCGCGTCCGTCGGGCGCCACGTCGGAGAGCCGGGCGGCGACCATGGTGACGGGCTGGTCCGCGCTCACCTCCAGTTCGACGCGCGGAGTCCCGAGGATCTCCAGACGCTCCGGAAGCGGCTCCGTCTCGTAGACCAGGGAGCCGCCGTCCTCCTCGCGCTGGTCGTAGGGCAGGTCCGGCGGCGCGTTGTACGAGGCCCACTTACCGGCGAACTGGCCGACGGACAGCGGGGATTGGATGCTCGTGCTCGACGGCGTTCCGGCCTTCTCGGCCGGGGACGACAGCCGGCCCGAACCGAGCTGGTAGGGAGTCTCCTCGATGTGCTCGGACGGCCAGGTCTCGCCCACCCAGCGGCCGGGGCGTTCCTCGTACGACGTGGACGGCGGGACGCTCTCCTGCATCCACGCGCGCAGCATCGGGCCGTCCATGGCGCCGTTGTCCGCGCCCTTGAGCCAGTGGTCCCACCAGCGCACGACCTCCTGGAGGTAGCCGATCGCGGGCCCCGGCTCGCCCAGGTGCGGGTACTTGTGGGACCACGGGCCGACCAGGCCCTTGCGGGGCACGTCCAGGCGGCCGAGCAACCGTGACACCGCGTTGGAGTACCCGTCCGCCCAGCCGCTGGAGGCGAGCACGGGAGTCCGGACCGCCGAGTAGTCCTCACAGACCGAGGCGTGCCGCCAGTAGGCGTCGCGCCGCTGGTGACGCAGCCAGTTGAGCACCCACGGCTCGACGGACTCCATGCGTTCGTGCCACATCTCCCGCCACCGGTCGCCGACCGTCGCGGGGTCGGGCGGGCAGGTGGAGTAGGCGAACATGGTGCCCGCCTCCCCGAGATTGTCGGAGAGCAGCGCACCACCCATGTAGTGCATGTCGTCGGAGTAGCGGTCGTCCGTGAACGAGGAGATGACGATGGCGCGCAGGCTCGGCGGCCGGCGGGCGGCCACCTGGAGGGCGGCGAACGCCCCCCAGGAGATGCCCATCATGCCGGTGCTGCCGTCGCACCAGGGCTGCGCGGCAAGCCACTCCAGCACCTCCTCGGCGTCGGCCTGCTCCCGCTCCAGGTACTCGTCGGTGAGCACACCCTCGGAGTCGCCCGTGCCCCGCAGGTCGACGCGGACGCACGCGTACCCGTGGCCGGCGATGTACGGATGGTGGATCGAGTCGCGGACCGAACTCAGGTCCCGCTTGCGGTAGGGGATGTACTCCAGGACGGCGGGAACGGGGGTGCCGTCGGAGGAGACGGGACGCCAGACGCGGGCCGACAGGTGGATGCCGTCCGACATCGGGATCCTGACGTTGTCCTCTTCCGTCGTGGCGTGCGGGAGGTTCTCGACGTATCGCATGGCTCTCTCAGGCGGAGTGGGCGGTCGGGCTGTCGAAGCTCAGGCGGAGGGCCGCCACGCAGTGGTCGTACTTCTCGCGCAGCTCCTCCTCACTGTCACCTCCGGTGAAGATGTGGGCCACTTCATAGCTGTAGCTGTCCTGCTGGCCGACGTCGGAGAGGCGCTGCGCCTCCTCGGGCACGACGTCGATCCGGACGCCGGGGACCGACTCGGCGATCTTGGCCACCTCGTCGGCCGGCGGGATCTGGCGCACCACACCGTCGGTGAACCAGCGGAAGTACCACTTGGCCGCCAGCGCGTAGGGACCCTCGCGGTTCGGGAGCGCGGGGTCGTTGCCCAGGGCGAGCGCCAGCATGGAGTGGTGGTTGGGCACACCGTCGACGTACTGGAACAGCTCGGCGTGCGACTGGGAGTGCCGCGGGTTGATCTCCAGGATCGCGATCGAGTCGGTGCGCGGGTTGTAGAAGAACTCGATGCTGAAGGTCGCCTCGTTCATGCCGATGTGGCGCATCACCCGCTCGGAGACGTCCCGCAGCCGCTGCTGCACCGGCGCCGGCAGCGCCGACGGGTACTGGTGGCGCAGGAAGCTGGTGGAATCCGGGTAGTTGATCGAGTCGAGCACGCCGTAGACGGTGGCCTCACCGTCATGGACATACCCCTCGACCGCGACCTGGAGCCCTTCGAGCGTCTCCTCGGCCAGGCACACCTGGGCGCCGACACCGGCCATCTCCGGCGGGAGTTCGAGCTGGTCCAGGATGTACTCGAAGGGCCGGCCGACCCGCTGGATGCCGTTGCGTATCTTCTCGACGGCCTCGCGGAACTCGGTCATGTCCGTGACCCCGTAGGCCAGTTCGGAGGAGTACGCCAGTGCGGGCTTGAGCCACATCGGGAAGGAGACGCCCTCCGGCGGCTGCGGATCGTCCGCGTCGAGGTCGACCCGTCCGAAGTTCGGATGCTCCGAGACGACCTCTGCCTGGACCAGCCGGCTCCAGTACTTGTGCTCGCACTTGACCACCGACTCCAGGCTCGTGGCGCGGGTGCCGTAGCGCTCGCCGAGCACGGCAACCAGCGTGCTGACCGGGAAGTCCCAGAAGCCGACGATCGCGTCGATCGTGCCGTCGAATCCATCGAGCACCTTGCAGGCGCGGTCGATCAGGTCAGGAACGCTGACCTCGCCCTGCTGCAGCTCCTCGATGGACAGGAGGTGGTGGAAGCGCAGGTCGTGAGCGTTGGGGACGGTTTGCAGGGCGGGCAGATTGGCGTCGTCGAGACCGAGTACGAAGACGTTCTGGGGGCGATGGGGCACGAGCGGCTCCTCATAGTTGGCGATGCGGGGCTGGGTACCCGTCGTCGGCCCGAGCACACCCGCGCCGCACCCGCCGTCACCTGCGGCGACACACCGGGCACCCGCAGGCGGACGGGTGCCCGGGCCGGGCACCGCCGGCCTGGGCACCACCAGCCCTACTTGTCCCGTCGACCGCCGGGCAGCATCTCCTGCACCTTCGCCTTGAACCCCTGCTTCAGCACGTCCGCCGTGTCGCTGTCGCCCTTGAGGATCGCGGTGGCCGCCGCCTCGATCTGCTCCGGAGTGGCGTGCGGCGGGATCGGCGGCACCGCCGGGTCCGTGCGGAAGTCGAGCACGAACGGCCGGTCGGAAGCGAGCGCCTGACGCCAGGCGCTCTCCACGTCACCCGGCTTCTCCACCCGCGCACCGCCGAGCCCCAGCGAGCGGGCGAAGTCCGCGTACGCCACGTCGGGCAGCGCCTGCGAGGGCAGGAACTGCGGCGCCCCCGACATGGCACGCATCTCCCAGGTGACCTGGTTGAGGTCCTGGTTGTTCAGGACGGCCACGATGAGCTGCGGATTCTCCCATTCCTGCCAGTACTTGGCCGCGGTGATCAGCTCGGCCATGCCGTTCATCTGCATCGCCCCGTCGCCGACGAGCGCGATCGCGGGGCGCCCCGGGTGCGCGAACTTCGCCCCGATGACGTACGGGACACCCGGGCCCATCGTGGCGAGCGTCCCCGACAGCGAACCGCGCATCGAGCCGCGCAACCGCAGATGCCGGGCGTACCAGTTGGCGGCGGAACCGGAGTCCGCGGCGAGGATCACGTCGTCGGGGAGGAGGGCGTCGAGGGTGTGCACGACGTGCTCGGGGTTGATGGGATCGGCCTCGACGGCGGCGCGGCGCTCCATCACCTCCCACCAGCGGGCGGTGTCGTTCTCGATCTTCTTGCGCCATTTCCCGTGCTTCTTCTTCAAGTGCGGCAGCAACCGGGTCAGGGTGCCGCGGGCGTCACCGACGAGGTTGAGTTCGAAGGGGTAGCGCAGCCCGATCATGTGCGGGTCGATGTCGATCTGGACCGCGCGCGCCTGGCCGAACTCGGGCAGGAACTGGGCGTAGGGGAAGCTGGACCCGATGACCAGGAGGGTGTCGCAGCCCTGCATCAGCTCGTACGAGGGACGGGTGCCGAGCAGACCGATGGCCCCGGTGACGTAGGGGAGGTCGTCGGGCAGCGCGTCCTTGCCGAGGAGCGCCTTGGCGACGCCCGCGCCCAGCACATCGGCGAGCTGTTCGACCTCCGCGCGGGCGCCGCGGGCACCCTGGCCGATGAGTACGGCGACCTTCTCGCCCGCGTTGAGGATCTCCGCGGCCTTGAGGAGGTCCTCGTCGGCGGGGACGGGCGCGTAGGAGGCCATGCCGAGGCTGGAGGGGACCATCTTGAAGGCGTGCGTGGGCGGCGTGTAGTCGAGTTCCTGCACGTCGGCGGGGACGATGATCGCCGTGACGGTGCGGCGCGCGTACGCCGTGCGGAACGCGCGGTCGATGACGCCCGGGAGCTGTTCGGGGACGGTGACCATCTCGCAGAAGTCGGAGGCCACATCCTTGAAGAGGCTCAGCAGGTCGACCTCCTGCTGATACGAGCCGCCCATGGCGCTGCGGTTGGTCTGCCCGACGATCGCCACCACGGGCACGTGGTCGAGCTTGGCGTCGTACAGGCCGTTCAGGAGATGGATGGCGCCCGGTCCCGAGGTGGCGGCGCAGACGCCGACCTTGCCGGAGAACTTCGCGTAGCCGACCGCTTCGAAAGCGGACATCTCCTCGTGGCGGGACTGGATGAACTCGGGCTTGTTGTCGGCCCGTCCCCACGCGGCGAGAAGCCCGTTGATGCCGTCGCCCGCGTAGGCGAAGACATGCTCGACCTCCCATTCGCGCAGGCGCTCGAGGATGTGGTCGGAGACCTTCTTCGTCATGGAGGAGTCCTTTCGTGCCGGGCCGGTGAGGTGCGCCGGTGAGTTGTGCCGATGGGACGCAGGGATCCGGGTTACCGGCATTCGGACGCGCATGCCCGCGGAAGGCGTCGCACCTCGTGGGCCGCAGGGTGGGCCGGGCCGAGGGCGAGGGCGCGTACCGGCGGACTCCGGTGCAGCAGATCGACCAGTGGGCCGCGGGTGCGGGCGAGAAGGAGTACGTGCACCGCGCGGAGGCCGAACGGCGGCGGCCCGCGTTCGGCGTCGCACACGAGCAGGGTGCCGTCGGCGGCCCGCAGCGTCAGGCCCAACGGGCGGCCACGTGATCGGGGCCCTCACAGCCCAGCCTGCACTGACTGCACTGACTGCACTTCCTCCGTGTGCGCCGCGCACCGGCCGCGCGTAGCGTGATCAGTGAGCTGTTGTTTGTCACTTGGTACGACGGGCAATCGGATGAGAGTGCTTGGGATCACAGGCGCGTCCGCGGGGAGCGATGCACCCGGATGAGGTCTGGCTGCTCCTCGCGTCTTGTTTTCAAGCGTTGAGGAGCGAGTTCTCCATGGTCACTCACCACCCGCACGACGACGCCCCCGACACCGAGCAGACGTTTCTGCGCATGGCCGACAGCCCGGCAGGACCGGAACACGAGCTGCTCTTCGAGGAGCTGGTGGAGGCGTGGCTGCCGATGGCCAACCGACTGGCCCGGCGGTTCCGCAACAAGGGCGAGAACATGCAGGACTTGGAGCAGGTCGCGGCCATGGGACTCGTGAAGGCCGTCGACCGGTACGACGCCGAGCGCGGCGCCTTCGAGCCCTACGCGGTCCCCACGATCACCGGGGAACTGCGCCGGTACTTCCGTGACCACACCTGGGATGTACGGGTGCCCCGCCGCGTCCAGGACCTGCGCAACAAGGTCCGCGTCGCGCGCCGGGACCTCATGAACGGTCCCGGCGGCGACGGCGAACCCGGCATCGCCGACCTTGCCGAACACACCGGGCTCACCTGCGACGAGGTGCGCGACGGCCTGGAGGCGCTGGAGAGTTACCGCGCGCTGTCCCTGGACGCCGAAACGGCCGCCGCCGCGGACGACGGGTTCAGCCTCGCCGACACTCTTGGCGCGGCCGAGCCCGGCTACGACCTCGTCGCCGACCGGGAAGCCGCCAAGGCCGGCCTCGAATACCTGCCCGAACGCGAACGCACCATCCTCTACCTGCGCTACTTCGAGGACATGACGCAGGCGCGCATCGCCGAGGTGATCGGCATCTCCCAGATGCACGTCTCCCGTCTCATCACCCGCAGCTGCGCCTCGGTCCGTGAGCACGCCACCCAGGCCGCGGGGCGGTAGGCCGCCTGATCATGAAAGGAAGGCGTCGTGAGCCAGAAGGACGGACTGCGGACCTACCGCGGGAAGCGGCACTTCGACAGGACCGGTGAGCCGAGCGGCGAGCACGCGGCACAAGAGGAAGCCGTGCCGGCCGCGTCCGGAGAACCCCTGTTCGTGGTGCAGATCCACGATGCCACCACGATGCACTTCGACTTCCGCCTCGAGGTCGACGGCGTACTCAAGTCCTGGTCGGTCCCCAAGGGCCCGTCCACCGACCCGCACGACAAGCGGCTCGCCATCCCCACCGAGGACCACCCTATGGCGTACCGGGATTTCGAGGGGGTGATCCCGCGGGGCGAGTACGGCGGTGGCACGGTGATCGTCTGGGACCGGGGCACGTACCGGCCGACCAGTCACGACAAACGGCACCGTCCGGTGCCGTTCGGGGAAGCTCTGGAGAACGGACACGTCACGTTCGAGCTCCACGGAGAGAAACTGCGCGGACAGTACGCGCTCACCCGGTTCCACGGTCGGGAGGAGAAGAGCGGCGGCTCGGCCCAGAAGCCGACCTGGCTCCTCGTGCGGACCGGATCCGGAGCCCCGTCCGGGCGCGGCTCGGGCGGTGGCACCCCCGACCCGCGCCGGGCCCGCTCGGTACGCAGCGGCCGTACGCTGCGCCAGGTCTCCGAGGCACCGGACGCACCGGCCTGGGAGCCGGACGGCGGGGGACAGGGATGACCGGGCTGCTGGACACGTTGCCGCCCGCGCTCGACGGACGTACGCGCACGGCGGCGCCGGGCGTCGACCTCGCCGCGTCCCCGATGCTGGCGCCCCTCAGCGACCGCCGTGACTTCCCCGCGGGATGGGTCTTCGAGCGGAAACTGGACGGCATCCGGGTACTCGCGGTGCGGGAGAACGGCGAGGTCACGCTCCGGTCGCGGTCGGGGCGCCGGCTCGACGCCACCTACCCGGAGATCGTCGACGCGCTCGCCGCGCAGGACTGCGCGGACTTCACCGTCGACGGCGAGATCGTCGCCTACGCGCACGGGCGGACGGACTTCGGCCGGCTGCAGCAGCGCATGGGGCTGACCCGGCGCGCCGATGTCGAGGCGAGCAAGGTCGCCGTCACGTACTACGTCTTCGACCTGCTGCGGCTGGACGGCGTCGACGTGCGGCGGCTGCCGTTGCGCAACCGCAAGTCCCTGTTGCGACGCGCGATGACGTTCCAGGCGCCGCTGCGGTTCACCGCGCACCGCAACGAGGGCGGTCCCGAACTCCTCGCCGACGCGTGCCGACGCGGGTGGGAGGGGCTCATCGCCAAACGGGCCGACAGCACGTACCAGCCGCGCCGCTCGGACGACTGGCTCAAACTGAAGTGCGCCCAGGGCCAGGAGTTCGTGGTGGGCGGCTTCACCGAGCCCGCCGGCAGCCGCGAGGGCCTCGGCGCCCTCCTCATCGGGTACTACGAGGACGGCGAGGACGGGCAGCTGCGCTACGCGGGGAAGGTCGGTACCGGGTTCGACCGGCGTACCCTGCTCGCCCTGCGGCAGCGGCTCGACGAACTCCACGTGGACGCGTCACCGTTCGCCGGCCGGGTCACGCAGAGCCGCGCGCACTGGGCGCGGCCGCGGCTGGTCGTGCAGATCGACTTCTCGGAGTGGACCCGTGACGGCATGCTGCGCCACCCCCGCTACCAGGGACTACGCGACGACAAGAAGCCGACCGACGTCGTCAGGGAGCAAGCGAAGTCATGACCGACCACACGTCCGACCCAGAGACCGATGACAAGTCCGACACCAAGAGTGGCGACAAGTCCGGCGGCACGAGCGACAACCGGAACGTGATGCGGGAACTCCTGCGCGGACACGGGCAGACCTACGCTGCCGAGGCAGGCATCCACCTCAAGGACACCCCTCAGCCGCTGTACCGGACGCTGGTCCTCGCCAGCCTGCTCAGCGCCCGGATCCGCGCCTCCGTCGCGGTGTCGACGACGCGGGCGCTGTACGACGCCGGCCTGCGCGATCCACGGCGCATGGCCGACGCCACGTGGCAGCGGCGCGTCGACGCGCTGGGGGAGGGCGGGTACCGGCGCTACGACGAGCGGACCGCCACGCAGCTCGGCGACGGCGCCCGGCTGATGCTCGACGAGTGGGGCGGCGACCTGCGGACCGTGCGCGAGCAGGCGGACGGCGACGTGGACACGGTGCGCGACCTGCTGCGCAGGACACCGGGGCTCGGCCCGACCGGAGTGGACATCTTCCTGCGCGAGGTGCAGGACGTCTGGCCCGAGTACGCGCCGTACCTGGACGCGAAGACGATTCAGGGCGCCGAACGCCTGGGACTGCCGAAGGACCCCGCCGCGCTGGCCCGCCTCGCGGGTGACGCCCCGCGCGCCGAAGTGGCGGCGGCGCTGGTCCGGGCCGCCCTGGACAGGCAGGTGGTGGAGGACTGCCTCACGCGGGCCGCCTGAGAGCCGGGCTTTCGAACGGCGGACCCGCGCGGTGGCAGCGCACCCTCAGGGGCGGCGCTCAGGGTGGGGGTTGCCCTGGTCGGGGTCGTCGTCCGGGGTCTGCCAGGTGGTACCGCGCTGGGCCTCGGCGCGGACCTGGTGCTCACCGGGGGCGGGAGCGGTCGTCTCGGTACGGCGGGCCGTGCGACGCCGCCCGAAGACGACCATGGCGATGAGGCCGAGGACCACGACGATGCCGACGACGACGAAGATCAGCGAGGAGCCGCCCGCGGCGGCCAGTACGTAATGGCTGTGAGTGTGCATGTCCGGTCGTGTACCCCCTGGACGGCAAACCTCCCGGATCAGCGGGACAAGAGTGACGGCGAAAGGGTGACCGAGGTCACTGTTGCGCGAGGGTCGATCTTGGAATGCGCGTGCCCTCCGCGCTGCTGCATCCTTGTGGGCCTGCCCCTCCAAGAGGTGGCGCCGGGCAATGGGGCTCGGAACCCCGATTCCACGCGCTGTCTTCGAAAGGTCTCCCGCACCATGCCGCTGGCCCTGTTGGCCCTGGCTGTTGTCGCGTTCGGCATCGGCACGACCGAATTCGCCACGATGGGGCTGCTGCCCCAGATCGCCGACGGCATCGACGTCTCCGTGCCGCACGCCGGCAACCTCGTCTCGGCCTACGCCCTCGGTGTCGTCGTCGGTGCTCCCGTGCTGACCGGCATCGGCGCGCGTGTCCCGCACAAGCGACTCCTGCTTCTTCTGTCCGGCCTCTTCGTGGTCGGCAACATCGCCTCCGCGCTCGCCCCCAACTTCGGCCTCCTGTTCGCCGCGCGCTTCCTGGCGGGCCTGCCGCACGGAGCGCTGTTCGGCGTGGGCGCCGTCGTCGCCTCCCGGCTGGTCGCCCCCGAACGGGCCGCACGCGCCGTGTCGAAGATGTTCCTCGGGCTCACCGTCGCGAACATCGTCGGTGTACCGGCGAGCACCGCCCTCGGGCAGCACCTGGGCTGGCGCTCCGCCTACTGGGCCGTCGCCGTCATCGGTGTCGTCGCCCTCGCCGCGCTGGCCTTCTTCGTTCCTCACCAGCCCCGCGGCAAGCAGTCCGGAATCCGCCACGAGCTACGGGCGATGGGCAACAAGCAGGTGGTGATCGGCCTGGCCACGGCCGTCGTCGGATTCGGCGGGTTCTTCGCCGTCTACAGCTACCTGGTGCCCATGCTGACGAACGTGACGGGCATCTCCGACACCTCGACCACGCTGGTCCTCGCGCTCTACGGCGTCGGCATGACCCTCGGCACGCTGATCGCAGGCCCGCTCACGGACCGCGCCCTGCGACCGACGCTGTACGCGGGGATGGCCCTGCTGGCCGCGGCGCTGGTGACGTTCTACTTCACCGTCCACAGCACCGTGCCCGCACTCATCACGATCACCTTCATCGGGGCGATGGGATCCCTCATCACCACGCCGGTCCAGATGCTGCTGATGGCCAAGGCGTCGAACGCCCCGACCATGGCGGCCGCCTCCAACCACTCCGCCTTCAACCTCGCCAACGCGGGCGGCGCCTGGCTCGGCGGACTGGCCATCTCGGCCGGCTGGGGCTGGAACTCCCCGAACCTCGTCGGCGCGGCCCTCGCCGTGGCGGGCCTCGGACTCGCCTTCACGGGAGGCCTCATGGACCGGGGCACGCGACGCTCCGAGGTGATCACCTCCTCGCACGCGGACCACTCGACCGAAGCCGATCAGGTCGGCTCGGCCTCCTGAGCGACCCGGCCCGAACCCGGCCCCGGATCGCGGCGCCGCCGCACGAGTCTTGACCTTGGCGTGGGCATGCCCGAGCGTGTGGTGCACGGGACGTCGAGGCTCAGGAGTCGTACGTGAGGCGCTTCAGAACGCAAGTCGCCGTCGCCGCCGCAGCCGTGGCGGCGCTGGTCGTGGGGGCGGGCCGGCCGGTTTCGGCTACAGCGACAACGTTGTCATCGTACGGCCGTACCTGGGAACGCACGTACCTGCCGCAGTCGGCGGTGAGCAAGGGCGGCCGCCTGGACTTCGACCTCTCCGCGACACCGGACACCTCCTGGGCGACCTCGGCGAAGGCGGCACCGCCGTCCTACCGCGAGGGCGAACAGGACTTCCTGGCCTACGCGACACCGAACCAGGCCGTCGCGGACCCGGGCGGCGCCGGCGCGAAGCTCACCGTGCACGGGCAGCGGCTCGCCGGGCACGACCGGACGCTGGCCGTCACCGCGGACGCCCCGGCCGGACTGACGGTCGCCGGGGCGAAGAAGGGCATCGTTCTGGACCCGAGCACCGGGGCCGGCACCGCCGAGCTGACGGTGAAGGCGGCGGCCGGCACGGACCCCGGCTACTACGAACTGCCGCTCACCATCCGTGGCCGCACCGCGGACCCCGTACACCGCACCGCGATCGTGCTGGTCGCCGAGGACGGATCCGTCGGCGCGGCCCTGGCCGGGGCGTACACGAACACCGGCGTGTCGAGCGAGGACAACCCAGCGGAGGCCGACTTCGACGGCGCCGGAAACAGCTACGCGCGGCAGGCGCTGGCCGACGCCGGACTCACGGGCGGTACGGCGGCCCAGGTGTCCGGCACGACCTTCGTCTGGCCCGGCCCGCCGGACACGCGCCCCGACAACGTCACCGCGAGCGGCCAGAAACTCGACATCGCGGCCGACGCCCGCGACGCGAAGCGGCTCCTCTTCGTCGGCTCGGCCACCAACGGCGACACCCAGGGCAGCGCCACCGTCACCTTCACCGACGGCGCCACCGCCCAGGCCGATCTCTCCTTCGGCGACTGGACGAAACCGGGCGGCGGCAGCGACCCGGTCCTCGGCAACACCGTGGTGGCGAAGACGGAACACCGCAACTCGCCCGGCGGCAAGGGCGATCCGGCGTACGTCTTCGCCAGCAAGCCGTACGAGGTGCCGGAAGGCAAGCGGATCGCGGCCGTCACGCTGCCCGAGGAAGGGAATCTGCACGTCTTCTCGGTGGGTCTCGGCTGAACCGTTCGTTCCTCGACGAAAGGTGAGAATCATGAGCTCGGACATACGTCGTCGCAGCGTCCTGGCGGCAGCGGGCCTGGCAGGGGCGGCGGGTTCGCTCGTCCTGTCCACTCCGGCATCGGCGCGGGACACGCAGGCGGCCGCCGGCAGCGCCGTGAACACACTCGAGGCCGAAGACGGCTATGAACTCTGGCTGCGGTACCGGCGGGTGGAGGACGCCCGGCAACTCAAGCGCTACCGGGCCGCCTTGCGTTCCCTGGTCCGGCAAGGGGGCGGCGCCCTCCAGAGATCCGCGGTCGCGGAACTGGTCCGCGGCCTGGACGGACTGCTGGGAACACGGCTGACGCCCCGCTCCACCGCTCCGTCCGGTGCCGCCCTGATCGTGGGCACCCCGTCGAGTTCCGCGCTGATCCGCTCGCTCGTACCGGCGGCCGACCTCGGCGAACTGGGCGACGAGGGCTACGTCATCCGTCAGGTCACGCGGCACGGCAGAACCAGCACGGTGGTGGCCGCCCAGGCCGACCGCGGCGTGCTCTACGGCGCCTTCCACCTGCTGCGCCTCGTGCAGACCCGACGGCCCATCGACGGTGTGGACATCACGGAATCACCGGCCGCACCACTGCGCGTGGCCGACCACTGGGACAACGAGAACGGATCCATCGAACGCGGCTACGCGGGCCGGTCGTTCTTCCACTGGGACCGCCTGCCCGAACTGGACGAGCGGTACACGGACTACGCGCGGGTACTGGCCTCGCTCGGCCTCAACGCCGCCGTGATCAACAACGTCAACACCAGCGCCGACTACCTGAGCACGCCGTTTCTCGCCAAACTCGCCGCGCTGGCAGGTGTGTTGCGCTCCTACGGAATAGCGCTGCACGTCACCGCCAACTTCGCCGCTCCCATCGATCTGGGCGGACTCGACACCGCCGACCCCTTCGACCCGGGCGTGCGGGCCTGGTGGGAGGAGAAGGCGGCGGAGATCTACCGCACGATCCCGGACTTCGGCGGCTTCCTCGTGAAGGCCAACTCCGAGGGCCGCCCCGGGCCGCTGGACTACGGCCGCACACACGCCGACGGCGCGAACCTGCTCGCCGGCGCGCTGAAGCCGTACGGCGGTGTCGTGATGTGGCGGGCCTTCGTCCACGACAGCGACAAGGAGTGGGACCGCCAGGGCTACCGCGACTTCGTGCCGCTGGACGGGAAGTTCGCGGACAACGCGGTGCTGCAGATCAAGAACGGGCCCATCGACTTCCAGGTCCGCGAACCGGCCCATCCCCTCTTCGGCTCTCTCCCGCACACCAACTCCATGATCGAACTGCAGGTGACACAGGAGTACACCGGGCACGCCACCCACCTGTGCTATCTCGTTCCGCAGTGGAAGGAGGTCCTGGACTTCGACACCCTGAAGGCCGGCGAGAACAGCACGGTGGCACGGGTCGTGACAGGCCGCGTCCACTCCTACTCCCACTACGGGTTCGCGGGGGTGATGAACTTCGGCGACGCCCGCAACTGGACCGGATCCCACCTGGCCGCCGCCAACACCCACGGCTACGGACGGCTCGCGTGGAACCCGGAGCTGTCCGCGCCGGAACTGGCCACCGAATGGACCCGGATGACCTTCGGCAACGACCCGGAAGTCGTCGACACCGTAAGAAAGTTGCTCCTGAACTCCTGGCGCACCTACGAGGACTGCACCTCGCCCCTGGGCGTGGGATACCTGACGCACCCGCCGGACGGCTCGGTCACCGGCCACTTCGACCCCAGCCCCACGACCACGACCCAGTTCCACCACTCGGACGGCACGGGCATCGGCTACGACCGGACCGCCGCCACCGGCGACGCCTACACCGAGCTGTACGCACCCGCGACACGCGACGCCTACGAGTCGCTGGAGGACTGCCCGGAGGAACTGCTCCTCTTCCTCCACCATGTGCCCTACACCCACCGCCTCGACGACGGCACGACCGTCATCCAGCACATCTACGACACCCACTTCTCCGGTGCGGAGCGCGTCGGGCAGATGCGGGAGGCCTGGAGAACACTGCACGGCCGCGTCGACCGGCGGCGGTCGAAGGACGTCGACGAGGTGTTCGGCCGGCAGATCGACGCGGCCGCCCAGTGGCGGGACACCCTGGCCGCCTACTGGTTCGGCCTGAGCCGCATCCGGGACGAACACCGCGACTGGATCCAGGGAGCGATCCGGCCGGTCGACTCCGTGCTGTTCGCCGGGGAACCCAACACCGTGCCGGTGGAGGTCGCCAACGCGACCGGTTCGGGGCTGCGCACCGTGACCTCGATCGAGGTCCCCGACGGCTGGCGCTCCGAGTCGGCCACCGTCTACGTCGCGTCGCGGGAAGCGGAGACGGCGAAGGTGACGGTCGTCCCACCGGAGGCTCCCGCCCTGACCCGCATCCACGCCCGGCCGACAGCGGGCACGGTACGCGTCCTCGGCTCCTCCCGCCTCGGCATGGTCCAGGCCGTGGTCACCCCGCCCGCCTCCCGGTGCGTGCACGCCCTGGACGCCGGAACGACGACCTCCGCGCTCCTGGAGGGCTACACCCGTCTCTCACCCGCCGACCAGTGGAGCGACGGCGCGGAGTTCGGCTGGGTCGGCGCCGTGCCGGAAGCATCCGACACCGGCCTGCTCGACGTCCTGCGACGCGACTACGTCCGCTCCGCCGCTTCGACAGTGCTCCGTTTGAAGGTGCCGGCCGGACGACACACGGCCCACCTGCTCACCGGCGACCCCAACACGTTCAACAGGGCCTTCATCGTCAGCGTGGACGGAGTCGAAGAGGCCCGGAGCGAACAGCTCGACGGCAGGGACTTCCGCTGGCTCCACGTACCCCTCGACGGCGGCGCGTCAGGAAAGGACATCGACCTGGAACTGTCCGCGAAGGAGGACGAGACCTGGCACCTCAGCGCCTGCGTGGTTGTCGCCGACTGAGCCGAGGGGCCGCACACCCGGCCATGATCGCCGTATCGTGTGCGGCCCCGCAGGTCGCCTGAATGGCACCCACGGATCACCTCTGGGCGACGTACGAGAACAGGCCGATGGCCGCGCCGACGCCGCCCGCGCAGACCCCGAGACAGCGTGCCTTCAGGCGGGCGTAGCGCTGGTCGTACTCCTCGCGCAGCTCACGGGCGCGGGCCGTGAGCTGCGCGAGCGCGGCCTTGTGGAACGTGAGGCGCTCCTCGGTGAAGACGCGCTCGATCTCCTCCCGCTGCGCGGTGGTGAGCCAGTCGAGCCGCTGGGTGAAGTCCTCGGCCTGGGCCCGCGTCGCGGCCACCTTCGCGTTCCACAGCAGGTAGCCCTCCATCTGCCGGATGCCGGACTCGACGTCCTGCTCCGGGCTCATGAGGACGCGGCCTCGTGCGTGTTCTGCCGCTGGTCGAGGGCGGCGACGCCGGGATGGTGCAGGTCGAACGCGGGGGACTCGGAGCGGATGCGCGGCAGGGTGACGAAGTTGTGCCGCGGCGGCGGGCAGGAGGTGGCCCACTCCAGCGAACGGCCGTAGCCCCACGGGTCGTCGACCTCGATCTTCTTGCCGTACTTGGCGGTCTTCCACACGTTGTAGAGGAACGGCAGAAGCGAGAGTCCGAGCAGGAACGAGGAGATGGAGGAGACGGTGTTGAGGGCGGTGAATCCGTCGGCCGCGAGATAGTCCGCGTACCGGCGGGGCATGCCCTCCACGCCGAGCCAGTGCTGCACGAGGAACGTGCCGTGGAAGCCGGTGAACAGCGTCCAGAAGGTGATCTTGCCGAGGCGCTCGTCGAGCATCTTGCCGGTGAACTTGGGCCACCAGAAGTGGAATCCGGCGAACATCGCGAACACCACGGTCCCGAAGACCACGTAGTGGAAGTGCGCCACCACGAAGTACGAGTCCGAGATGTGGAAGTCCAGCGGCGGGGCCGCCAGGATCACGCCGGTCAGCCCACCGAAGAGGAAGGTGACGAGGAAACCGACCGACCAGAGCATCGGTGTCTCGAAGGACAGCGACCCCTTCCACATCGTTCCGATCCAGTTGAAGAACTTCACGCCCGTCGGCACGGCGATCAGGAACGTCATGAAGGAGAAGAACGGCAGCAGCACCCCGCCCGTGACGTACATGTGGTGAGCCCACACGGTCACCGAGAGGCCGGCGATGGCGATGGTGGCGCCCACCAGGCCGGAGTACCCGAAGATCGGCTTGCGGCTGAAGACCGGGATGACCTCGGACACGATGCCGAAGAACGGCAACGCGATGATGTACACCTCGGGATGGCCGAAGAACCAGAACAGGTGTTGCCAGAGCAGCACGCCGCCGTTCGCGGCGTCGAAGACGTGCGCGCCGAACTTGCGGTCCGCCTCGAGGGCCAGCAGCGCGGCGGCGAGGACCGGGAAGGCGAGCAGCACCAGGACGGCGGTCAGCAGCACGTTCCAGGTGAAGATCGGCATGCGGAACATGGTCATGCCCGGAGCGCGCATGCAGATGATGGTGGTGATGAAGTTGACCGAGCCCAGGATCGTGCCGAACCCCTGGAACGCGAGACCCATGATCCACATGTCCCCGCCGATGCCGGGGGAGTGCACCGCGTCGGTCAGCGGGCTGTAGGCGAACCAGCCGAAGTCCGCGGCACCCTGGGGGGTGAGGAAACCGCCGACGGCGATGAGCGAGCCGAACAGGTACATCCAGTAGGCGAACATGTTCAGCCGCGGGAACGCGACGTCGGGGGCGCCGATCTGCAGCGGCATGATCCAGTTGGTGAAGCCGATGAACAGCGGCGTGGCGAACATCAGCAGCATGATGGTGCCGTGCATGGTGAACGCCTGGTTGAACTGCTCGTTCGAGATCAACTGCGTTCCGGGGCGGGCCAGTTCCGCGCGCATGAAGAGCGCCATCACCCCGCCGATGAGGAAGAACGCGAACGATGTCGACAAGTACATCGTCCCGATCGTCTTGTGGTCGGTGGTGCTGAGCCACTTCACCACGATCGCACCGGGATGGCGCGCCTGGGCACCTTCCGAATCGGCTGCGTCGGGTGGGGCCTCGGCGCTCTCCAAGGACGTCATCAGGGGGCTCTCTTCGTCGGAGCTGTCGGGGATACGACCACGACTAGCCCACCGCCTCCGACGAACCCGGATTACGCGCCTCCGCGCGGACGCGGTTCCCCCAAATGCAGCAGCCGGCCCGTCAGCGCGGTACGCGGCTCAACACTCGCCCCGCCAGGACCAGTTCGGCGCCCGCCCCGCGTTCCGCGGCAGTCAGCCGGCCACGGCCACCGCGAGCCCGGTCAGGATCAGGGCGCACGCCATCCCGATCATCGCGTAGCGGAACGTTCCGGCAGACCGCTGAGACGTTTCCGCCTCGTCGAGGCAGCATCCGCACAGGCCGTGGTGGATCGCCGGGGCGTCGAGCCAGTGGGCACCCGTGGGCCGGGCCGCTGCCGGGGGAGTGGTGTCGTAGGTCTCCATGTACTGAGCAACGACAGATACGCGCGCCGCGCCACGCCCCGGTCAATGCCGGAGGGCCACGTCCACGCATCCGGCTCGAATCGGAGCGGAACAGGTTTAGCCCCTTCTGGCGGATTGCCGCGGCGTCACGACACCCGGCAGACGGCCGCCCGGCCCCGGCCGAGCAGGCGCGTCACACCTGGTCGGCGGAACATGGGGACGAGGACTGCGCCGAGTAGACGGGAGTGCCGCAGGTGGGTGGTGGGCGCGAGCACGGCAATTCTGAGGAGTACGCCGCCGAGGTGCGCCAGGTCGAGGCCCTCAATCGCCTGGAGGGACCGACGGAAGGCGGGGCCGGCGATGCGTCGGACCGGGTGCGCCACCGTGGAGCCGACCTGCTCGTGACCGGCCACGCCCTGGCGCGGACGGATTCGCTGGGGGAGGCGCTGGCCCTGATCGCCCAGCTGGCCGACACCACCCTGCCGCTGTGCGGCCAGGCGGTCTTCCGGGCCGACCGCGAACTGCTGCACTGCGTGGGCCATTTTGGATTCCCCGGCTGTGAGGACAGCGCCTTCCGGGTCCCACTGGGCAGCGACTACCCGGGCGCACAGGTGGCACAGACCGGACGCCCCGTGTTCCTGGCGTCCCCGCAGGAATACGGCGCCCGCTTCCCCGCCACCCGGCACCTCGCCGACCGAGAGGGACACAAGGCCTGGGCCTTCCTGCCGCTGACGACCTACGGCCAGCTCACGGGCGTTTGGATGGCCGCCTTCGACGCGCCTGTGGACATGACCGACAGCGTGCGCGCCCTCCTGGTGACCGTCGCCCGCCTGCTCAGCCAGAGCATCGAGCAGACCTACACCGGCCAGGCCGACCGCGCGCTCTCCCAGAGCCTGCGCAGCAGCATGGGCCGCACCGGCCCCGGCGTCGACGGGCTCACCACCACCGCCCGCTACCTCCCCACCGGCGGGGGACTCATGGTGGGCGGCGACTGGTTCGACTGCATCGCCCTGCCCAGTGGACGCCTCGGCGTGGTGATCGGCGACGTCCAGGGCCACGACATGCACGCCGCGGGCCTGATGTCCCAGTTGCGCACGGCCATCCACGCCTACGCGGCCGAGGGACACGGCCCCGACGCGGTCCTGGTCCGCGCCTCGCACTTCCTGGCGGCACTGGACGAGGACCGCTTCGCCACCTGCATCTACCTGGAGGCCGACCCCGCCTCCGGCATCCTGCGCGTCGCCCGCGCCGGACACCCCCACCCCGTGCTGCGCCTGCCGGACGGAACCTGCGTGCTCAAGCACCTGCGCGGCGGCCTGCCCCTGGGCCTGGACCTCGCGGAGGACAACTATCCGGTCAACGTCCTCACCCTGCGCGAGAACGAGATCCTCATGCTCTGCACCGACGGCCTGATCGAGTCCGGCGGCCACGACATGTACTCCGGCTGGCTGCGCGTACGCAACGCGCTGTCCCCCGGCGGCCCCGACGACCTGGACGGCCTGGCGGACCGGCTGCTGAGCGCGGTCGTGGCCCCGCAGACCCCGCAGACGCGGGACCAGCCCGCCTCCGTCACGGAGGACGACATCGCGCTGCTCCTGCTGCGCCGCGACCCCTCCGCGACCCACGCGGACCCGCCCGGACGGCACCTGCACCTCACCCTCGAACAGGATCAGGCGCAGGCCCTGAGCGACGCGCGGATCGAATTCCAGGGACTGCTCCACGACTGGGCACGCCCGGAGCAGATCGACACAGCGGTCCTGCTCGCCTCCGAACTCCTCGGCAACGTCCTGGTCCACACCGAACACGTCGCCGTCCTCCGCGCCGGCCTCAGCGGCACGCCCGGCCGTCGACGGCTGCGCGTGGAGGTCACCGACCGCAGCGACGATGTCCCGCACCGGCGCGCCCCCGGCGAACTCTCCTCCTCCGGGCGCGGCCTGGTCCTCCTCGACCTGCTGGCGCACCAGTGGAACGTCCGCCCCGAACCCGAAGGCAAGACGGTGTGGTTCGAACTCGACGAGGACGGCCCGGAAGAGCCGTGACGCACAACGAAGAAGGAGCCCGGCTGCTGCCGGGCTCCTTCGTTTCGTAGCGGGGACAGGATTTGAACCTGCGACCTCTGGGTTATGAGCCCAGCGAGCTACCGAGCTGCTCCACCCCGCGTCGGTGAACCCCAGTCTACACAGGTTCACGGGTGGGTCGGGACACCCCCGGTCAGCCCCTCGCCTTCCTCCTCACTTGTCCTCGCCGTAGGCGGCTGCGATCTCCTGCGATGTCGCCCACTTGCTGTAGGCCGGTGCCTGAGGCCAGCCCTCGGGTGACTCCTGCCACACTTCCTGGCGGCCGTACGGCAGGACGTCGATCAGCCCGAAGAGATGGCTCAGCTGCTCGGTACCGCGGCCGTCGGTGTGCCAGGTCCGGTACACCGTGTCGCCGTCGCGCAGGAACACGTTGACCGCGAATCCGGCGTCCGGCGGGGCCCCGACGTCGCTGCCGAAAGAGCTGTTCGCCGTCGAGTACCAGGCCATGGCGTTCCCGACCCTGCGCTTGTAGGCGAGCGCCTGGTCGATCGGTCCCTGGGTGACGATCACGAACCGGGCGCCGAACTTCTCCAGGCCGAGGAGCCGGGTGAACTGAGTGGTGAAGCCGGTGCAGCCGGGGCACTGCCACTCCGCGCCGTCGTGCCACATGTGGTTGTAGACGATCAGCTGCGGATGCTCGCCGAAGATCTCGGCCAGCCGGACCGGACCGTCCTCACCCTCCAGTACGTAGTCGGGCATCTCGGTCATCGGCAGCCGTCGGCGCTGAGCGGCGACGGAGTCGAGCTCGCGCGTGACGGCCTTCTCGCGGATGCGCAGCGCCGCCAGTTCCTTCTGCCAGGTAGCGGTGGAGACGACGGGCGGCAGTGCCTGCTTGCTGGTGGTCATGGTGCCTCCGGACGATGGGGTGCGTGTCTATGAGTTGGGACTGCTCGACACGCGCGAAGTCATCGGTCGATCGGCTCCCCGGATCGCGCCGCGGAACTGAGGCAGCGTCACCGCCCCGGTGGCGCCCGGGTGTTGCCCCCGGCTGGCCGGCCGCATCGGGCGGAGCCTGGTTCGCTCGGCTCCGCCCGTCAACTACCCGTACGGCGACGGGATGTGATCCACAGGCGTGTACGTCAGCCGCGGTTCTTCAGGGAGAGAGTGGCCTGGGTGGAGGCGGTGGGGAACAGCTGCGGATCGGGGCTGATGCCGAGGGTGGCGGTGATGACGGCGTCGCTGTTGGCCGCTGCGGCGGGCCCTACGTGGCGCGCCGCGGAGACTTTCGCTTCGTGGAGCTTGTTGTCACAGGTGGGGATGGTGGTGGCGGAGTAGATGCCGCCGTCGGAGGTGTCGGCGAGTGCGATGCCGAGGGTGTCGGTGCCCATGAGCGGATCGCACCGGTAGCGGACGGTCACCTCGACGTGGTCGCTCGTGGTGGTCGCTCTGACGATCTCGAGGTGGTCCTCCGCCACGGCGGTTCCGGTGGCCAGTGCGGCGGCGCCGGTGGTCAGGGCGAGAACCGCCAGGATGTGGGCGGCGCGTCGGTGAGTGCGGGACATGGATCCTCCGGCAGGTGTGGGTGGGGCTCCGGGCCGGTGGGCCGCGGGCGGTTCGAGTCTGTGTCGCCCGCCGGGGCCGCGCAAAGGGATGCCGGGCAAGGCGCGAGGTACGGCCGAAGCGGCCGTGCGGGGGAATTGCGGTGATCACACCGTTGATGGCCGTACGCGCATTTGTGCTGCTCAGCGGGGTGTTGGGGGGACGAGGCTTTGTGGTTCCGTTACGGAAAGTGACAGCTGCGGATGCGCGGTGTTGTGGGAGACGGCAGGGTCGATCGCGGCGGAAGGTGGCTCGTTCCGCCGGGCCCCGGCGAAGGTGCTGGGGCTTGCCTTGGGCCGCGAACCCTGAAAGGACCGCATCAGATGCGCAAGATTGCCAAGTACGTTGCTGTCGGTGCCCTCGTGACCCCCCTCGTCATCGGCACCGCCGGCCTCGCGTCGGCCCACGACCACGACGGGCCGGCCTACGAGAAGGCGCAGAACTCGGCGAACGCCAATGGCGGCCGGACGTCGGCCACGGTCAGCGGCTTCACCCCGGACGGCACCGCGTACTTCGTGACCACGACGAAGCAGGCCGGCCCGACGGGCGCCTCCGGCAACACGACGGGCTCGCACTCCTGACGCGGTCCACTGTGCGGCCTGGCCACTGAGCCGGACCGACGCGTGTGCCCCGAAGTCCATGACTTCGGGGCACACGTATGTCCGGGTACTCCAGCGGTCAGGAGTGCGACCGGGTCGTGGAGTAGTGGAAGCTGTCGGGCCCGCCCACCGTCAGGAGGGTCTGCTCGAAGTACGCCGCGCCGGCGGCGTCGAAGCCGGACGCGGTGTCGCGGTAGTCGATGCGGTCGGGGGTGAACTCCACCGTCTTCTGGTGGAACGACGGGCCGGTGGTGGCCGTGGCCGATGGCGGGGTCGAGGTCGAGGCCGAGAACGTGGTCGCCGGCCCATCGGGGGCGGCGAAACGCTCGGCCGCGGCGGCTGTGCCCGCCGAAGCCAGGCAGAGCCCCGCGGCCAGGGCGAGAGACAGCACGGTCGATCGGAGCGGCTTGCGTGTCTGAGACAGAGTCGGCATGGCACGACAGTGCCGGTCGGCCTCTCAGCCCGGGCGCCGACGCACCGGTGCGGGCCGGTCATCGACACCCGTAGGTGTCACGACCTGGCTGCGGTCGGACTAGTGAACGCGGACGGCAGGGGCGCCGGGCGCGTGGCCGTACCGGGGAATTTCACCACCGGCGCGGCAGCGGGCTCGGCCGCGGTGGCGGGGGAGCTGCTGGGGGTCGCCGGCGCGGCGGGTGGCTTGGCGGGGAGCGTGGCCGGAGGGGTCGCCGCCGGTGACGCGGGGCTCTGGGGAGAGCGGCCGATGGTCGTGGTGGCCCGGCCCGGGGAGAAGAGGGCATTGCCGCCGAAGGTGACGGTGGCCGAGGTCGTCCGGTGCGCCGTGACGTTGAAGGTGCAGCTGAAGCGGCCCTCGCGCGTGGTGGCGGTGTTGCACCGCTGGGGCGCGGGCGCGATGCGGTCGTCGCCACTGATCTGTACGGACACCGCCAGGTTCGGCAGGGGGTACAGCAGGGTGTCTCCCTCCACCAGCCTCCCCTTCACCTTCAGGGTCGCGCTGGAACCGAAGGAGATCTCCTCCGCACTCAGTTCGGTGACGACCGTTGCCGTACGCGTGGTGGGCGCGGCGTGCGGGCGCGCGGCCGTGCTGGGGGCCTGGGGCCGGGGGTCGGCGCAGGCGGACGAGGCGGCCACTCCGATGGCCAGCGGCGTGATCGCCAGGAACAGCAGTTGTCTGCGGATATGCATCACACAGGACTCCCGAACTAATAGGGAAAAACGAATGATCTTCTTATGGGGCTTATGCCACTCGGGGGTCGGCGGATAACGGAGCGGCCGCGCTCCACCTGGCCGGCGGTCTTTCCGCGGCTCCGAATGGGCGAATCTCCCCGGGGCGAGGCGGCGCGGGGGGTGCGGCGCGGCACGTCCGGGCGGGGTCGGTCCGGAGATGCGGAAACGTTCATGCGGGGTCGGTGCCCGCCGTCAATTTTGTCTGGGGTGGATGGCTCCCGGACGAGGCCCGGGGTGGAGCGGTCCCGGCCCGCTCTCCGTGCGAGCGGCGCCTTTTTCGAAGATGCTGCGCTCCCAGTCAATCAATATCTGATACCGCCGGATGAGGGTTTGCCGATGCCCGCGGTGAGGATTTTTGCCACAACAGGCGAGGTGAAATTCTCCACCGCATGCGGGCCGTTGCGGCGTGCTACTGTCGATCTCAGTTGCAGTTGTGGTTCCCGAACTTCAAGTGCCCCTGGTCGGCTCAGCCGCCAGGAGCACTTTTGTATCTCCGGTCATTTCCGGCGGGGTAATCATCGCGGCGACACGGCATCCGCACAGTGTGGTTGCCGATGTACTGCCCCAAAGGAGATATGACATGGCTACTGGCACCGTGAAGTGGTTCAACGCCGAAAAGGGTTTCGGCTTCATCGAGCAGGACGGTGGCGGCGCTGACGTGTTCGCCCACTACTCGAACATTTCGGCTCAGGGCTTCCGCGAGCTGCTCGAGGGCCAGAAGGTGTCCTTCGACATCGCGCAGGGCCAGAAGGGCCCGACGGCCGAGAACATCGTTCCTGCCTGACGCTTACGCACACCTGCAGCTGGGGCCCGCATCCTTCGGGGTGCGGGCCCCAGCTGCATGCAGTTTCCCCGCAGTGGGTTCGACCTGCGGGGCGGTCGGGTTCCGAGGATCAAGCCGCAGAGTCGCTGCCGTGTCCGGATCCCGACTCCTGGCGTCTGTATCGCGCCATCCATCAAGCACCTGTGCCGCGGTGATTTCACTCCGGCCGGCTCGCTTTTCGCGTCCATTCGGTCCATGTCTTGTGCTTCTCTGTGCCGCTCATTGCCGGAGAAATTCTTTGATGTGCGCCGCATTAAGGAAGGTTCCACATGAACCGCACACGCACGAACGACCGTTTCGCACGCTCCCGCAATGGTGGCGCCGGCAGTGAAAAGGGCGGCAGCCGCTTCGGGGCGCCTGCCCCGCGCCGTTCCGACCGCCCGGCCCGTTCCGGCGGATACGGCCGTCGCCCCGCCTCTCCGCAGGGTGAGTTCGCCCTTCCCAAGACGATTACCCCGGCTCTTCCCGCTGTGGAGGGCTTCGCCGATCTCGACATGCCCGAGCCGTTGCTGAACGAACTCGGCAGGCAGGGCGTGACCGTTCCCTTCCCGATCCAGGGAGCGACGCTGCCGAACTCCCTCGCGGGCCGCGACGTGCTCGGCCGCGGGCGCACCGGCTCCGGCAAGACCCTCGCCTTCGGCCTCGCACTGCTCTCCCGGACGGCCGGACAGCGCGCCGAGCCCCGCCAGCCGCTGGGGCTGATCCTCGTCCCCACCCGCGAACTCGCGCAGCAGGTGACCGACGCGCTCACCCCGTACGCCCGCTCCGTCAGGCTCCGGCTGACCACGGTCGTCGGCGGCATGTCGATCGGCCGGCAGGTCTCCGCGCTGCGCGGCGGGGCCGAGATCGTCGTCGCGACCCCGGGCCGGCTCAAGGACCTCATCGACCGAGGCGACTGCCGGTTGAACCAGGTCAGCATCACCGTGCTGGACGAAGCCGACCAGATGGCGGACATGGGCTTCATGCCGCAGGTCACCGCGCTCCTCGACCAAGTGCGCCCCGAAGGCCAGCGGATGCTCTTCTCCGCCACTCTGGACCGCAACGTCGACCTGCTGGTGCGCCGCTACCTGACCGACCCCGTCGTCCACTCGGTCGACCCCTCGGCCGGCGCTGTCACGACGATGGAGCACCACGTGCTGCACGTCCAGGCCGCAGACAAGCACCTGGCCACCACCGAGATCGCCGCCCGCGACGGCCGCGTGATCATGTTCCTGGACACCAAGCACGCCGTCGACCGGCTGACCCGGGACCTGCTCAACAGCGGTGTGCGGGCCGCCGCGCTGCACGGTGGAAAGTCCCAGCCGCAGCGCACCCGCACCCTGACGCAGTTCAAGTCCGGACACGTCACCGTGCTCGTCGCCACGAATGTCGCCGCCCGCGGCATCCACGTCGACAACCTCGACCTCGTCGTGAACGTGGACCCGCCGACCGACCACAAGGACTACCTGCACCGCGGCGGGCGTACCGCGCGTGCCGGCGAGTCGGGGAGCGTCGTCACGCTCGTCACCCCGAACCAGCGGCGCAGCATGGTCCGCCTCATGTCGGACGCCGGGATCCGCCCGCAGATCACGCAGGTCCGCTCCGGGGAGGAGGAACTGCACCGCATCACCGGTGCCCAGGCCCCCTCGGGCATCCCGGTCGTCATCGCCCAGCCGGTGGCCGAACGCCCGAAGCGCGGTTCCGCCTCACGTGGCCGCCGCCGCCCCGCCTCGGCGGCGCGACGCGCGCCCGCGCGGCAGTCCGGCGACGCCGCGGCATAGCCCATCGCGCTTCGCGACCCATCTCCGCAGGAGGCACCTTTGACGTTGGCTCAGATACATCTCCGCCCGACGAGTACCCACGCCGTGCAGGAACCGACGGATGACGCCGGTCCGCGGGTATGGGAGGACATGACGGTCGAGGTCGCCCTGTCCGTCATGGCCGGCGCCGGCGTCGCCCACCTGCTCGTCTGCGACGACGACGGCCGGCGTACCGCTCTGGTCACCCGGACCCGTCTCACCGCCGTCCGTGACGGCTCCGGATACACGGACCGGATCCGTCTGCGCGACATCACCGACGGACATGGCAACGCCCTGGCCGCACTCGCCCTCGCCCGCTGAATCCGGACACCCCGGTCGGTCCCGCCTCTTTCTCTCCCTGTGAGGTCTCATGCGCTGTGTCATCGCTCGCTTCCCGTTCGACCTGACCAAGAGCGGCGTACTGGAAACGATGAAGGGCGTCAGGCCCGAGCCGGTCACCGGGGAGTCGGTGATCATCGGGCGGCGCCACTACCCGGTCAAGCAGGTCGGTCAGCTCATCACGGGCCAGGACCGCCGTGACTTCAGCGCGGGTGAAGTCCTGCGCGCCATGGCCCAGCTCGGGTTCACCTGCCGTACCGCCGCCGCACCCGTCGAGGCGCCCCCGGCCGTCGGCAGCCCGTACCAGCGGGCCTCGGCCCTGCTCGGGTCCGCGATGTCGGTCTGACCGACCGGGGCGGGCGCGAGCCGACGCCCGACTTCAGAACAATTCAGTGAGGGCCCGACCGGACACACCGGTCGGGCCCTCACTGCTGTGCCGGGGCTGACAGAGAGGATTATCTCACCGAGGTGCGTCGAGAAATCTATCGTGGCTGCAGTAGACATTGGATGTCGTCGTGGCTACGATTTCTCTCGTAGGTCAGAACGAGCAAGGCCCGGCGGCGTGAGCTGCCGGGATGCAACACCCGTACGACGGTGCGGTGGTGGAGTTTCGGAGCCAGAGCAGACACGACGGTGACGGGACTGACCACCGGACCGGGCGGCCCGCACTGATCAGGGGCTGCCGCAGTCAAGACCGCAGAACCAGTTCACTGTGCACGAGGCCGTCATACGGCCCAGAGGGAAAGAACGGAGGGAGCGAGCGCCGTCAGGATCGCCCGGGCCGATTTCTGAAACCCGGGTACCGCAGGACATCGATAGGCAGGTGGTCTCCGGTCACGCATTCGCGATCCCCGCACCCCCGTCAGCAGTACAGACGGCCGTGCGGAAACAGAAGGCCGACTCTCTAGGTCGGCAGATGGCGTACCAATTCCTTCGGGGCCCTGGTGTCGGACGACACCAGGGCCCCTCCATGTCCGGCCGTCACTCCATCGGGCGAGTGTCCTGCCGTCGGTCGCGGGCAGCCGAGCACGATGAGACTGGTCGACACCGCCGAACTGACCATGGAGCGCTGGACGAACGCGTTGTGGACGCTGCTCCTTCCTCCGCGTCGAAAGCAGGGAGAGGTCGTGTCCATACTGTGCCGGCAGTGCGACGAGCAGGCGCTGATCCTGGACCGGGAGCGCGTGCTGGTGCCCAATGCCTTCGTCGTCGAGCTGCCCCCGCCGGTCCATCACCGGCTGACCGCGGACGGCGCCGACGTGGGCCGTCACCTCGCCGTACCGGTGCGGCGGCACGCGGCGGAGCGGGGTTACTCCTTCGCCGGGCCGGTGGCCGTCGATCTTCAGCCGTCGTTCAGCAGCACCATCGGCCGGTTCCGTGTGCACAGCCGCATCGCGCCGCTGGCCTCACCGCGGCACGGCGAATGATCTGAACCGCCGCGTGAGCCGTTCAGGAGCGGGGGAGCGCCGCCGGCCGGGTCGGCGGCGCCCGCACGCCGGTTGCTCGGTCCTCAGTGGTCGGAGTAGCTGAAGTCGCCGACGGTCCACGCGTTCACGTCCGAGATCGCCACCCTGTACATGCCGCCCGTCTCGGGGATGCCCATCGTGCCCTGCAGAATGCGCGCGACGTGGAAATGCAGGTGAGTGGGCGTCTCGTCGGCCCCGCGCGGCTCAGGTGCCGTCCGGGCCTCCAGCGCGGTGAAGGCGACCGAGAACGGCCTGAGCCGGTCCGAGTCCGTCAGGACCTCCGACACTCGCTGGCGCCACACCGCTTCGGGCGCCAGTCGACCGGTGATGACAGTGCCACCGGTGACCACCGTCAGGGACATCTGTGTGCTCTGTTCGGACTCGACTGTGGCGGCGAGCACGGTGAGCAGTTCGTCAGGCTTCGACATGGCCGCAGATTCTATTCGGCATCCGGGCCGAAGACCTTCTCCGGGCCGCTCGCTGATTCCCGCGGCGGGGCCCCGGGCACTGGGAGTGGCCTGTGCGGCGCTCGGAACCTTCCGCCCTAACCATCCAAAACCTGCATTCGCCGAAGTAGACATTACCGGCCAGGGTCGCTAAGCTTTCTCTCGTAGGCAGGGATCAACAGGATCCGGCAGATATGAACTGCCGGAAGCGGTACGTGTAGTTGGCAGCAGGTTGTTGATCGCAGTGGAAGAAGCGTAGGAGGTAGGCGCCATCAGGATCGGCCGGCCCGACAGTCGGTGGGCCGGGTACCGAGAGGCCCCGAACAGCCGGGTGGTCCTCGGTCAAGCAGCCGCGATCCGCCGCGATCCGTACTCGGTTCTCCTGAAAGCGGGAGCGGAAACAGAAGGCCGGCGCTGTGACTGGGCCGGCGGATGGTGTTGAATTTCCTTCGGGGCCCTGGTGCCGTACGGCACCAGGGCCCCCTTGACGCGTTACCTATCGAGGTGGAATGACAGCAGATACTCCGCTCAGCGGCCGGCTGGACGATGACGATTACCCCGCGTACACGATGGGGCGGGCGGCCGAGATGCTCGGCGCGACCCCCGGCTTCTTGAGGGCGCTAGGCGAGGCCCGCTTGATCACGCCCCTCCGCTCGGAGGGTGGGCACCGCCGCTACTCCCGATACCAGCTGCGCATCGCGGCCAGAGCCCGTGAGCTTGTCGACCAGGGGACCCCGATCGAGGCGGCCTGCCGCATCGTGATCCTCGAGGATCAGCTCGAAGAGGCCCAGCGCCTGAACGAGGAGTACCGCCGGGCCGGGCCCGCCGACAAATCCGATTGAGCGCGCAGACATACGCACGAGGGCGGCCCCTGACCAGGGGCCGCCCTCGTGCGTGGTCGAACCGGCTCTCCCGGCGTGCGGTTGAGCCGGGACCGTGGCTAGTGCTTGCCGACGTCCTTGGTCTTCTCCTTGGCCTGGCGGGCGTCGCCCTTCATCTGCTGCGCGCGGCCCTTGGCGGCGAGGCTCTCGTTGCCCACGGCTCGTCCCGCGGCTGCTGCTGCGGCCCCGGTGGCCTGCTCGAACTTCGCCTTGGCCTTCTCGTTGGCGGTCATGTCCGGTCACGCTCCCTTGGCATCGACATCGTGTGCTGGGGTTCCGCCTGGCCGCTCAGCCGCCCGGTAAACATGGTCACCGTGCCGGTGCGGAAGGGGGCGCTCCACCTGCGACGGAATGCCCTGCTCCTCGTGAAAGAAACGTGCCTTTCATGTGTTTGTAGGTGTGAGTGGAGAGCACTGGATGGCCAGGAGGTAATAACAATGGTTCCCCTGCTTCTGGTTCTTCTTCTTGCTCTGATCCTCTTCGGTGCGGGCTTCGCCCTGAAGGCGCTGTGGTGGATCGCGA